>JALHFU010000124.1:0-17613 GCA_022838525.1 Hyphomicrobiales bacterium | reverse complement strand
CGAGGTGGCGACGGCCTATCTGGAGTATCTCTATTCCGAGGTCGGCCAGAACATCGCGGCCAAGAACTACTATCGCCCCTTCAGCACGGAGGGCGTCGATCCGGCCGAGCTCGAACGCTTCCCCGACCTCGAGCTCGTCACCATCGACGACCTCGGCGGCTGGGCCAAGGTGCAGCCGGAGTTCTTCGGCGACGGCGGCGTCTTCGACAAGATCTACCAGCCGGGGCAGTAATCGATGAGCCTTGCCTCACCCTCGACGGTGCGATGGCAATGGAAGCAACCGAGCGTCATTCCCGGCTTCGGGCTGACGCTCGGTTTCGCCATATTCTATCTCAGCGCGATCGTTCTCATTCCGCTGGCCGGCATCGGCTGGCGCTCGGCCGCGCTGGGCTGGGACGAGTTCTGGCGGCTGGCGACCGACCCGCGCCTGATCGGCGCGCTCAGGACCAGCTTCTGGACCGCCGGTGCCGCGGCGGCCATCAACGCCGTCTTCGGGGTGCTCGTCGCCTGGGTGCTGGTGCGCTACCGCTTCCCCGGCCGCCGCATCGTCGATGCGGCCGTCGACCTGCCCTTCGCGCTGCCGACGGCCGTCGCCGGCATCGCGCTCACCGCGATCTACGCCCCGACCGGCTGGGTCGGCCAGTATTTCCAGCCCCACGGCGTCCGCATCGCCTACACGCCGGCCGGCATCGTCATCGCGCTGGTCTTCGTCAGCCTGCCCTTCATGGTGCGCACGGTGCAGCCGGTGATGGAGGAGATCAGCCGCGAGGTCGAGGAGGCGGCCGCCACGCTCGGCGCGAGCCGCTTCCAGACCGTGCTGCGCGTCATCCTGCCCGGCCTCGTCCCCGCCATCCTCACCGGCCTCGCGCTCTCCTTCGGGCGCGCCGTCGGCGAGTACGGCTCCGTCATCTTCATCGCCGGCAACATCCCCTACGTCTCGGAGATCGCGCCGCTCCTGATCTATATCCGTCTGGAGGAGTTCAACTATCCCGCCGCCACCGCCATCGGGGCGATCATGCTGGTGCTGGCCTTCGTCGTCCTGCTCGCCATCAACCTGATCCAGGCGTGGAGCAGAAAGAGGTTCGGCCATGACGGATAGCCTGTTTCTCGGCGTCGGCCACCATGGCCGCGCCGGCCATGCGCCACGCTTCCGCGACCCCACCATCGAGCACCCGCTCGCGCGCTGGACGCTGATCGCGGTCGCCCTCGCCTTCCTCGCCCTCGTCCTCTTCCTGCCGCTCATCGCCGTGTTCAGCGAGGCGCTGCGGCGCGGCTGGCAGGTCGCCTTCGAGGCCATCTCCGACCCGGACGCGCTGGCGGCCGTGCGCCTCACCCTGCTCGTCGCCGCCATCGCCGTGCCGCTGAACTGCATCTTCGGCGTCGCCGCGGCCTGGGCCATCGCCAAGTTCGAGTTCAAGGGCAAGTCGTTCCTGATCACGCTGATCGACCTGCCCTTCTCGGTCTCGCCGGTCATCGCCGGGCTGGTCCAGCTTCCTCGGTCCCGTCCTCAACTCGTGGGGGCTGCAGGTGCTGTTCGCGGTGCCGGGCGTGGTGCTGGCCACCATGTTCGTCACCTTCCCCTTCGTGGCGCGCGAGCTGATCCCGCTGATGCAGGCGCAGGGAACCGGCGACGAGGAGGCCGCGATCTCGCTCGGCGCCAGCGGCTGGCAGACCTTCCGCTACGTCACCCTACCCAACATCAAATGGGGCCTGCTCTACGGCGTGCTTCTGTGCAACGCCCGCGCCATGGGCGAGTTCGGCGCGGTCTCGGTCGTCTCCGGCCGCCTGCGCGGCGAGACCATCACCATGCCGCTCCACGTCGAGATCCTCTACAACGAATACAACTTCGTCGCCGCCTTCGCCGTCGCGTCGCTGCTTGCCCTGCTGGCGCTGATAACGCTGGTGCTCAAGGCGCTGCTCGAACGGGTCTACGGGCGCGATCACGCCACCGGCCCCGGCCATTAACCCCACCCGGCCACTGACCCTTCCGCCCTCCGGCACCGGCCACTGACCATCGGGAACGCAAAGACATGGAACTCAAAGTCGTCAACGTCCGCAAGGAGTTCGACCGCTTCGCCGCCCTGCACGACGTCTCGCTCGACATCCGCTCGGGCGAGCTGATCGCGCTGCTCGGCCCGTCCGGCTCCGGCAAGACGACGCTGCTCAGGCTCATCGCCGGCCTCGACTTCCCGACGGAAGGCACCATCCTCTTCGGCGACGAGGACTCCTCGCGCAAATCGGTGCAGGAGCGCAATGTCGGCTTCGTCTTCCAGCACTACGCCCTCTTCCGCCACATGAGCGTCGCCGACAATATCGGCTTCGGGCTCAAGGTGCGGCCGCGCGCCACCCGCCCGCCGCGGCGCGAAATCCGCCGCAGGGCGCTGGAGCTCCTCGACCTCGTCCAGCTCTCGGGGCTGGAGAACCGCTATCCGAACCAGCTTTCCGGCGGCCAGCGCCAGCGCGTGGCGCTCGCCCGCGCGCTCGCCATCGAGCCGCGCGTGCTGCTCCTCGACGAGCCGTTCGGCGCGCTCGACGCCCAGGTGCGCCGCGACCTGCGCCGGTGGCTGCGCGAGATCCACGACCGCACCGGGCACACCACCGTCTTCGTCACCCACGATCAGGAGGAGGCGCTGGAGCTCGCCGACCGCGTCGTCGTCATGAGCCAGGGCCTCATCGAGCAGGTCGGCACCGCCGACGAGGTCTACGACAGGCCGAACTCCCCCTTCGTCTACGGCTTCATCGGCGATTCGAGCACGCTGCCCGTGCGTGTCGAGAACGGCCAGGTCTGGTTCGAGAACCGCAACATCGGCCTCGACGCCAAGGGCGTGCAGGACGGAGACGCCACGCTCTTCTTCCGGCCGCAGGAGATCGTGCCCGTCGATGGCGGCGGCGGCATCGTCGGTTCGGTCGCGAGCTCGCGCCGGGTCGAGGCGCGCCGCAGGGTCGAGCTTTCCGTCGGCGATGCCGATCATCGCGTCGAGATCGAGCTGCCCGTCGAGCAGCAGATCGCGGCCGGCGACCGGCTCGGCTTCCTGCCGCGTGCCTGGCGCCTGTTTCCCTCGGAATGACAAGAGATTGCCCGGCAGCCGCCAAAGACGCCTGAAATTGCTCAAGGAACCGGCAAAAAGAGAGGCGGATTCCTGTAAAAGCCGGCCGCTCTGCTGCACCTTGCGGCCATGTCCGCCCCGCCAGTCGATCCCGGCAGCCTTTCGCTCGACCTTGAACCGCTTCCGCTCGAAGCGCGGCTGCGTCGCGTCGGCGCGATCGCCGGGCGCAAGGTGTTCACGACCAGCCTCGGCATCGAGGATCAGGTCGTCACCGCGGCCATCGCGCGCTCGGGTGCGGGGATCGACGTCGTCACCCTCGACACGGAGCGGCTGTTCGCTGAAACGCGGGCGCTGATCGAGGAGACCGAGGCCCGCTACGGCCTCGCCATCCTGCGCTACCGGCCCGACGGCGACGACGTCGCCGCCTATGTCGGCCGCTACGGCCGCGACGGCTTCTACGACAGCGTCGAGGCGCGCCACGCCTGCTGCGACATCCGCAAACTGCGGCCGCTCGCCCGCGCGCTCGAAGGCGCCGCCGTCTGGATCACCGGCGTGCGGCGCGGCCAGTCGCAGGCGCGGCAGGAGACGCCGCTCGCGGAGTTCGATGCTCAACGCGGCCTCCTCAAGATCAACCCGCTCGCCGATCTGACGCTCACCGAGATCAGCGCCTATGCGGCGGCGCACGACGTGCCGCTGAACCCGCTCCACGCCCGCGGCTATCCCTCCATCGGCTGCGAGCCGTGCACGCGCGCCATCAAGCCGGGCGAGCCGGAACGCGCCGGCCGCTGGTGGTGGGAGCAGGACCAGACGCGCGAATGCGGCCTGCACGTCAAATCCGCCTCCGTCATCCCCTCCTCCCCATCATCCGTCCCCTCCTCCCCGCCATCGAAAGCCGAAGTGCCAGCGTCATGACAGCCGTCCAAGCCCGGTCTCTTTCTTCCAGCGATCAGCGCAGCTCGCGGCTGTCGCCGCACCTCAAGGCGCTGGAGAACGAGGCGATCCACATCTTCCGCGAAGTGGCGGCCGAGTTCGAGCGCCCGGTGATGCTCTATTCCATCGGCAAGGATTCCTCGGTCCTGCTGCATGTCGCCTACAAGGCGTTCTATCCCGAGCCGGTGCCCTTTCCGCTGCTGCACATCGACACCGGCTGGAAGTTCGCGCAGATGATCGAGTTCCGCGACCGCACGGCGCGCGAGCTCGGGCTCGATCTCCGGGTCCACACCAATCCGCGCGGCGCGGCCGAGGGCCTGAGCCCCTTCGTGCACGGCTCCTCGCATTTCACCGACGTCATGAAGACGGAGGCGCTCAGGCAGGCGCTCGACGCCGGCCGCTACGATGCCGCCTTCGGCGGGGCGCGGCGCGACGAGGACGCCTCGCGCTCCAAGGAGCGCATCTTCTCCTTCCGCTCGGCCGACCACCGCTGGGACGCCCGCAACCAGCGCCCGGAGCTGTGGAACCTCTACAACGGCCGCATCGCCAGGGGCGAGAGCGTGCGCGTCTTCCCGCTGTCCAACTGGACCGAGCTCGACATCTGGCACTACATCAAGGCCGAGGAAATCCCGATCGTCGATCTCTACTTCGCCAAGCGGCGGCCCTTCGTGCTGCGCGACGGCATGATCATCCTCGCCGAGGACCCGCGGCTGGAGCTGTGGCCGGGCGAGATCCGGCAGGAAGACATGATCCGCTTCCGCACGCTCGGCTGCTTCGCCCTTTCCGGCGGCATCCGCTCGCAGGCCGCCACCATCGACGACATCATCGCCGAGGTCACGGCCGCGACGGTCTCCGAACGCCAGGGCCGCGCCATCGACCACGACGAGGCCGGCTCGATGGAGAAGAAGAAGCTCGAGGGTTACTTCTGATGCGGCAGGAACCCGGCAACGCGCTCTCCGGGCAGGCGACCGGCCCCGGGGCTCTCTCCCCGGCCACCCTCGGCGATCACGGCGCGGGCGGCCTCGTCCCGTCCGGGCAGAGGCTGCGCTTCATCGTCTGCGGCAGCGTCGACGACGGCAAGTCGACCCTGATCGGCCGTCTGCTGTGGGACACCAAGTCGGTCGCCGACGACCACCGCGCCGCCCTCGTCGCCAAGGGGTCGCGCCAGAACGACCTGTCGCTGCCGGATTTCGGCCTGCTGCTCGACGGGCTCAAGGCCGAGCAGGAGCAGGGCATCACCATCGACGTCGCCTACCGCTATTTCCAGACGGAACGGCGGGCCTTCATCGTCGCCGACACGCCGGGCCACGAGCAATATACGCGCAACATGGCCACGGGCGCCTCGACCGCCGACCTCGCCGTCCTTCTGGTCGACGCCCGCGCCGGGCTCCTCGAGCAGACACGCCGGCACGCGGCCATCGTCAACCTGATGGGCATCCGCCAGATCATCCTGGCGGTCAACAAGATCGACCTCGTCGGCTACGACAAGGCCGTCTTCGAAAGGATCGAGCGCGCGTTCCGCGCCTATGCCGACCTCCTCGGCGACTTCCGCATCACCGCCATCCCGATCTCGGCGCTGAAGGGCGAGAATATCGTCGATGTCGGCCCGGACGTCCTCGGCTGGTACGACGGTCCGACGCTGGTCGAGGCGCTGGAGAGCGCCGAGCCCGCCGCGCAGTCGCGCCTGCCCTTCCGCATGCCGATCCAGCGCGTGTCGCGCCCCGGCGAGAGCTTTCGCGGCTATCAGGGCACCATCGCGGCCGGCGTGCTGGCGGCCGGGGACCGCGTCGCCGTCGCCCATTCCGGCGAGACCGTCACGGTGACGCGGATCGTCACCTATGACGGCGACCTGACACAGGCGGGCGCGGGCGACGCCGTCACCCTCGTCTTCGACAGGCCGGTGGACGCCGCGCGCGGCGACATCCTCGCCGCACCCGACGCCCCGCCGCTGGCGGGCCGGGCTTTCGCCGCAACCGTCGTGTCGCTCCAGGCCAACGGGCTGAGCGACGGCGCGCGGCTTCTCCTCAAGGCGGCCGGCCGCATCAAGCGCGTGCGGCTGCGTGTCAGCGAGGTCTACGATCTCGGCACCGGCAAGTGGCTGCCGTCCTCGACGCTGCCGGTCAACGCCATCGGGCGCATCCGCCTTCAGTTCGACGAGGACCAGCATTTCGACCGCTTCGCCGACTGCCGCGAGACCGGCGCCTTCATCCTGATCGACCCGCAGAGCAACGCGACGCTGGCCGGCGGCATGATCCTCGACCTGACGACGGCGGAAACCGTGGCGAACGACCGCGTGACGCTGAGCCTGCCGCGCGATCTCGCCGAGCTGCTCCTGGCCCAGCCGGCGGCGCAGGCCCGGCGCGGGGAGATTACGCTGATCCCCTGAGCGCCGGCACGGATCGGAGTCCCGCACCCTGCCTGCTCCGGCCGCGGCCGGAGCGGTAAAATTGTCTGTCCGCCTGCGGTTTCGGGGAAAATCCATCCTCCGGGATCGGGCCGGGCGCGAGACCATCCCTTCAGAATCCGCGGCCGCGCGGCGACAATTGCCGGCATGAACGCAAGTGCCCCCTCCCCGGTCAGGCTCAACGCCTTTCCCGTCTTCCTGCGCGTGACGGATCGCGCCGTCGTCATCGCCGGCGGCGGCGACATGGCGCTCGCCAAGGCGCGGCTCCTTTCGCAGTCGGAAGCGCGGCTCATCATCGTCGCCGAAGAGCCCGAGCCTCAGCTTGCCGAATGGGCGGCCGCCAACGGCGTCGAGCTCGTCCGCGCGCCGTGGGACGACGGCTTCCTCGCCGGGGCCGTGCTCGCTTTCGCCGCAACCGGCGATGCCGCGCAGGACGCGGCCATCGCCGCCGCCGCGCGCAAGGCGGGCATCCCGGTCAATGCGGTCGACCGGCCCGAGCTGTGCGACTTCTACACCCCCGCGCTCGTCAACCGCGCCCCCGTCGCCGTCGCCATCGGCACCGAAGGCGCCGGGCCGGTGCTGTCGCAGATGATCCGCGCCGCCATCGACCGCATGCTGCCGCCCCATCTCGGCCGGCTGGCCACGCTCGCCGCGCGCTGGCGCGACACGGTCAATGCGCGCGTGCCGGCCGGCACGACGCGCCGCCTGTTCTGGAAATCCTTCTTCACCGGCGAGACCGCGCGCGCCGTCGAGGCCGGCGACGACGCCGGGGCCGAGGACGTGGCCGCCCGCCTCGTCGAGAGCAGGGGCCGCGAGGACGGCCATGTCGCGCTCGTCGGCGCCGGTCCCGGCGCGGAAGACCTCGTCACGCTGCGCGCCCATCGCCTGCTGATGGAGGCCGACGTCATCGTCCACGACGCGCTGGTGCCGGAAGCCGTGATCGCGCTCGGCCGCCGCGACGCCGAGCGCATCGCCGCCGGCAAGCGCAAGGGCTGCCAGACCCGGACGCAGGAGGAGATCAAAGCCCTTCTGGTGACGCTCGCCCGCGAGGGCAAGCGCGTGGTGCGGCTCAAATCCGGCGATCCGCTGGTGTTCGGCCGGGCCGGCGAGGAAATGGCCGCACTCAGGGATGCAGGCGTGTCGTTCGAGGTCGTGCCGGGCGTGACCGCCGCACTTGCCGCCGCCGCCGATTTCGAGCTGCCGCTGACCCTGCGCGGCGTCTCCTCCTCCCTCGTGCTGACGACCGGGCACGACCTGAAAAGCCGGGCGCTGCCGGACTGGGCCAAGCTCGCCATCTCCGGCGCCACCGTCGCCGTCTATATGGGCCGCACCAATGCGGCCGAGGTGGCGTCGCTGCTGGCCGAGGCCGGGCTTTCGCCCGACACCGCCGTCGCCGTGGTCGAGAATGCCAGCCTTCCCAGCCGACGCCGGCTGCACGGCACGCTCGCCGACCTGCCGGCGCTGCAGGACCGCACCAGCCTCGCCGGGCCGGTGATGACGATCATCGGCGACGCCGTCGCCGGGGCCGATTTCACCGCGTCCGAGCCGCTGCGCGCCCGCGTCGCCGCCGACTCCCCCGCCTGAACGTCAGGAGCCGCACCATGAAGATACTGACCGCGAACAGGCTTGCCGACGGCGAGGTCGTCTGGCTGGCCGCCGACCATTCCTGGGCCACGTCGATCGCGGAGGCCGAGATCGCCCACGACGCGGCGACCGAGGAGAAGCTGGAGCGGGCCGGCAGGGCGGCCTTCCTCAAGAACGAGGTGGTGGACGTGGCGCTGATCGACGTCGCCGTCGTCGACGGCGCGATCCGCCCGCTCAGGCTGCGCGAGCGCATCCGCGCCGCCGGCCCCACCAACCGCAGGGACCTCGGCAAGCAGGCTCGGCCGCCGCTCGCCGTCGTCGCGGCCTGAGCCCCGGACGCCGCCCGCATGTATCGTTACGACGAGTTCGACCACGGCTTCGTGCAGGCGCGCGTCGCCGAGTTCCGCGACCAGGTGGAGCGCCGGCTCAGCGGCGAGATCACGGAGGACCAGTTCCGGCCGCTGCGGCTGATGAACGGCGTCTACCTCCAGCTCCACGCCTACATGCTGCGCATCGCCATTCCCTACGGCACGCTCAATGCGCGCCAGATGCGCAGGCTCGCCCATATCGCGCGCACCTACGACAAGGGCTACGGCCACTTCACCACGCGCCAGAACATCCAGTTCAACTGGCCGGCGCTGTCGGACATCCCGGCGATCCTCGACGAGCTGGCGAGCGTCGAGATGCACGCGCTGCAGACCAGCGGAAACTGCATCCGCAACGTCACCGCCGACCATTTCGCGGGCGCAGCCGCCGACGAGGTCGCCGACCCCCGCCCCTATGCCGAAATCCTCCGGCAGTGGTCGTCGGTGCACCCGGAATTCTCCTACCTGCCGCGCAAGTTCAAGATCGCGGTGACGGGCGCGGCGCGCGACCGCGCCGCCATCCAGGTCCACGACATCGGCCTGCACCTGAAGAAGAACGAGGCCGGCGAGTTGGGTTTCGCCGTCTATGTCGGCGGCGGACAGGGGCGCACGCCGCTCATCGCCAAGAAGATCAGGGACTTCCTGCCCGAGCAGGACCTGCTCGCCTACGCGACCGCGATCCTGCGCGTCTACAACCTCCACGGACGGCGCGACAACAAGTTCAAGGCGCGCATCAAGATCCTCGTCCACGAGACCGGCACCGAGGAGCTGACGCGCTGGGTCGAACAGGAGTTCGAGGCATTGAAGGGCGGCAACCTGACCTTGCCGGAAGCCGACATCGACGCCATCCGCGCCTATTTCGCGCCGCCGGCCCTGCCCGCCCGGCCCGAGGGCGAGGCGGCGGTGCGCGAGGCCCTGCTCGACAGCCGCGGCTTCGCCGCATGGCTGCGCCGCAACGTCACCACCCACAAGCACCCCGACTATGCCGCAGTCACGATCTCGCTCAAGGGCACCGGCGAGGCGCCCGGCGACGCCAGCGACGCCCAGATGGAGGCGGTCGCCGACATCGCCGAGGCCTTCGCCTTCGACGAGATCCGCGTCAGCCACGAGCAGAACCTGATCCTGCCGCATGTGGCGCGCGCCGATCTGAAGGCCGTCTACGACCGCCTCGTGGCGGCGGGGCTCGCGGCAGCCAATGCCGGCCTCATCACCGACATCATCGCCTGCCCCGGCCTCGACTACTGCGCGCTGGCCAATGCCCGCTCGATCTCGGTGGCGCAGGACATCTCGCAGCGCTTCGCCTCGCTGGAGCGGCAAGAGGAGATCGGCGAGCTGAAGCTCAAGATTTCCGGCTGCATCAACGCCTGCGGCCACCACCATGTCGGGCATATCGGCATCCTCGGCGTCGAGAAGAAGGGCGAGGAGCTCTATCAGGTGACGCTCGGCGGCTCGGGCGACGAGAACAGCGCGATCGGCGAGATCGTCGGCCGCGGCTTCTCGGCCGAGGAGATCACCGACGCCATCGAGACCATCGTCGAGACCTATCTCGCGCTGCGCGAGGGGCGCGAGGAAACCTTCCTCGCCGCCTACAGGCGGCTGGGGGCGGCGCCGTTCAAGCAGGCCCTCTATGGCAGCGAATCCAAGGCGGCCTGAGGAGCGACGATGAGCGAAACCGACACGCCCGCCGCCCCGCGGCTCTGGACGCCGCAGGGGTTTCGCGACGACGACTGGACCCGCGCCGACAGCGCCGAGGCGCTGGCGGGCAACGGGCGGGTGATCCTGCCGCTGGCGGCGTATCTCGAACTCGACGCCGGGACGCGCGCCGCCAATGCCGGCCGCATCGGCGTGCACCTGCTGCCGGGCGACGCCCTCGACCCCATCCTGCCCGACCTCGACACCCTCGCGCTGGTCTCGCTCGCCTTTCCGGCGTTCAGCGACGGGCGCAGCTATTCCAAGGCCGCGCTCCTGCGCTCGCGCCACGGCTTTGCCGGAACGCTGCGCGCCGCCGGCGACGTGCTGATCGACCAGATCCCGCTGATGATCCGCACCGGCTTCACCGAGTTCGAGGTGACGAACCCGACCGCGCTGCGGCGTCTGGAGGAAGGCCGCCTCGGCGGCATCGCCTATCACTATCAGCCGGCGAGCCGGCCGGAGGATGCCGGCCCGCGCTATTCGTGGCGCAGGGCGCCAGCCGGAGCCGAGCTGCCGTAGGCCGGATATCCCGGCTCAGCCCGCCTCGACCTCGCGCTGCCTGCGGAACTGGGCCGGCGTCGATCCGGTCCAGCGGCGGAACGCCTTGGCGAAGGCGCTTTCGTCGGAGAAGCCGAGCCCGTCGGCGATGTCGCGCAGGTTGTCGCTGCCGCGCAGCCGCTCGACGGCGACGCCGTGCAGGCTGGCGTCGCGCAGCAGCTTGAACGAGGTGCCCTCCTCGGCGAGCCGGCGGTTCAGGTGGCGGCCGCTGATGTTCAGGCGCTCGGCGACGCGCTCCTTGCCCCAGCGCGGGTTGGCGCGGATCAGCCGCTGCACCTCGGCGGCGAGGCTCGCCTGCCCCAGCTCCGCCAGCATGCGGTCGGTCAGCTGGCGCAGATGCGCGCGCAGCGTGCTGTTGGCTTGGATCAGCGGCAGGTCGAGCTGGTCGGCGCTGAACACCAGCGCGTTGTCCGGCGCGCCGAAGGTCAGCGGGATGCGCAGGAGGGCGCGGTATTCGCCCGGCGCGCCGAGCGGCCGGTGCGCAAGGTGCATGCCGGCCGGCCGGAAGGCATCGCCCGTCGCCCACATGCTCAGCCTGAGCAGGCCGGCGAGCGCCGCCTCGACGCGCTCGGCCTGGCGCAGCGCCAGATGCGGCCGGTAGCGGACGACGACGAGGTCGCCGTCGCAATCGACCGTGAAATCGCCGCCCTCGCCGACGATCGGCGCGACCTCGACGAGCTGCTCCAGCGCCTCGCCGAGCGTGTCGCAGGAGGCGAGCAGCATGCCGACGCAGTCGAGATGCCCCCGCAGCTCCGCAGGCAGGTCGAGCGACAGCCGGTCGGCGCTCTGGATCACCGCGCGCGCATAGAGCCGGTTGACGCTGAAGAGATCGTCGCTCATGGCCTGAATTGCCATCTGCCCGTCCTGTTTGAAACGTTACGGCCGAGACCCCGGTGGGTAAGCTTCCCGTTACTAGAGCATATTCTAGCATCGGGCCAGCGGCCCGGAAATCGGGGGGAACTTCATGACTGAAACGAGCGGGGGCGAGCTGCTCGCCCGCATGCTGCATGCCGAAGGCGTCGAGCGCGTCTTCGGCATCGTCGACGGCACCTATTTCGGGTTCTATTCCACGCTTCACCGGCTCGGCATCGAGATCGTGACGCCGCGGCACGAGACGAGCGCCGCCCACATGGCCGCCGCCTATGCGCGGCTGACCGGTAGGCTCGGCGTGTGCATGGCCTCGAACGGCCCCGGCGTCGCCAACATCCTGCCGGGGCTGGTGGTCGAGCAGGCCGAGGGCAACCGGGTGCTGGTCATCACCAGCGCGCGCCGGCCGGCCATCATGTATCCCGACCGCGGCGGCGCCTATCAGTGCTTCGACCAGGCCGGCGTCATCGGCCGCATCGGCAAGTGGAGCGCGGCCGCCTCCTCGTTCGAGCGCATCCCGGAGCTGGCGCGCAAGGCGCTGCGCGCCTGCTGGGAAGGGCGGCCGGGCGTCGTCCATCTCGACGTGCCCGAGACGCTGATGAACGGCAAGTTCAAGGCGCCGGCGCCGTGGAACCCGCGGCATTACCGCCGCAGCGCGCCGCTGCCGCCGCCCGCCGAGCAGGTCGAGCTCGCCGCGCAATGGCTGCTTGCCGCCGAGGCGCCGATGATCCACGTCGGCAGCGGCATCGTCCATGCCGGCGCCTTCGCCGAGCTGGAGCGGGTGGCGGCGCTCGTCCACGCGCCGGTGACGACGAGCTGGGCCGCGCGCGGCGTCCTGCCGGAGACGTCGCCGCTCGCCATTCCGATGCCGCACGTCAAGGTCAACCACAAGGTGCGCAACGAGGCGGACGTGGCGCTCATCCTCGGCTCGCGCGTCGGCGAGACCGACTGGTGGGGCAAGCCGCCCTACTGGCGCAACCCGGCCGAGCAGCGCACCGTCCAGGTCGACATCGACGCCGCCAGCCTCGGGCTGAACAAGCCGGCCGACCTGCCGGTGCAGGCCGACGTGAAGCTGTTCCTCGCCGCGCTCGCCGAGCGGCTGGAGAAGGCGCACCCGGCGAATATCGAGGCGCGGCGGAAGCGCGCGGCCGGCTACGGCAGGCTGATCGCCGACGAGCGCGCCGGCTGGGACAAGGCGCTCGGCGACATGAGCGAGCCGATGAACCCGGCGCATATCGCCACGATCTGCGACCAACTCTTCCCCGACGACAGCGTGCTGGTGGCCGACGGCGGCAACGCCGCGGTGTGGGCGATGTTCTACCACAAGGCGCGGGTGCCGAACCGCATCCTTTCGACCTTCAGGTTCGGGATGCTGGGCGCGGGCATGGCGCAGGCCATCGGCGCGGCGGTCGCCTGCCCGGACGTGCCGGTATGCTGCATCATCGGCGACGGCGCCTTCGGCTTCCATCCGCAGGAGGTCGAGACCGCCGTGCGCAACAAGGCGCGGGTGATCTGGATCGTGCTGTGCGACAGGCAGTGGGGCATGGTGAAGATCAACCAGCAGTTCATGCTGCGGCCGTTCAAGACCATGCTGTTCAAGAAGCTCGGCGACCACGAGACGATCAAGACCGACCTCGGCGAAATCCGCTTCGACCTCCTAGCACAGTCGATGGGCGCGTTCGGAGAGCGCGTGTCGTCGGCGGACCAGTTCCGCGCCGCGCTGCAACGCGCGCTCGACAGCGGCGGGGCGGCGGTGATCCATGTCGACGTCGATCCTGTCAAGCATATGTGGGCGCCGGGCCTGATCCACTTCAAGAAGATGCACGAGGAGCCGGCCGGCTGAGCGGGACCGCGGAGGCTCAGCCCGGCAGGGTCAGCAGCACGCCGGTGACGACGAGCAGCATGAACACGAACTCGCGGAAGCGCCGCTCGTCGATGCGGCTGTGCAGCCACTCGCCGGCGACGAGCCCCACCAGCACCACCGGCAGATAGAGAACGAGGCGCGGCAGCGCCGGCAGCAGGCTGCCGTCCACGAGGAAGATCGCGGTCAACAGGCTGTTCAGGCTGAACCAGACGGCGATGAGCGTCGCGCGCAGCGCCGCCTTGTCGAGCGCCGTGCCGGCGAGCGCGTAGACCAGGAGCGGTCCGCCCGAGGCGAACAGGCCGTGGCTGACGCCGGCGGCGAACATCAGGCCGCGCGTCGCGACGGGGCCGTGGCGGCTCGACGTCCCCGTCCGCCACATCCGCCACAGCTCGCGGCAGGCGAACCAGACGATCAGCAGGCCGAACAGGGTTTGCAGCAGCACCCCGCCCAGCGCCGGCCGCAGGAGATAGCCGGCGAGCGTGCCGGCGGCCATCAGCGGCAGGATCAGCCGCAGCAGGGTCGGCAGGTGGATGCGGTTGCGATGGCGCCACGTCAGGTAGCCGCTCTGCAGGATGTTGAGCGGCACCAGCACCGGCAGGAGCTCGGGGATCGGCAGCACCAGCGCGCCGAGCGACAGGGCGATGACGATGCTGCCGAAGCCGGTGACGGCCTCGACCGTATAGGCGAGAAGGACGAAGGCCCCGAGCAGGAGCCATGGGTCGATCACTGCTCGAGCTCCACCGCGAATTTGCGCGTCATCAGGCGCTGGTAAAGATCGGGCATCAGCCGCCACAGCAGGCTGGCGGCGACGCTCGCCCGGTCGGAATAGACGCGCTTCTTCCGCTTCTCCAGGGCCACGACGATGCGTTCGGCCATCCAGCCGGCATCCTTCGGAACGCCGATCATCGAGCGGGCATGGCGCGCCGGCCTGCCGTCATGGCCGAGCGCGTTGCGCTCGATCGGCGTGTCGAGGAAGCTCGGATAGACCATCAGCACATGGATGCCGTTCTGCCGCTGCTCGCAGCGCAGCACCTCGAAGGACTGGGCGAGCGCGCCCTTCGCCCCGCAATAGGCGGCGCGGCCCAGAACCGGCATCCACCCGGCCATCGAGCCGATGTTGACGATCGAGCCGCGGTGCGCCTGCAACTGCGGCAGCGCCGCCAGCGCCAGCTCAAGCGGCGCCTGCCAGTCGACCTGCATCACCTTGCGCAGCACCTTCGGATCGGTCCGCGCCACCGGCGAGCGATGGGTGATGCCGGCATTGTTGACCAAGACGCCGACGCCGCCGAACCGTGCCTCGGCCAGCGCCAGAATCTCCGCCTGATGGACCGGATCGGTGATGTCGCCGGTCACGCAGGCCACGCGCCCGGCAGCGGCGAGCTCCTGCGCCGCGGCGTCGAGCAGCCCGGCGTCGAGATCGGCCAGAACCAGATCGTGCCCGCGGCGCGAGAACGCCCGGGCGAGCGCCCGCCCCAGCCCGCCGCCGGCGCCGGTGACGACGACGCAGCTCACAGCTCGCTCCGGGCGCGGGCGTGCTCGACATAGTAGCGGAAGGTCTCTTCCGAGGTCTTCCTCGGCCGGTAGCCGAATTCCTCCTTCAGCCGCCGGTTGGAAAGCACCGGGCGGTAGCGCAGGAAGTTGACCTGCTCCGGCCCGTAGCGGCCGATGCCCAGCCGGCGGCCGCACCACAGGACCGCCTTGACGAGGCCGGCCGGCAGCGTGCGCACCGGCTTGCCGAGGATGGCGGCGATCTCGCGCACCGTCAGCGCGCCGTCGCCGGCCATGTTGTAGATGCCGCTCAGGTCGCGGCGCAGGCCGTGCTCGATGGCGCTGACCACGTCCTCGTCCCAGATGAAGACGAAGGGCGAGTCGCTGCCGCGGATGGCGAGCATGCGTTTCGCGCTGAACAGGTCGGTGATGAGGTTCTTCGTCGTCGCGCCGAGAATGGTGCCGGGGCGGAACACGAGCTGGCGAAGCTGCGGGTGCCGGCTGCGGTAGCCGGCCAGCATCTCCTCGATCCGGCGCTTGTGGTCGGAATAGGCGAATTCGGGATTGCCGCGCAGCGGCCGGTCCTCGTCGATCCAGGCCGGGTTGTCGGGGTGATAGCCGTAGGCCGCGCCGGAGCTGGTGACAGTGATGTGCCCGACGCCCGCCGCGAGGCAGCAGTCGAGCACGTTCCGCGTGCCGTTGACGTCGATGTCGAACTCGCGGGCGCGGTCGCTGCCGGCATCGAGCACCGAGGCCAGATGCACGACATGGGTGATGCCCTCCGCCTTCAGCAGCTCCGCCAGGGCCGGGTCGCGCACGTCCATCGCGGCGACGGCGAAAGGCAGGTCGCCGCGCGGGCGGATATCCGTGCCGACGACGTGGAAGTCCGCCGCCAGCCGGCTGCCGAGCAGGCTGCCGACATAGCCGGCAGCCCCGGTGACGAGCACGCGCTTCGTCATGCCCGCCGGCCCGCCGCCTTCGCAGCCGGGCCGAAATCCCGGATCGGGATGCGCGCCCAGATGCTCGCCAGCGTCAGGCCCGACACCAGATGCCACACACCCCAGAAGGCGGTGATCAGCATCATGCCGCCGGCCGAGGGCATGAAGGTGAACAGGATGACCAGACCGAGGCCGGAATTCTGGATGCCGACCTCGAGCGTGACCGCGCGCCTGTCGGGCGTGTTGAGCCGCATCAGCCGGCCCATCAGCGCGCCGAGCAGCAGCGCCATCGTGTTGTGCGCGACGACCAGCCAGAAGAAGGTGTGGAAGCGCTCGACGAACAGCGTGAAGTTGTTGCTGAAGGCGATGGCGACGAAGGCGAGGAAGACGAGGAGCGCGAAGATGCGCAGCGGCGGCTCGACCCTGGCGGCAAGATCCGGGAAGCGCCGCCCGACCGCCATGCCGATCAGCAGCGGCAGGCCGAGCACGACGAGCACCAGCAGAACGATGCTGCCGGCATCCACTGCGATCGAGACGAGAAGGTCGCGGGTGTAGGGATTGAGCCAGCCGTAGAAGGCGAAGTTCAGCGGCGTCAGCACGGTCGCGGCAAGGCTCGACACCGCCGTCATGCTGATCGAGACGGCGACGTTGCCGCGCGCCAGCCACGTCATGATGTTGGAGAAGGCGCCGCCGGGGCACGCCGCGACGAGGATCATGCCGAGCGACAGCTCCGGGTCGATCTCGAAGAACCATGTCGCGAAGCAGGTCGCGGCCGGCAGCAGCAGGAACTGCGCGAACAGCCCGGCGAAGGCCGTGCGCGGCTGGGTGACGACGCGCCTGAAATCGGCCGGCCGCAAGGTCAGCGACACGCCGAACATCATCAGCGCCAGCAGGGCGTTGAGAATGACGAGGCTGGTGGGATCGAACTGGATTGGGACGGGACCGCTCATGGGGCACCTCGGGCTGCCGGCTGCTTGACGTTGGATGCGCGCGGCGCGACCGCCGCCAGTTCCCTGCGCAGGGCCGCGGCATGGCCGGCCACCGCCTTGCGGTACGTGTCCTTGTGGACGTAGTAGGCCATGCGCTCGAGCTTGAGATAGCCGTAGCCGCCGTCGATGCGGCGCCCGGCGAGGCTCGCCTTCATCTCCTTCAGCCGCGCGGCCGCAGGCGCGCCCTCGGCCAGCCCGCGGATGAACAGCGCCACCAGCTCGGCCTGCTCGTTGCGCCCCTCCCAGCCGAGGCCCGCGGCCTCGACCATGCCCATCATGAACAAGGTGTCGTGGCGGGGGTGGAAGACGTTGAGATAGAGCTGCGGCGCGCCGGCGTCCGCCGGCCAGTTCAGCTCGGCACGGTCGATGAAGGGATAGTCGAGCCTGTAGCCGGTCGCGAGCAGGACGAGGTCGTAGTCGCCGCGGCTGCCGTCGGCGAACGCCACGCCGTCGCCGTCGAGCCGCGCGATGTCGGCGCGGGGCCGGATGTCGCCCTGCCCGATGTGGTGCAGGATCAGCGAGTTCATCACCGGATGCGACTCGTACATCCGGTAGTCGGGGTCGGGCAGGCCGTATTGCGACGGCTTGCCCATCACCGCGCGCACGAGGGCGGCGTCGAGAAGCTGCTTCAGCCGGCGGGGCAGCTTCACCTTGCCGCCGAGCGTGTCGGTCGGGCGGCCGAAGATGAATTTCGGGATGAAGTAGTAGCCGCGCCGCACCGAGATATCGACGCTCGCGGCATGGTGGACGGCATCGACCGCGATGTCGGCGCCGGAATTGCCGCAGCCGACGACGAGCACCCGCTTGCCCGCAAGCTGCGACGGCGTGCGGTAGTCGCCCGCATGCATCAGCGTGCCGGAGAACTCCCCGGGCAGGTCGGGGATGTT
>JALHFU010000345.1:0-3069 GCA_022838525.1 Hyphomicrobiales bacterium | reverse complement strand
GCGGCGAAGGCCATCGGCTGCTCGACCCCGCGCATCATCCTCACCGAAATCCTGCCCAACGTGGCGGCGCCGCTGACCGTCATCGCCACCATCGAGATGGCCACCGCCATCCTCTACGAGGCGTCGCTGTCGTTCCTCGGCCTCGGCGTCCAGCCGCCGCTGCCCTCGTGGGGGCTGATGCTGGCCGAGGCCAAGGAGGAGATCTTCTTCGCGCCGTGGATGATCACCATGCCCGGCATCGCGCTGTTCATCCTGCTCATGTCCGTCAACCTGCTCGGCGACGGCATCCGCGACCTTGCCGCACCGGGAGTCCGCTGAACCATGCATGGCACTGACGAACCGGTTCTCCAGGTCAGGAACCTGCATGTGCGCCTCAAGACCGCGCGGGGGCCGCTCCATGTCGTCAAGGGGCTCGACCTGGAGGTCGCCCTCGGCTCCTGCCCAAGGGTGCCGTGCGCGCCGCCGACAGGCTGGTCTTCGCCGGCGCCGACATCGCCAACGCCGGCGAGCGCGCCATGTCGCATCTGCGCGGCAACCGCATGTCGATGATCTTCCAGGAGCCGATGACGACGCTCAACCCGGTCTACACGATCGGCGACCAGCTGACCGAGCCGCTGTTCCGCCACCGGCGCATCTCGCGCCGCGAGGCCTACGACAAGGCGGAGGCGATCCTGGAGCGCGTCGGCATCAGCGGTGCGCGCCGAAGGCTGGGGCAGTACCCGCACCAGCTCTCCGGCGGCCTGCGCCAGCGCGTCGTCATCGCCATGGCGCTGATCTGCAACCCGGCCCTCGTCATCGCCGACGAGCCGACGACGGCGCTCGACGTCACCATCCAGGCGCAGATCCTCAACCTGCTCAAGAGCCTTCAGAGCGAGTTCGGCATGGGCATGCTGTTCATCACCCACGATCTCGGCCTCGTCTCGCGCATCGCCGACCGGGTGCTGGTGATGTACGCCGGCAGGCTGGTCGAGGAGGGCGTGGCCCGCGACATCTTCAGGAACCCGCAGCACCCCTACACGCAGGGGCTGCTGCGCTGCATTCCCGTGCCCGGCAGGACCGAGCCGGGCGCGCGGCTCGGCACCATCCCCGGCGTGGTGCCCAGCCTGTTCGAGGAGATAGACGGCTGCGGCTTCAAGACGCGATGCCCGAAGGCGATGCCGGCCTGCTCGCTCGGCGAGATTCCGCTCAGGCAAAGCGACCCCGGCCACTTCGACCGCTGCATCCTGCCCGCAGACGCGCGCGGCGCGATCTGGAGCGAGGAACCCGAATTCGCCGGGCCCGAATTCGCAGGGGAGGGCCGGTCCGCATGAGCACCCGGCCCGCGCTGCTCGATCTGCGTAACGTCCGCAAGATCTACAAGGTCTCGCAGGGCCTGTTTGCCGCGCGCAAGACGCTGAGCGCGCTGCGGGAGGTGAGCCTGACGATCGAGAAGGGCGACGTCCTCGGCATCGTCGGCGAATCCGGCTGCGGCAAGTCCACGCTCGCCCGCATCCTTCTGTCGCTGGAGCAGCCGACGGAAGGGACGATCACCTTCGAGGGCCGGCCGCTCTCCAGCGTGCGGCACGCCGTGATCTCGCGGCGCGTCCAGCCGATCTTTCAGGACCCGTACTCATCGCTGAACCCGCGCAAGACCATCGGCTCGATCATCACCCTGCCGCTGCGCGTCCACGGCATCGGCACGGCGCAGACGCAGCGCCAGGCGCTCCTGGAGATGATGGACGGCGTCGGGCTGCCGGAAAGGCTCGCCGATTCCTATCCGAGCCAGCTCTCGGGCGGCCAGCGCCAGCGCGTGGCCATCGCGCGGGCGCTGATCATGCGGCCGGAGCTGGTGATCTGCGACGAGCCGACATCGGCGCTCGACGTGTCGGTCCAGTCCCAGATCCTCAACATGCTGATGGACCTGAAGGAGCGCTTCGGGCTCACCTACGTCTTCATCAGCCACAACCTCGCCGTCGTCGAGCACATCGCCTCGCGCATCGCCGTCATGTATCTCGGCCGCGTGGTCGAGCAGGCCGAGGCGCGCGCCTTCTTCGCCAATCCGCAGCATCCCTACAGCCAGGCGCTGATGGCGTCGGTGCTGACTCCGGACCCCGACCTCGGGATTCCCGACCTGCATCTGGGCACCGTGTTCCCCAATCCGCTCGACCCGCCCGCCGGCTGCGCGTTCCATCCCAGATGCCCGCGCAAGATGGATGTGTGCACGCATGCCCAGCCCGCGCCCTTCCACACCGGAGACGGCTATGTCGAGTGCCATCTCTACGGCCCCACGGCCGCGCAATCCAGAACGGAGTAGCCAGTAGCCATGATGAAACTGTCCCGCTCGATGGTCGTCGCCCCCCAGCCCGAGGCGGCGGAAGCGGCCGTTGATGTCCTGAAGGCCGGCGGCAACGCCTTCGACGCCGCGATCGCCTGCGCCTTCGTCCAGGGCGTCGTCGATCCGATGATGGCCGGGATTGCGGGCTTCGGCAGCATGGCCGTGCTGTCGCGCACGCATGGCGTCCACGAATATATCGACTTCCATGCGCCCACTCCCGCCGCCGCGCGCGAGGACATGTGGGCGGACCTCGTCGTCGGCGAGGCACGCGACGGGTACGGCTTCATCGTCGAGGGCAACGTCAACGACATCGGCTACCAGTCGATCTGCGTGCCGGCCTCGCTGCGCGCCTACGAGACGGCCCATTCGCGGTTCGGCAGGCTGCCGTGGGCCGACATCGTCGCGCCGGCGATCGAGTGGGCGGGATCGGGCTGGACGGTCAGGCCGCATGTCGCCGCCTGGTGGTCGGACGACGGCAGCATGGGCCGCGTCTCCCATCACGAGCGGCTGCGCCATACGCCGGCGGCGAAGGCGCTCTACTGCCGCGAGGACGGCTCGCCGAAGAAGGTCGGCGACGCGGTGCGCAACCCCGATCTCGCCGCGACGCTGGAGGAGATCGCCCGCGGGGGCGCGGACGCCTTCTACAAGGGCGACATCGCCGCGCGCATCGCGCAGGACATGCAGGCCAATGGCGGCCTCGTCTCGCGCGAGGACCTCGCCGCCTACGCACCCGACGTCAACGCGCCGCTCTGGGG
>JALHFU010000344.1:0-1915 GCA_022838525.1 Hyphomicrobiales bacterium | reverse complement strand
GAGATCGGCGACCTGCCGCTCGACGTGCAGGTGAAGCTCCTGCGCGCCGTGCAGGAGGGCGAGGTCGATCCCGTGGGCGCGCGCGACACGGTCAAGGTCGACATAAGGCTGATCTCGGCCACCCACCGCGACCTCCTGCAGCGGGTGAGGGACGGGCTGTTCCGCGAGGACCTGTTCTACCGGCTCAACGTGTTCCCCATCCACGTGCCGCCGCTGCGCCAGCGGCGCGAGGACATTCCGATGCTGGTGCGACATTTCATCGCCGAAGCCGGCCCGGCCGACGCCGGGCGCAGGGTCACCGGCATCTCGCCCGGCGCGCTCGCCATGCTCGGCGCCTATGACTGGCCGGGCAACATCCGCCAGCTCGAGAACGCGATCTTCCGCGCCGTGGTGCTGGCCGAAGGCCCGGTGCTCACCGAGGACGAGTTCCCCCAGATCAGGGCGCAGGTCGACGGGATAGACCTCGGCGACGCCGTCCCCGCGCCCGGCGCGGAACCGTCCGGGATCGCGCTCCCGGCCGGAGACGGCGCGGGCAACGGGCAGAATCCCGCTTTCCGGCCGGCGGAGACCCTGCCGGGGACCATGCCGGGCGTGCTGCGCGCGCTCGACGAGCGCGGCGACGTGCGGGCGCTGGCCGATGTCGAATGCGAGATGATTCGCCTCGCCATCGACCACTACAACGGCCAGATGAGCGAGGTGGCGCGCCGGCTCGGCATCGGCCGCTCGACGCTCTACCGCAAGCTCAAGGAAATGGGCATCGACCCGGAACGCCAGAGGCCGGAACGGCTCGCCTCGTAGGGGCTGCGACCATCTGTCCTTATGGTTCCGTTTACCCTATAAGTCCTGTTCGCACGGGCGTCATGATCTTGCCACGGTCGCGGCGCATTCCTGCTCCAATAAGCAGGGATTAACCATTGGGGACGATAATCGGGCTTTCCTGAAGCCCGGGTTATGCTCCGGGGACAACCAACGCAGCCTACAAGGCCAGCCCACAAGGCGACAGGTTTTGAGCATTCTTGCACGAACTGACATAGCGAGGCGGTTCGAGGGGATTTTCCGGCCGAAATGGCTGGCAGCGTTCGTTCTGGCGGCGCTCGCCTCTCTTGCCTTCACCGGCCAGGCCAGTGCGGAGACCCGCAGCCTCAAGCTCTATTTCATCCACACCAAGGAACGGGCCGAGATCGTCTACAAGCGCAACGGGCGCTACGATCAGAAGGGCCTCAAGCAGATCAACCAGTTCCTGCGCGACTGGCGGCGCAACGAGCCGGCCAACATGGACCCGCGCCTGCTCGATCTGGTGTGGGAGGTCTACCGCTCCGTCGGCGCGCGCGACCACATCCACGTCGTCTCCGCCTATCGCTCGCCGGCCACCAACGCCATGCTGCGCAGCCGCTCGTCGGGCGTCGCCCAGAAGAGCCAGCACATGCTCGGCAAGGCGATGGACTTCTACATTCCGGGCGTGCCGCTGTCGAAGCTGCGCGCGGCCGCGTTCAAGGTCGAGGGCGGCGGCGTCGGCTACTATCCCAAGTCCGGCGCGCCCTTCGTGCATCTCGACGTCGGCAACGTCCGCTCGTGGCCGCGCATGAGCCGCGGCGAGCTGATGGCGCTGTTCCCGGACGGCAAGACGCTGCATCTGCCGGCCGACGGCAAGCCGCTTCCCGGCTACAACCAGGCGCTCGCCGCCTACCAGGCGCGCAAGAAGTCCGGCGGCGCGGTCCATATCGCCAGCGCCGCGCCCGCCGAATCGCGGTCGGGCGGGGCGCGCGGCGGCGGCCTGCTTGCCGCCCTCTTCGGCGGCGGCGCCGACGAGGAAGAGGACAATTCCGAGGTCTCGGTGGCATCCGCCCCGGCGGCGGCCGCCCGCGCCCCGGCGCAGCCCGCGCCCGCCGCGCGCCGCCAGCAGGCCCAGCAGGCG
>JALHFU010000343.1:0-1918 GCA_022838525.1 Hyphomicrobiales bacterium | reverse complement strand
CCTGACCGATCTTCGGCAACAGGGATTCCGCAAGGCTGCGGCCCCTGGTCACGAGATAGACGACGGAGGTGTCGTCGGACGTGCCGGCCGGTCCCAGCATGTCGTGCTGGAAGGTGGCGGTCATGAAGTCGCCCTGCAGGTCGCGGGGATCGAGCGCGACCGGCCGCTGCGCGGTGTTCTTCAGGCGAACCGCCGTCACCTGGTAATCGTCGAGCCGCCAGGCGGCGAGCGCGCTGGCGCGCACCGGCAGGGTCGGCAGCAGCGTGTCGAGGGCGAGGTTGCGCCGGACGTTGACGCGTGCGACGCCGGCAACTGGCTCAACGGTCCTGAGCGGCGCGTAAAGGGTCTGCGCGGCATGGCGGGTCAGCACGACGGGAACAGGAGTCTCGCGCGCCGGGCGCGTGTCGCGCGCGGGCGTCGAACTGTCCTGGCCGCCGCTTGTGCCGGATGCAGCGGCGAGGTCGCCATAGCGGATCGGGGCCGTCTCGCCCTCCACAATGCGCACCGGCTCCAGCGGCGGCCGGTCGTCGGGCGCTGCCTCGGCGGCGATGTCGAGCAGGATCAGCGCGCCGGTGTCGGCGTCCTGCAACTGGATGCGCGTCGGTTCTATCCGCTCGCTGGCGCGCAGGTAGATCGCGCCGGCCGCGCTCTGTACCCGCAAGCGCTGGCCTACCGAAGGCGGGACGCCAACGCGGACATTGCGATCGATGAAGACCACGCGCTCCTCTCCGACATGGAGCGGCACGGCGAGCGGCAGCCGCTCCCAGCGCAGGATTTCGATGGCGTGGGCGGATGTCGCGATGCACGCGGCTGTCGCGAGAGCGAGGGGAATGGAAAGGCGTCTCATCGTGAGCCTCCGGTCGGGCCGTCGAACAGGCCGCGCTGCGGCCCGGCGGAAATGTCGGGATCGGGCGTGGCGATGCGCTGCGGCGTATCGCTGTAGCAATCGAGCACGAGGCCGAACGGGTTGCGCTGCGGGTCCACGTCGAGGCGCGAGACCTTGATCGCGTAGCGGACCAGTGCGCGCTTGACCTGCTCGGTCGAAAAATACTCGTCGGCGGCCACGTCGAGGGTGACGATCCACTCCTGGTCGGAAACCGTCCTCACGCGAAGCGTCGGGTCCTCGCCGTAGCCGCGGCCCGGTATCTCGTAGATGCCGCGCACGCGCTGGCGAAGCTCGCCGAGCGAGCGCCGGTATTCGTAGTCGCGGCGGAGCCAGGTCTGGCAGGCCGGCGTCAGATAGGGCGACAGGACATGGATGTTGCGCGCATAGTCGTCGTCGCCGTTGGTCGGCCACCTTTGCAATTGCTGCCAGATATAGAAGGTGACGGCGTAGACCGTCTCTGGCGGAACCTCCCACCATTTGCGCGTCGAGCCCGAGCGCAGGTCGGGCGGCACATGAATGGTCAGCTCGTGCGGTGCCGACCACCAGCCGCCGCCCAGCATCAGCGAGACGGCGAACAGCGCGCCCGTGCCGAGCCGCAGGGTGCGGATATGGGACTTCAGATGGGTGATCTCGTTCTTGAAGCGGCTCACGGGGCGGTTCTCCGGGTCGTCCACCAGCCAGAGCGCGTGATCAGCACATCCGCGCCGACGAAGGGCGCAAGCAAACCGTGGTGCCGTGCGATGCGCCATTGAAGCTGCCGGTAAAGCCATACGTCCGGCCGGCCGCGTTTCCTGCGGCGCAGGACACCGCCGCCGACGAAAATGCCGGCGGCGATGCCGAGCACGACCGCCGTGGGGGCGACGGCGATCGAGGCGAACAGGAACGACAGCGGCGTTCCCACGATCAGGCCGGCCGCGCCGGACAGGCCGGCGCAGACCCACAGCTCGTCAGCGGTCAGGCCGCGAACGACGACGGGATGCCTGTTGAGCCTGTGCGGAAGGAACGTCACCGTCCCGTCCGGCCTCATGTCCG
>JALHFU010000123.1:12240-13193 GCA_022838525.1 Hyphomicrobiales bacterium | reverse complement strand
ACGATATTGTTCATAATGCGCCCCTATCAGTACGCAAACAGAGCATAAGGTGCCATTTTTGATGCCGAATAGCAACATCGTCGGAAAGCATCCCGTGAGTTGATATCGGCTGTATATGGGCATCCGAGGTTATGGATGATGATTTGCGGGCATAGGACAAGATGGTCAAAACCAGGCGCGTGCGGGCAAAAGATGACAGGCCTTCTGAAGTCGCGGCGGCCCGCGCCCTGGCCGTGATGAAGGCCGCGGAGCACGTCGGCCTGCTCGATGGCAAGAGCACGCAAATCAGTGTCCGGATCAGCCTCGCGCTCGTTGAACAGGCGAAGAAGCGGTCAGGGATACAATCGGACACCCAACTGATCGAGTTCGCATTCGCCAGTCTGGCACTCGAGGACGACTTCGGGCGCGCCTTGCTGACACGTCGCGGGACACTTGATCCGGATTTCCAGCTTGGCTTTTGAACGGAAGGTATATCCACCGGATCGCTGCTGAGCGCTGGCTTCGTTATCCACCGTATCCCTTAGGCCAGGCAAAGTTCCTTCCGGCCTGGAGCGGCGCCAGGCTGCTTAAAGGGTGCGCAAAAAACACAAGTTCAACTCGGTATCCTCGGCTAGGGGTGTTCAATGTCCGCAGTACCCTTTCATGAGCTGCTTGAACAAGTCCGTGAGGCTGGGACATCCGATCTCTCGGCAACGGCGGTGGCCGATCTGTTCGGGCTTGAACATCGAGAACTTGCGGCAATTGCGGGAGTTCATCGCAATACGATCCGGACGCGCCATCGCTCACCAAGGCTGCAACCGATCCTGCGCGACCTGATGCGTGTTCTGGCTGCGGCCTCCTCGATCCAGCCGGATATGTCCCGCGCATTGTTTCTGATCAAGAACGCTCCGATCCCGGTCTTTCGCCATAGGACTATTCTTCAACTGGTCGGGAATGGTCGAACTGACGATGTC
>JALHFU010000123.1:11103-12233 GCA_022838525.1 Hyphomicrobiales bacterium | reverse complement strand
CTTGGCTCGGTCGGTTCAGGATTCGCCGGGTAATCATCGCATAGTTCATCCCGCTTCCGCCCGCGTTTGAAACTGACGGCGCACATCCTCGAATTCGTTGCGATGCAATGCTACCGAGAAACCGTTGATCGCGCTGAGGGTCGCACGCTCGCGTCAACCTGTCGTGGCTAGCTGGCGTCCAAAGGCCTGGGCATCTTCCCGATCCGCTTCCCCTCGCCGGAAGCCCCCGGTGATCTGGCGGCAAGCCACGCCGGATTGGGCCTTGTTGCTACATAAACCACGGACCGCCCCGCGGCATCACACCTTAGGCGATCAGCATGACTCTGAGCTTGTCGATCGGCGCCACCGTGGCTGCGTCGCGCAGCTTGAGCGCCGTGGCGTGCAGGCGCTCAGGTGGAATCGCGGGCGTGTTGGCCAAGAGGCTGCGCATCCATTCGTCGTGAATCCCGTCGGTCAGCGGGCGGTTACTAGTCGGTCCACCCCGGCCCGAGCAACGACGTTCCTCAGATGAAACGGTTAGAGGACGCAGGCATCGTAGATTGCGACAACAGGTTCAAACGCCGTAGTGGAGCTTGAAGTCCTCGGCATCCTCGGCGAGGGTCTCCATCGCATTGCGCTGCGCGTCGATTAGCGCTTTCAGTGCCAGCACATCCTTCAGCTTTGAGCGCCGGTGCTTGCCGACATAGCGGAATGGCAGATCACCAATATCCATGCGATGCACGACCAAGGGTCGTGAGGTGCCCAGAATGCTCGCGGCGTCGTTCGGGCTGATTTCCTGCTACTCAGTCAGGACGGCCACGCGCTCACCGCGTAGCATGTGGCCGAGCAGAGCCTCGACGGCGGCGCGAGCGGATGGCGGCACGGATAGCGTCTGTACCTCTCCGTTCTCGCGGCGCACACGCAACTCAACGTGATCGCATTCCGCCATTGTCGGCAACGAGCCGACGGTCTTGCGGTCGCGATCCGACAGCTTGGCGAACTGAAGAACCTGGCTGGTCATGACACATGCTCCTTCGCCCGCAATATAGGGCGAGCCGTCTAACTGCAATAAGTGAAAGTCGACTCGTGCCTGCCTAGCGGTGACAGGGGCAGCGTCTGTCTGAATCCCGGCCACGGCAGGCCAGCCCCGT
>JALHFU010000123.1:0-11094 GCA_022838525.1 Hyphomicrobiales bacterium | reverse complement strand
CCCCCATTCACGCAACCAGGGATTCGCTCGATGGTTCGACCCGCTATCCTGCCTCGCGCACTACGACCTAGCCTCGCCGTACTGCCGTTCGCGCTGCTGTCGGTACCTGGTCATTTCTCAAGAAACCGTCCAACAACGTGCCTCATTGTATGCTGCACGCCATCGCGGTCCTGTATGTACAGATGTAGCAACGACGCCATTTCCGAGTCGAGAAGGTTTATTTCCATAATAATATCATGGTGATAAGACAGAAATACTGGCGGACCTTGGCTCCACCAGTTCTCTTAAATTATTGATTTTATTGGATAATTCCTTCCGTCTGTGTGCCCAGATGTAGAGCTACGACCTAATGGCGGCTCGAAAGTCCGATACGCAGGCTTTGTCGTGCGGGCCTAGTTTGATAGCTCCCTCGCCTAGGCGACCGGCGAGCCGGGCTCGGACATCGCCGCGCGCACCGCGCGCTCGGCGTTGAGGCGGCCGCGGCCATAGAAGGGAGAATGGCCGTTCGCGTCGTACCGGCCGCCGGCCGGGTCGATGCGGTCGCAGGTGGAGAGCATGATCTCGCGCGCCTCGGCGCCGGTCAGGGTCGGGTCGGCCGACAGGACGAGGGCGGCGACGCCGGCCGCCCCCGGGGTCGCGCCCGATGTGCCGCCGAAATCCTCGACGAAGTCGCCGCTGGCGCCTGGCGCCTTGGCATAGCCGTGCAACCCCCTGCGGTCCGTCGTGAACAGGCCCTTGGTGACGGGCGCGGGGCCGCCGGAGATCTGGTAGGTATTGCTGGGGAAGGCGCAGGCGATGGCCTCGCCGAAATCGGAATAGACGCTCCTGACGCCGCGATCGTCGCACGCGGCGATGGCCATGACGCCGGGGAAGCTCGCATAGCCGTCGAGATCGACGGATTCGTTGCCGTTGCCCGCCGCCCATACCACGACGCAGCCCTTGCCGACGCGGCCGGAGGCGAGCGCGGATTCGATGGCGGCCGCGGTCGAATCGGGGATGGGCGCTTCCGCCGTGTGCCGGGGATCGTTCGGGTTCATCCAGTCGCCGTCCTTCGGGCCCCAGCTGCCGCCCAGTAGATGGCGTCGGCATCGGCCAGCGAGCCGAGCGCGTTGGAGAGGCGGATCGGCATCAGCCGCGCCGCCGGGGCCACGCCGCTCGCGCCGCGGGAGCCGCTGGCGCAGGCGATGCCGGCGCAGGGGGTGCCGTGGATGTCGGAGGACTTCTTGGGCTTCGCATTCGCGACGTCGTCGGCGAAATCGTAGGGCGCGACGATCTTGCCCTGGGCCGAGAACTCGGGGTGGCTGGCATCGACCCCGTCGTCGATGACGGCGACGACGACGCCCTCGCCGCGGGCCATCGCCCATGCCGCCTCGACATTGGCGCTCTGGTCGACGAGCGTGCCGCCGATGTCGCGGCTGCCGAGATGCCACTGCTTGGGAAACGCCGCCTTGTTGTCGCGCTGGCGCAGGAATTCGGGGTGGCAGCGGCTGACGGCCGGCTCTCCGAGCAGGTCCATCGCCCGCCCGAACACGTCCTGCCCGATGCGCTCCTTCGGCCTCAACACGAAGCAGTTGCGGCCATAGGGAAGCCGGCGCTCGACCTGCCAGAAGCCTTCCAGGCCGGACAGGAGGCTGCGCAGCGTGGCGGGGCCGGCATCCGGCTCGAAGCGGACGAACACCCGCTCGGTGTAGGCGAAGGGCTCGCCCGTGCTCTCCTCGGCGATCACGCGGCCGGCGAACTCGACCGCGTCCTCGGCCTTGAGAAGGGCGCGGGCTTCCTCGGCCGAGACGGAGCCGCGTGCGCGGTAGATCAGGATGTCGTCGGACGCGAACGCGGTCTCGCGCACGACCCTGCCCGAAAGCCTGGAGGCGCGCTGCGACAGGTCGCGCTTCCTGAGCGCCGTGCGCCC
This sequence comes from Hyphomicrobiales bacterium, assembly GCA_022838525.1. Lineage (GTDB taxonomy): Bacteria > Pseudomonadota > Alphaproteobacteria > Rhizobiales > Rhizobiaceae > Aerobium. Next base: position 9,185 of record JALHFU010000123.1, on the reverse strand, counting down.
GACGGTGCGCAGCGCGATCCGGTCCTCGCTGTCGGCGAAACGCAGCCGACAGCCCTTCTTCCCCCCGACGAGCATCTCGACCATGGCGCCGGCCTTTCCGCTTGTAACGACAGGTTGCATCGTCGATAATTAACGATAACGCCTTTGGTGCCGACTGGCCAGCAGCCTCCCGAGGAGGAGCCATGCTCGATCAGGCCTTCGAGATCGCACCCGACCTGGTGGCGGTGGCCGCCGAGAAGGGCGGGACTCCGCCCGGCGCGCTGGCGACGCTCGACCACGAGGGCAAGGTGCTTGCGATCCTTCCCCGCAAGGACGCCGCCGGCAAGGCCGAAGGTGAGCTGTTTCCCGTATTGCGGCATGCGCAGACCGGCGAGCTCGCCGTCGCCACCGGCCGCTTCAGCGTGCGCTGGTCTGCGGACACGGACAGGAAGCCGCTCGGCGAGGCGCTGGAGAAGCAGGGCTTCGTGATCGTGCGCGACTACGGCGCGGCCGGCGCGGTGGCTTCCAAAGCGCGGCCGGGGACGGGTTTGATGGAGCAGATGAGGATGCTGGAGCGGCAACCGGGCATCTCCAGCGCGGAACCGGAACTGTTGCGCCTGAGATCGAAAAGGTAATTTTGTCAACGATTTGCGAGACCCGGGCGTCGAATTGTCTTCCCGGGGGTTATTTCTTGTTGTCGATATAAAGTAATATAGAATTTTAATCTCTTTCGATATTGCAGTCGCTCCGCAGCACTACTACGCGGTATTTTGAGGTTCTTGTTGACGCCGCCCGACTGCGGAAGTTACTCTACGTCATCGGATCGATATGATCATGCGGGGACGAGATGCGGCAACTCGGCTTCCTGATGACTGCTGCATTACTGGCAGCATCGCTTTCGACCAGTGCTTCGATCGCCCAGGAGGCGCAGCAGCCCGCTGCCGCGCCGCCGGCCGAACCCGCGCCGCCGGCCGAACCCTCGGGCCGGCCGGCCTCGATCAAGTTCGCCGACGTGGTCGCGCTCGACCAGTTGCTCGTCTACAACCGCTTCGGCTCGTTCAATCCCTACGGCATGATCTATGCGCTGCGCCGCGACGTCTCGGCGATCGGGAGCGGGCCGGAAACCGCGCCCGACTGCGCCGACACCTCCGCCGTCAAGGCCGGCGAGGGCGAGCTCCTTGCCGGCAAGGTGGCGCTCAAGCCCTGCAAGCGCCCGCGCCCACTGGTGCTGCGCGCCAATGTCGGCGACATATTGGAGGTGCGCTTCACCAACCTCTTGCGCCAGCACCAGCCGGACGTGTCGAAGACGTTCTGCGCCATCGAGACCGGCAGCGGCGCGCAGGAGCCCGAAGCGGAGGAGGAGGAAGACGCCTTCTCCGGCCTTCCGCAGGAATCGCGTCCGATCTGCGTCAAGCCCGGCGGGCACGACCAGGCGACGGACGACGCCCGGGCGATCCGCACGGCGGCCGCGCTCGAATGCGCAACCGGCCTCGAGGGCGACGGCTGGCGCAGGGAGGCCACCGACTTCGCCGGCGCGCAGGCCGAGGGGCTCAGGGAGCGCGACGTCGAACTGTGCTCGCATGGCGGCGCGGACTGGCCGGCGACGCGGCTGGCCAATTTCGTCATTCCCGGCCTCGTGCCGCTGCCGACCGGCGATGCCGACCATGACGGCAAGTGCGCCGGCCTGATCGGCGTGGCGCCCGACGAATCCGTCACCTGCCGCTGGCTGGTCGAGAAGGTGGGCACGCACCTGTTCTCCAGCTTCGCGGCCATCGCCGGCGGCGAGGGCGACGGCGGCTCGCTCACCCACGGCCTGTTCGGCGCCTTCATCGCCGAGCCCGAGGCCAGCACCTATTACCGCAGCCAGTTCGCCGCGGCCGATTTCGAACGCATCTGGCCGTCGTCGGACGTTGAGGACGCGCCGCGCCACGCGCGCTCGGGCGCGATCGACTACGAGCTGGAGATCGCGGGCGGGCTCGACGCGCGCTCCTCCGGCGCCGCCGGCATACCCTGCGCCGATGCGGACGCGATGCCGGTGGCGCGCATGACGCGTGCCTGCGGCACCGGCCAGGCGACGGTCGGCGACGACACCTTCGACGGCGTGCCGGTGATGGAGATCGTCCATGGCGACCTCAACGCCGTCATCCGCCCCGGCATGCCGGTGGCACCCGCGCCGGGGGACGCCTACGGCGCGGATCTGAGCCCGTTCCGCGAGTTCACCGTCATCTTCCACGACGAGCTGAAGACCTACTACACCGACCAGTATCGCGAGGTCGGGCGCTTCGGCCAGCTCGCGGGCGTGGGCGACGGCTTCGCCATCAATTACGGCGCGGCCGGGCTCGGCACGATGCTGGTGGCCAACCGCAAGGGCATCGGCCCGGCGGCCAACTGCGTGGAATGCCTCTACGAGGAATTCTTCCTCGGAAGCTGGGCCAACGGCGACCCGGCGCTGCTCGAGCAGTTCGACGACGATCCCTCGAACGTGCACCATTCCTATCTCAACGACCGCATCGTCTTCCGCAATTTCCATGCCGGGCCGAAGGAGACGCACGTCTTCCACCTGCACGCCCATCAATGGTGGGCCGGCAACGATTCCGACCGCGGCGCCTATCTCGACAGCCAGACCATCGGCCCGCAGCAGGGCTTCAGCTACGAGATCTATCGCGGCGGCATGAGCCGCTGGCTCGGCCAGACCGACGGCGCGAGCGGGTTCTGGGAGGCGCTGGGCTCGGGCAACCGCAACCGCACGCCCGGCGACGCCATCTTCCACTGCCACCTCTACCCGCATTTCGCGCAAGGCATGTGGTCGCTGTGGCGCATCCACGACGTGCTGGAGGACGGTACGCGCCTGCTGCCGGACGGGCAGGCCACGCCCGGCCTGTCGCTCGCCCCCGACACGGCGGGCGGGGGCCCGCGGCGCGGCAGCGTCACCGGAGACGGCCGGTGGGCCGAGGACCAGCAAGGCACGCCCATTCCGGCGGTTCTGCCGATCATGGGTCAGCCGGCTCCGCTGCTGCCGACCTATACAGGCGACGATGCCGGCGACACGGCCACCGACGGCGACGCCGGGACCGCCACCGACGGCGAGGATGACGAAAAGATAGAACACGGCATGCCGGGCTATCCGTTCTACATTCCCGGCGAGCCCGGCCACCGCCCGCCGCAGGCTCCGCTCGACATCGCCAGGGCCGAGACCGCGGACGACAATGGCGGCCGCGCCTATCTCGACGGCGGGCTGCCGCGCCACGTCGTGCTGGGCGGAGAGCGCAAGCCCGCCGGAGCGACCATCGCCGAGGCGCTCGCCGCGGGCGACATGACGGCGGAGCTGGAGACGCTCGAGCTCGCCATACTGCCTTATGATGGCACGCCGCTCGAGAAGCGGGCCATGGCCTTCCATTACGACGGAAGGCTGCCCGACAGTCCCGGTGAGGAGATCACGGTGCTGAGGCCCGACGGCCTCAAGGCAAGCCTGCCGGCAAAGCGCCCGCAGCCGGATGGCGAGCCCGAGGCTTCCGGCAAGCCCGGCTACGGGACGCTGATGATCGGCGACGACGGCGCGCTCGGCAGCGACGCCTTCTTCAACGTCAACGGCGCGCCGCCCAAGCCGGGCGCGCCCTTCGCCGACCCTTGCGGCATCGCCGAGGGCATGCGCGGCTTCTCCCGCTTCGGCTGGCCCGACGCCGGCGGCTCGATGCTGCCCGGCGCGCCGCTGGAGCCGATCGCCGACCAGTTCTACGAGGACGAGGCGGCGGCGCGCTTCGTGCCCGACCCGGCGCTCGGCGGCTTCCGGCGCTTCGACGTGTCGGCGCTGCAGCTCCAGCTCGTCGTCAACCGCGCCGGCTGGCACGACCCGCAGGCGCGGATCGCGGCCCTGTCTTCGGCGGTGAAGGGCGAGAAGACCACGCCCAAAGCGGACGAGATCGTCAAGGCCGCGCCCACGGCGACGGCCGAGCCGTTCTTCTTCCGCGCCTTCTCGGGCGACTGCATCGAGCTGCGCCACACCAACGAGACCCCGAAGGACCTGGCGCTGGACGACTTCCAGATGAAGGTGCCCACCGACACGATCGGCCAGCACATCCATCTGGTGAAGTTCGACGTCACGTCGTCGGACGGCTCGGCCAACGGCTTCAACTACGAGGACGGCACCTTCGCGCCGGGCGAGATCCAGAAGCGGCTTTGCGTGGCGCAGACCGTCACCCACCCCTATGGGAGCGAGGAGATCGCCCTGCGCGAGGTCGACCCGGCCGAGTGCGGCAAGGCGTTCATCGAGGAGGTCTGGAAGAAGGACCGCGAAAGCCATCGCCAGTATTTCCAGACAACGGTGCAGCGCTGGTTCGCCGATCCGATGCTGTCGCGCTACGGCACGGCCGGCCGCTACGGCGACCGCACCATGCGCACCGTGTTCAGCCACGACCATTTCGCGGCGTCCAACATCCAGCAGCATGGCTACTACACCGCCCTGCTGATCGAGCCGCGCAACGCCGAGGTGACGGTCGCCCGGCGCGACGAGGCGAAGGGCAACGCCTTCTCCTTCACCCTGCCCGGCACGAGCCCGATCGAGGCGAGCAGCCCCGACAAGGTGGTGCGGGCAGGCCCCGACCATGTCGGCACCCGCGCGACCGTGCGCACGTCGGGATCGGACGGGGCCGACGAGGCGGGGGCGACGCTGCATCCCAACGCGCGCGAGTTCGCGCTCGCGGTCGCCGATTTCGCCCTGCTCTACGACGGAAGGCCGGCCTCGGCCGCGCAGGCGCCGGGACCGAGCGCGCGCGGGATCGACCGGCTGGTGGGCGACGCGCGACGCGGCGGCATCGGCGAGGAAGAGGAGGAGGGGCAGTTCTCGCCCGCCGACTGGCGCCGTGCCGAGCTCGGCCTTTCCGACAGCGACCCGCTGACGGGGCCGCTCTTCGCCGCGCTGGAGGAGCGCCGCGCCGAGGTGCGCCGGGAGTGGGGCAAGCCGGTCGCGCCGCCGCTGCGCCCGGAGGCGATCTCGACCTCCCACCACGACCCCTACATGGTCAACTACAGGACGGAGCCGATCCCGCTGCGCGTCGGGGCGCTGCGCTTCGGCGGCGACCCGCTGCTCGCCGGCAGCACGAACGGCTGCAACGACGTGACCGGCCGGCGCTTCGACCACACCGACATTAAGTTCCAGGCGCGCGGCGAGGGCGGCGACATGGCGGCGGTCTTCCGCTCCGACACGCATGGCGACCCCTGCACGCCGATCCTCGAAGCCTATCATGGCGAGCGCGTGCTCTTGCGCATGATCCAGGGCGCGCAGGAAGTGCAGCACATGTTCACGATCGAGGGCCGCGCCATCAAGCGCAACATCGACCAGAAGTTCCCCATCGGCTACCGCCTCGGCGGCGACGTCTCGGCGCCGACGGTCTGGAGCGGCTGCATGCTCGAGCCGCTGGCGAGCGACGCCGGCGGCAACGGCAAGTTCGGCTATCCCGAGTTCTACGACGCCTGGCTGAGCCGCCGGCTCGACGAGGCGACCGAGAACGAGCCCGACCGCGACCTGATCCGCGCCGCCTTCGCCGCGCTCGAACGGCGCATCGCCGAATGCGACAATGCCGAGGGCTACGTCGCGGCGCAGGAAATCGGCATCTCGGAGCATCTCGAGATCGAGGGCGTGTTCAGCTCCGAGCGCGGCGTCTTCCGCTCCCTCGTCGCCGGGGCCGAGGGCGCGAACGTCCGCCCCGCCGACAGCCTGTTCCACATGGGCACGATCGACGCGCTGTGGAACGGCGCCTGGGGCCTCATCCGCATCTTCAGGGACGAGCAGGCGCTCGACTACACGGCCTGCCTTGCGGCAGGAGGCGCGCGGCCGCAGGATTGCGCCGGCGGCGGGCAGATCGGGACGCGCCTCGGCGGCCAGATGCTGCCCGGCGACATCGATCCGTCGCGCAAGAACGTGGCTGGCGAGAGCGTCGAGCCGGCGGCGAGCAGTTGCCCGGTGAGCGCGCCGGTGCGGCAGGTGGCGGTGGTGGCGGCCGAGGCGCGCCACGTGCTGGCCGACGCCGAGACGCGCTATTCGTCCGACGGCCGGCTCTACGACAAGGACGGGCTCAAGCTGGTGGCGCTGGACCCGGCCGAAGCGGGGCCGGCGATGGCCCGCCTCTTCGAGCTCGCGGGCGACGTCGACCGCTTCAGGGCCGCGGCGCTCGGCCTCGACGCCGCGGCGATCCGCACGGCGGCGCGCGATGCGCTGGCCGCCCGCGGCCCCGGGCCCCATCCCTTCGTCATGCGCGCCCGCGCCGGCGAGTGCCTGCGGCTGGTGGTCGTCAACGCGCTCGAGCCCGACGGCCGCAACCCGCCCGGCATAGCGGACGATGCCGGCGACGCGCCCATGCCTCCCATCGTGCCGCTCAACGTGCGCGACACGGCCGGCAGCACGACCGGGTGGCTGCGCCCCTCGGCGCGGGTGTCGCTGTCCATCCCGATCAGCACCCTGACCCCCTACAACCAGATGCGGCTGCCCTTCGGCCTGCTGGAGAACAGGGCCGTCCCGCCGGTGGGGTCGAGCGCTGACGAGGCCGGCGCCTACTATGTCGAGATGTATATGGGCCGGGTGTGGATCGAGGAGGAGGCGCTTGCCGGCACGATCGGCTGGTTCATCGACCGCATCGGCGAGACGCTCGGGCCGGACTGGACGCTGACGGCCGGCGAAGGGCCGTCGCAGGGCTGCGGGCCGCAGGGCCACGCCTATTACGTCTTCGGCCGGCTCTACTGCCTGAACGCCGCCGAGGCGGCCCCGCCGCCCGACGAGGAAGCCGAGCAGAGCGCCCGCGAGACGGTGGCGGCGGCGCTCGAGGAGATGCGCCTGCTGACCAACCCGGACGGCTCGCCCGTGCTGGAGACCGCCTATGAGGACGGCGAGCGGTTCGAGCTGGTCAAGAAATGGCCCTACGCCTTCGGCGCGCTGCCGGTGCATTCGGTGGGCGACGTCGTCGGCCACGACAGCCACGGGCTCTACGGCGCGCTGATCGTCGAGCCGGCCACGGTCGAGACCCCGGCCGAGAACGGCTCCGGCGCGGCGCAGGCGCTGCGGCCGCCGGTCCACTTTCCCGCCTGCTTCGCGGCGGCGCAGGGCGAGGCCTGCCAGGAGGAGTTCGGCGTGGGCGCGCCGGCTGCGCCGGTCGCCAACCTGCCGTCCGACTTCGCGGCGAGCGCCGACCTCGTGGTGAAGGCGAGGCAGCCGGGCGAGCCCGACGTGACGGTGCGCGAGCACGTGCTCCTGTGGCAGGACGGGCTGAACATATGGGACCGCCGCGGCGCGGCCTTCTCCTCCTATCCGCCGTTCCTGCGCGGGCCGAAGCCGCTCAACGATTGCCGCGTCTGCGACGATTCCTACGACTGGGGCGACCATGCCGCCGGCGAGCGCACGGAGCCCTTCTTCGCCCGGCTGGCCGGCAAGACGGTCTCGACCGTGCTGGAAGGAAACGAGGTGCAGGTCTCGATCCCGCACGACATCGGCCCCGACAGCGTCGACCGGCATGCCGAGGCGCACTATAGCGGCCGCGCGCTCTATAACCCGCTTTCCGACTACAACGCCTGGCCGTTCCCGGCGGACTTCCTCGCCGCCGGCCAGGACCTGTCCTCCGGCCTGTCGACGCCGGAGCTGGAAGCCGCGCCGGGGCAGGAAGTGTGGCTGCGCGTCGTGCAGCCGGCCGGCAGGGCGCGCCAGCGCGCGTTCCTTTCCACCGGGCCCGGCTACAGCGACCTCTTCCCGGGCTTCGGGTCGGGCCACTCGGCGCTCTTGTCGGCGCGCAAGTCCGTCACCGCCGCGTTCAGGACGCCCGACTGGCCGGCCACCTATCTGTGGCGCGACGGTCCCTCGCAGCATGTCGGCGGGGGCGTGTGGGGCCGGTTCGTGGTGCGCGACCCGTCCGCGCAATCGGCGCAACAGCCGCCGCAGCAATAGGAGGCGGCCGGTGAGCGCGCCCGCCCCGCAGCCTCCGCCGGCCTCTGTGCCGGCCAATGCGCCGGGCGCGGCGGCGCGGGTGAGAGCCCGGCTGCTGCTTGCCGCCGGGGTTTTGGCAGCCGGAATGCTGGCCGCGGACGCCGGCCGGGCGGCAGACGAATTCGGCCTCGACGTTGCGATCGAGGCGGCCGACCGCCTCGATCCCGCGGGCGGGCTTTCCGCCGGCCGGCCCATCGCCGTCGACGTGACGATCCGCGACCCGGCGACCGGCCGGCCGATGCAGGGCCTGCGGCCCGTCGTGTGGCTGCGGCGGCTCGACGAGCGCTCCGTCACCTGCTCGCAGGCGGCGCAGCAATACTGGGCGACGGGCGAGCATCTGCCGCGCGGCTCCATCGCGACACGGCACGGCCTGTGGCTCGTGACCCTCGACGCCGAGGGCCGGATCGCCGTGCACGACCCCGCGCTCAACCTCGCCACCGCCAACATGCTGGCCGTGCGGCGGCTGCCCGAGCCGCCCGCCGCCGTCGCGCTGGCGCAGGATCGGCTGGAGCTGTGGGCCTCGCTGCCGTCCTCGGGCGCGCTGGCGGTGATGCCGCTTCCGGATGGCGAGCCGAGGCTGCTCGCGCAGACGCTGAGCGCGCCGGGCGACATCGTTATTGCCGGCGGGCATGCCTGGGTCGCCGAGAACGGGACGGGCGCGGTCGCGATGTTCTCGCCCGACGGCGCGCTGCTGCGCCGGCATGCGGCAGGACCGGGGCCGCTGGCGCTCTCCCTCCATGGCCAGCGCCTGCTCGCCCGCGCGGCCGACGGATCGGGCGCGGTGCTCGACACCGCGACCGGCCGGGCCCTCGCCGCCTATCCGCCGGGCGCGCTGTCGCCGGGCGCGCGCCTCGTCGACGGCGGCGTCGCCGACATGGCCGACGACCCGCCGCGCTGGCGCGTGCGCTACGACGGCCGGCCGGACGCCGCCGCCGAGGTGGCGACGCGAGGCATGCCGGACGGCATGCAACTGTCCGCCGACGGGCTCCACGCGCTCGTCTGGGACAATGACGGACAGGCGAGCAGCATCGACATCATCGACGTGGCGACCGCCACGCTGCTCCACCGCTTCGAGAGCTCGGACGCGGTGGCCGCCGTGGTGTTCTCCGGACATGCGGCCTTCGTCGCCTTCGCGCGCGATCCGCGCATGGCGGTGGTCGACCTCGCGCCGCTGGCCTCCGGCGGCGCGCCGGCGGTGCGCGACGTCGACCTGCCGGACGATCCCGGCCGCTCCGGGCGC
>JALHFU010000342.1:0-1926 GCA_022838525.1 Hyphomicrobiales bacterium | reverse complement strand
CAAGCTCGCGCAGTCGCTGGGGACCACCGTCGCCTCGATCCAGACGCTGGAGCGCGCGGGCGAACTGGCGGGCGTGTCCATGTCCGGCATCGAGCAGGCGACCAAGGATCTGACGCGCCGTCTCAGCCAGGCCGCGGCCGGGAGCGGCCCTGCCGCCGACGCGCTCGACCGTCTGGGCCTATCCGCCACCGACTTGATCGCGCTGCCGTTGGATCAGCGCGTGGGTGCGATCAACGCCGCCATCGAGCAGTTCGTCCCCGCTGCCGAGCGTGCCGCCGTGGCTGGTCAGCTCTTCGGCGAGGAAGGCTCCATCGCCATGAGCCGGATCGACACCGCAACGCTGCGCCAGGCCACGGAGGACGTGCTCGCTTTCGGGGTCGTGGTCTCGGAGCAGGATGCGGACCAGATCGAGCGGACGAACGACGCGATTTCACGGCTCGGGCTGATCTGGCGGGGACTTTCCAACCAGCTGGCCGTTGCCGCCGCGCCTGCGCTAGAAGCAGTGGCGGACGCCATCGCGGTTGTCGCCAGCCGCACCGGTCCGCTCGGGATCGCGATCCGCGGGCTCTTCGACAACATCGGCCGCCTGACCACCTATACCGCCACCTTCGCCGCATTCCTCGGCGGCCGGTGGGTTGCAGGACTGGCAGCAGCGGCGCTGTCGGTGCGGGGCCTCGCAACCGCTCTGGTTGTTCTACGCGGGGCGCTCATCCGCACCGGCATTGGTGCGCTGATCGTTGGCGCGGGTGAACTGATCTACCAGTTCACCCAACTTGCCAAAGGCGCCGGTGGTTTCGGCAATGCGATGGCCTTGCTTGGCGATGTCGCCTCGGAGGTCTGGGACCGGATCAAGCTGGGCGGACAGTCGCTTTCGCTCTCCCTTCAATCGGTGTGGGCTTCCATTCGCGCGGGCTGGCTTTCAGCGCTCCAAAAGATCCAGAAGACTTGGGCGGATTTCCTCCACGCCGTGGCGCGCGGCCTCGATGGCATCCCCGGCATGGAGTCTACCATGCTTGGCGTCTATGGAGCGGCGGTCAATGCCGGGTCTGCCTTTTACGAAACGGCTGGCGCAGCTGCGGAGGCGAGCGCAGAGGCGGATCGGCTCGCGGCTTCTGCGAGGGCAGTAGCAAACGCCGCAGTAGCGCCCCTCAGCTCGATTGAAGCGCTGCGTCAGGCACTGTCACGCGCCAGTGAACCCGACGGTTCTGCGCTGACCGATGCCACGGATGCAGCCCAACGGTTCGAAAGCGCCCTCGGAGATGCCGGGCGCGCAGCCACAGAAGCAGGTGCTGCCGCCGGAACGGCGGCCGCCGCAGCGAAGCCCGACACCGAGGCTGCCGTCACCGGCTGGCAGGCGGTAACCGCGGCGCTGAGCGACTATGCCAGCAAGGCGCGCGAGATCGGCGGTGATATCGGCCAGAGCCTCGTCAGCGCCTTCCAGTCGGCGGAGAACGCCGTCGGCGAGTTCGTGAAAACGGGCAAGCTCAATTTCACCGACCTCGTCACGTCGCTCATTGCCGATCTCGCCAAGCTCGCCGCAAGGCGGTTCATCCTCGGTCCAATCGCGAATGCGCTAGGCGGCATTCTCGGCCAGGCCGGTGGCCTGTTCGCCAATGTGCTGCACGCGGGCGGCATCGTCGGAGCTGCCGGACCGGCACGCATGGTGCCTGCGCTCGCCTTCGCCGCAGCGCCCCGAATGCACTCCGGAGGCGCCTTGGGTCTGCGCCATGATGAGGTGCCCGCGATCCTGCAGCGGGGCGAGCGGGTGCTCTCACGGCGCGAGGCCCAGAGCTACGGCGCAGGCGGCGGGGTCAACGTCACCATCATGGCCCGCGATGCCGAGAGCTTCCGCCAGTCACGCACACAGGTCGCGGCCGACATCGCCCGCGCCGTGTCGCTCGGCCGGAGGGGAATGTGATGGCGTTT
>JALHFU010000341.1:0-2291 GCA_022838525.1 Hyphomicrobiales bacterium | reverse complement strand
CCGGTCATGACATAGACCGTCTCCATGATGGCGAGCAGGATCGAAAGCCCGAGGGTGAGCGGTACGAACAGGAAATGGTAAAGCGCGGTGATCGCGAATTGCAGCCGCGACAGGTCTACGACGTCGAGTTCCATGGCTAATCCGGCTTGCGGCCTCCTTTGCTTGGACGGGCGCGCCGGGGGCGACACCCGCTTTCGTCATATCCGTCTCAATCGGGCCGGAGCCCGTCGAGCGCGGTTTTGTATCCGCCGTCGCCTCGGCGAAAGTCGGAAACGATGCGTCCCCGCGACAGCAGCACCAGCCGGTCGGCCAGCGCCGCCTCGCGGCGGACATGGGTGGCGACGACGAGCGTGCGGCCCCGCGGGCGAGCGCGAGCCTGCGCGCCTGCCCGGCCGAAAGGCCGACGCCGCCTTCGCCGAGCGGGGTGTCGAGCCCGCCGGGCAACCCGGCGACGAAGTCATCGAGCCCCGCCAGACGTAGCGCCTCCGTCATCCGCGCGTCGCCCGCATCCGGCAGCGCCAGTTTGAGATTGCCGCGCAGGCAGTCGCGGAACAGTTCGGAACGCTGGGTGAGGAGGGTGGAAGGCAGCGTGGCAACCTCGCCGGAAGCGGGACGAAGCTCTCCGGCGATGGCGGAAAGCAGCGTCGATTTCCCCGCGCCGCTCGGGCCGAGGACGGCGATCCGCTCGCCTTCGCGCACCGTCAGGGACAGGCCGGCCAACGCATGGCCTTTCGCGCCGGGATAGCCGGCCCCGACGCGGTCGAGGACGATCGCTGTGCCCGGCGCAGGACGCCGGGCCGGCGGATCGTCCGTCTCCGAAGCGGTCAGCTTCGGCCCGAGACGCCGGACCGCGAGCATCGTGCGGCCGAACTCGACCGCGCCGCGGCGCAGGGGAGAGAAAGGCTCGAGGCCGGCGAGTGCGACGAGGACCGCGAACGCGGCCGCTGGCGCGCCGACCACGCCGCGTTCCACCAGGGCCGCGCCGGCAAGCAGGGTTCCTGCCAGCAGCGCAGCGCCTGCGACGCCGAAGGCGAAGCCCGCGTCGCTTTCGGCCCGGTTCAGCGCCCGGTCGGCTTCCGACAGGCGCGCGTCGGCGGCCAGGACGGCTCTTGCCTGCCCGCCGAGCGCGTTCGCGACAGCAAGGTCGCTCTGGCCGCGCACGAGGTCGATGGCACGGGAGCGCAGCGCCTCCAGCGCATGGGCGCGGCGGCGGGCATGCTTCCGCGCCCGCAGCGCCGCCACGAGCGGTATGCCGAGGCCGGCCGCGAGAAGCGCGAGGCCGAAGCCGAGGCCGAGCGCGTGATGCAGGATGCCGAGCGCGGCCGACACGGCGAGCGCGCCGCCCGCCGCCGCGCAGGCCGGCACGACGACGCGCAGGTAGAGCGAATCGAGCGCGTCGATGTCCACCGTCAGCCGGAACAGCAGCCGCGACGGACGCGCCGCCAGCGACCGGGCCGCGCCGGGTTGCGCCCAGCCCCGGAAAAGCCGCTCGCGCAGGCCGGCCAGCACCCGCAGCGCCGCGTCGTGCGTCGCCAGCCTTTCGCCGTAGCGCGAGGCGGTGCGGCCGAGCGCCAGAAGCCGGATGCCGGCGGACGGCATGAACACGTCGAAGGCGAGCGCCGTGGCCGCCGACGCGCCAGCAAGGGCCGTCGCCGTGATGAACCAGCCCGAAAGGCCGAGCAGCGCGATGCCGGCGAGCGTGGCGGCGAGCGACAGCGCCGCTCCGGCCGCGAGCATCCGCCGGTCGGCGGAGCGGAAGAGGGCGAGAACCGCCGCGAGATGGCGTGCCCGGCTCATGCGGCGGCCTCCGCCTCTCCGTCGCCCGGAAGCGTGACGATCCGGTCCATGCGCGCGGCCAGAACCGGATCGTGCGTGGCGACGATCAGCGTGCGCGCCCGCGCCGCTTCGAGCAGGCTTTCCGTGACCGCGCCGGCCGTCTCCCGGTCGAGATGGGCGGTCGGCTCGTCGGCAAGGACGAGGCCGGCGTCCGGCGTCGCCGCCGCGCGGGCAATCGCGAGGCGCAGCGCCTCGCCGCCGGACAGGCCCGCGCCGCCCTCGCCGACGGGCGCGGCTCCCCTTGCCGCCGCCAGCCCGTCCAGCCTCGCGACCGCTAGCGCCTTTGCGATCTCGGCCCTGCCAATGCCCGGCCTTCCGAATGCGACGTTGCCCGCGATCGTGCCGGCGGCGATGTACGGCACCTGCCCGACCCACGCCATGCGCGCGCGCAGCCGCGCCGCGGTGCGGCCGTCGAGCGGTTCGCCGCCGATGCGGATCGTCCCGCGCTGCGGCGC
>JALHFU010000002.1:0-75165 GCA_022838525.1 Hyphomicrobiales bacterium | reverse complement strand
CACGGCGCCGGGCTCGTCGTCTCCGAGATGGTGGCGAGCGGCGAGCTGGCCAGGGGCCGGCGCAATTCCGCCTTGCGCATCCGCCGTCCCGACGTTCCGGTGCATGTCGTCCAGCTTGCCGGGCGTGAGGCGCAGTGGATGGCCGAGGGCGCGCGCATCGCCGCAGGCGAGGGGGCGGACGTCATCGACATCAACATGGGCTGCCCGGCCAAGAAGGTGACGGGCGGCTATTGCGGCTCGGCCCTGATGCGCGACCCGGACCACGCGCTGTCGCTGATCGAGGCGGTCGTCGCGGCCGTTCCCGTGCCGGTCACGGTCAAGATGCGACTCGGCTGGAACCACGATTCGCTCAACGCTCCAGAGATCGCCCGCCGGGCGGAAGGGGCGGGCGTGGCGATGGTGACGGTACACGGCCGCACCCGCTGCCAGCTCTACAACGGCCGTGCCGACTGGCCGGCCATCCGGCGCGTCAGGGAAGCCGTTTCGATTCCCGTGGTCGCCAACGGCGACGTCGAGAGCCTGGCCGACGCGGCCGCGATGCTGGAGCAGTCGGGCGCCGATGCCGTCATGGTCGGGCGCGGCCACTACGGCGCGCCGTGGCTCGCCGGGCGGATCGCCGCCGAGGCCGCCGGCCGTTCCGCCGCTGGCGTTCCGTCGTCATCGGATGATTTCTTTCAATATATAACAGCGCATTACGAAGATATGTTGATGTTTTACGGCATCGAGCAGGGGCTGCGCCACGCGCGAAAGCATCTCGGCTGGTTCATCGACCGCCACGCGCCGCAGACGCCCGCCGAGCTGCGCCGTGCGGCCATGACCGCGACCGAGCCCAGGGCGGTGATCGCCGCGCTGCGCACGGCGTTCTCGGCCGAAGCCATGAGGAGCGCGGCATGAATACGGCTCTTCCCGCCGGGCTGAACCTGGCGACCATCGTCCTCGACACGATCCGGCATCCGGTCATCATGGTCGCGCCGGACGGGCGCATCGTCTTCGCCAATGCCGAGGCCGAGGATTTTTTCCGGTCGAGCGCCTCCGTGCTGGCCCGCAGCGGGCTGGAGCGGTTCGTCCCGTTCGGCAGCCCGCTTCTGTCGCTGGTCGAGCAGGTGCGGGAGCGGCGCGCGCCGTTCAACGAGTACCGGGTCGACATCTCCTCGCCGCTCCTCGGCGGCGAGCGGCTGGTCGACCTCTACGTCGCGCCGGTCGCCGAACTGCCTGGCCATGTCGTCGTCCTGTTCCAGGAACGCTCGATGGCCGACAAGATCGACCGCCAGATGACGCACCGGGGCGCGGCGCGCTCCGTTTCCGGCCTGGCGTCGATGCTCGCGCACGAGATCAAGAATCCGCTATCCGGCATCAGGGGCGCGGCGCAACTGCTTGAATCCGTTGTCTCCGACGAGGACCGCGCCCTTGCCCGGCTCATCACCGACGAGACGGACCGCATCGTGGCGCTGGTCGACCGCATGGAGGTGTTTTCCGACGAGCGCCCGATAGACCGCCAGCCGGTCAACATCCATGTCGTGCTCGACCATGTGAAGGCGATCGCCCGGAACGGCTTCGCCAGCAACGTCCGCATCGTCGCGGACTACGACCCGTCGCTGCCGCCGGTCCATGCCAACCGCGACCAGCTCGTGCAGGTCTTCCTCAATCTGGTGAAGAACGCGGCCGAGGCCATCGGCAGCGACTCCGCCGGCGAGATCGTGCTGTCCACCGCGTTCCGGCCGGGCATGCGCCTTTCGGTGCCGGGCACGCAGGACCGCGTGTCGCTGCCGCTGGAGTTCTGCGTCCACGACAACGGGCCGGGCGTGCCGGAAGACCTGATCCCCATCCTGTTCGACCCCTTCGTCACCACCAAGCAGAACGGCTCCGGCCTCGGCCTCGCGCTCGTCGCCAAGATCGTCGGCGAGCATGGCGGGGTCATCGAATGCGACTCCTCGCCGCGCGGCACCACTTTCCGCGTGCTGATGCCGGCGTGGAAGGAGCCGAAACCCGGCGGGGACGCCAGCCAAGAAGGAGATGCGGCATGAGCATTCGCGGCAACATCCTGGTGGCCGACGACGACGCGGCGATCCGCACCGTGCTCAGCCAGGCGCTGTCGCGCGCCGGCCACGACGTGCGGGCGACATCGAGCGCGGCGACCCTGTGGCGCTGGGCGGCGGCCGGCGACGGCGACCTCGTCATCACCGACGTGGTGATGCCGGACGGCAACGCCTTCGACCTGCTGCCGCGCATGCGGCGCTCGCGGCCGGACCTGCCGGTCATCGTCATGAGCGCGCAGAACACCTTCATGACGGCGATCCGCGCCTCGGAGGCCGGAGCCTACGAATATCTGCCCAAGCCCTTCGACCTCACCGAGCTGACGGGCATCGTCAACCGCGCGCTGTCGGAGCCGCGTCACCATGCCGGCACGGACCAGCGCGGCGAGGACGGCGCGGAGCCGATGCCGCTCGTCGGCCGCTCGGCAGCCATGCAGGACATCTACCGCCTGCTGGCGCGGCTGATGCAGACGGATCTCACGGTGATGATCACCGGCGAATCCGGCACCGGCAAGGAGCTGGTGGCGCGCGCGCTGCACGAATACGGCCGCCGCCGCGCCGGCCCGTTCGTGGCCATCAACATGGCCGCGATCCCGCGCGACCTGATCGAATCGGAGCTGTTCGGCCACGAGAAGGGCGCCTTCACCGGCGCGCAGAACCGCTCCACCGGCCGCTTCGAGCAGGCCGAGGGCGGCACGCTGTTCCTCGACGAGATCGGCGACATGCCGATGGAGGCGCAGACGCGGCTGCTGCGCGTGCTGCAGCAGGGCGAATATACCACCGTCGGCGGCCGCACGCCGATCCGCACCGACGTGCGCATCGTCGCCGCCACCAACAAGGATCTGCGCACGCTCATCAATCAGGGCCTGTTCCGCGAGGACCTGTTCTATCGCCTGAACGTCGTGCCGCTGCGGCTGCCGCCGCTGCGCGAGCGCGCCGAGGACGTGCCCGACCTCGTGCGCCATTTCTTCCGTCAGGGCGAGAAGGAAGGCTTGCAGGCCAAGCGCATCACCGCGGCCGGCATCGAGCTCCTGAAGCGCTATCCGTGGCCCGGCAACGTGCGCGAGCTGGAGAATCTGGTGCGCCGCCTGGCCGCGCTCTACCCGCAGGACGAGATTTCCGCCGAGCTGATCGAGCAGGAGCTGAGGAGCGCCGGCGCCGTCCCCGCAGCGACCGCTCCCGGCGCGCTGGCCGAGGAGCTGACCATCAGCCAGGCGGTCGAACGCCATCTCCAGCGCTATTTCGCCAGCTTCGCCGGCGAGCTGCCGCCCCCCGGCCTCTACCAGCGCGTTCTGGAGGAGGTCGAATATCCGCTGGTGCTTGCCGCCATGACCGCGACTCGCGGCAACCAGATCAAGGCGGCCGAGCTTCTCGGCCTCAACCGCAACACGCTGCGCAAGAAGATCCGCGAGCTCGGCGTCAACGTCTACCGCGCCTCGAAATAACGCCGGCAAACGTCGTGCCGGACGGTTGTCCGGCGCAGGCGCTTGTTGCAAATTCGCCACAATGCGTTGCATAGATGCCACGCATCATGGACGGGCGGTAAGCGCATGGCGTTGCAGGCACCTGCAATGACGCAAGAGGCGCCGGCAGACGGCGCGCAGACGGGCGAGGGGCGGCGGCTTCTCGCGCTGCCGGGCATTGCCGCCATCGCCGGCGCGCTGATCACGGCGGGCCTGTCGTTCGCGGTCCTGCTCGGCGTAACGCCGATCGACCCGGACTACGCCACCACGCTCACCCTGATCGCGCTCAACCTCGCCTTCATCCTGCTGCTGGTGGCGCTGATCTCGCGCGAGGTGCACCGCATCGTCATGGCGCGGCGGCGCGGCAAGGCGGCATCGCGGCTGCATGTGCGCATCGTCGCGCTGTTCTCGCTGGTCGCGGCGATCCCCGCGCTCATGGTCGCCGTCATCGCCTCGGTCACGCTCGACATCGGGCTCGATCGCTGGTTCGAGATCCGCACCAAGGTCATCATCAACTCGTCGCTGTCCATCGCCGAGGCCTACGTCAACGAGAACGCGCGCAACCTGCAGGACACGACGCTGTCGATGGCCTACGACCTCGACGCCAACCGCACGCTCTACGGCCTCGACCGCACCGGCTTCCGCACCCGCATGAGCCAGCACGTCACCGGCCGCGGGCTCGACCACGCCGCGCTGATCCGCGCCGACGGCTCCTTCATCATGCAGGCCGAGACGCAGGCCGACTTTCCCATACCGCCGCCGCCCATCGAGGCGGTGCGCACCGCGGGCGACGGCCTGCCGGTGCTGATCGAGCCGCGGGTGCGCAACATCATCGGCGCCATCGTCAAGCTGCGCGAGATCGAGGACGCCTATCTCTACACCATCCGCTCCGTCGATCCCGAGGTCATCAAGGCGCGGCAGATCGTGCGCGCCAACACCGACGAGTACCGGGCGCTGGAGAACAACCGGCTGACGACGCAGCTCGCCTTCGCGCTCGCCTATCTCGGCGTCACGCTGATCGTGGTGCTGTCGGCGATCTGGACCGGCATCGCGCTCGCCGACCGGCTGGTGCGGCCGATCCGCCAGCTGATCGGCGCGGCCGACGAGGTCGCCACCGGCAATCTCGACGTCGCCGTGCCGGTGCGGGCGTCCGACGGCGACGTCGGCTCGCTCGCCGACACCTTCAACAAGATGATCCTCGAGCTGAAATCGCAGCGCAACGAGCTCATCACCGCCAAGGACGTGATCGACGAGCGGCGGCGCTTCTCCGAGGCGGTGCTGTCCGGCGTCACCGCAGGCGTCATCGGCATCGACCGCGACGGCACCATCACCATCGTCAACCGCTCGGCCGAGCGCATGCTGTCGATCCGCTCGGACGCGGTGCTCGGCCGGCGGCTGTCGGAGGTACTGCCGCATGTCGGTCGCGTGTTCGAGATCGCGCGCCAGTCCGGCCGTGCCATCCACCGCGAGCAGACGACGTTCTTCCGTGGCGGCGCGGAGCGCACCTTCGACGTGCAGGTGACGCTCGAGGAAGCGGGCGTCGGCGACGGGACCGCCTCCTACGTCGTCACCGTCGACGACATCACCGACCTGGTTTCGGCGCAGCGCTCGTCGGCCTGGGCGGACGTCGCGCGCCGCATCGCCCACGAGATCAAGAACCCGCTGACGCCGATCCAGCTTTCCGCCGAGCGCATCCGCAGGCGCTTCGGCTCGGTCATCACCGAGGACCGCGAGGTCTTCGACCAGTGCACGCAGACCATCATCCGCCAGGTCGGCGACATCGGCCGCATGGTCGACGAGTTCTCGGCCTTCGCCCGCATGCCCAAGCCCGACATGCAGGCGATCGACCTGCGCGAGCCGCTGCGCGAGGCGTCGTTCCTGGTCGAGGTCAGCCGCGCCGACATCGCCTTCACGCGCGATTTCGGCAACGAGCCGCTGACGGGGACCTTCGATGCGCGGCTGCTGTCGCAGGCGTTCGGCAACCTCATCAAGAACGCGGCCGAGGCCATCGAGGCGGCCGAGCGCGAGGGCGGCGAGAAGGGCGCGATCCTCGTGCGCGCCGCCCGCACGCGCGAAGGCATCGTCGTGGACGTGATCGACAACGGCAAGGGCCTGCCGCGCGAGAACAGGCAACGGCTGCTCGAACCCTATACGACGACCCGCGAGAAGGGCACCGGGCTCGGGCTTGCCATCGTGAAGAAGATCGTCGAGGACCATGGCGGCCGGCTGGAGCTGCACGACGCGCCGGCCGACTTCCATGGCGGGCGAGGGGCCATGATCCGCATCGTTCTGCCGGCGACGCAGGCCGGCGCTGCGGGCGAAGGGAAGACTGAAAAGGTTAAAAATGGCGTCTGACATTCTGATCGTCGATGACGAGGAGGACATTCGCGAACTGGTCGCCGGCATCCTCGGCGACGAAGGCCACGAGACGCGCACCGCGCACGATGCCGACAGCGCGCTGGCTGCGATCTCCGAGCGCGTGCCCCGGCTCGTCTTCCTCGACATCTGGCTGCAGGGCTCGCGCCTCGACGGCCTCGAATTGCTCGACGAGATCAAGAAGCTGCACCCCGGCCTGCCCGTGGTGATGATCTCCGGCCACGGCACCATCGAGACCGCCGTCTCGGCCATCCGGCGCGGCGCCTACGACTTCATCGAGAAGCCGTTCAAGGCCGATCGCCTGATCCTGATCGCCGAGCGGGCGCTGGAGACGTCGAAGCTCCGGCGCGAATTGTCGGACCTGAAGAAGCGCAGCGGCGAGACCTACGACCTGATCGGCAATTCGGCGGCGATGAACCAGCTTCGCCAGACCATCGAGCGCGTCGCGCCGACCAACAGCCGCATCATGATGATGGGGCCGTCCGGCTCCGGCAAGGAGCTCGCCGCCCGCGCCATCCATGCGCTCTCGGCGCGGCGCACCGGCCCCTTCGTCACCGTCAGCGCCGCCTCGATCACGCCCGAGCGCATGGAGATCGAGCTGTTCGGCACCGAAGGCAATGGCGGCGAGCGCAAGGTCGGCGCGCTGGAGGAGGCGCATCGCGGCATCCTCTACATCGACGAGGTCGCCGACATGCCGCGCGAGACGCAGGGCAAGATCCTGCGCGTGCTGGTCGACCAGCAGTTCGAGCGCGTCGGCGGCTCGCGCCGCGTCAAGGTCGACGTGCGCATCATCTCGTCCACGGCGCAGAACATCGAGACGCTGATCCGGCAGGGCCGGTTCCGCGAAGACCTCTATCACCGCCTCGCCGTGGTTCCGGTCGTCGTCCCCGGCCTCTCCGAGCGGCGCGAGGACATTCCCTATCTGGTCGATCACTTCATGCGCCAGATCGCCAGCCAGGCCGGCATCAGGATGCGCCGCATCGGCGACGACGCGCTCGCCGTGCTCCAGGCCCACAACTGGCCGGGCAATGTGCGGCAGCTCAAGAACAACATCGAACGCCTGATGATCCTCGCCCGCGGCGAGGACGTCGACACGCCGATCACCGCCGACCTCCTGCCGCAGGAGATCGGCGACGTCATGCCGCGCGCGCCCAACCAGTCGGACCAGCACATCATGGCGCTGCCGCTGCGCGAGGCGCGCGAGCTGTTCGAGAAGGAATATCTCCTCGCCCAGATCAACCGCTTCGGCGGCAACATCTCCCGCACGGCCGAGTTCATCGGCATGGAGCGCTCCGCGCTTCATCGCAAGCTGAAGTCGCTCGGCGTGTAGGGGAGCGGCCATGCGCGTCATCATCTGCGGTGCGGGTCAGGTCGGCTACGGCATCGCCGAAAAGCTCGCCTCGGAGAAGAACGACGTCTCCGTCATCGACGTGTCGCCCGAGCTGATCCGCAACGTGCGCGACACGCTCGACGTGCGCGGCTTCGTCGGCCACGGCTCGCATCCGGGCGTGCTGGAGGCCGCGGGCGCGGAGTCGGCCGACATGATCATCGCCGTGACGCTGCACGACGAGGTCAACATGGTCGCCTGCCAGGTCGCGCACTCGCTGTTCAACGTGCCGACGAAGATCGCGCGCATCCGCTCGCAGTCCTACCTGCAGCCTCACTACATGGACCTGTTCTCGCGCGACCACATGCCTATCGACGTCATCATCTCGCCCGAGCTCGAGGTGGCCGAGATGGTGTTGAAGCGCATCGCCATGCCGGGCGCGACCGACGTCGTGGCCTTCGGCGAAGGCAAGATCGCCATGGTCGCCATCGAGTGCATGGAGGAATGCCCGATCGTCGACACGCCGCTGTCGCAGCTGACGGAGCTGTTCCCCGACCTGAACGCCACCGTGGTCGGCGTCTCCCGCGGCGGCCGGCTGTTCGTGCCGCGCTCGGTCGACCAGCTGCTGGCGGGCGACCTCGCCTATGTCGTCGCGGCGCGGGAGCATGTGCGGCGCACGCTCGGCCTCTTCGGCCATGACGAGCAGGAGGCGACCCGCATCGTCATCGCCGGCGGCGGCAATATCGGCCTCTACGTCGCCCGCACCATCGAGGGCCGCAAGGGCCGCACGCGCGTCAAGATCATCGAGGCGGGCAGGGAGCGCGCCTCGGCCATCGCCGACGAACTGAACCGCACGGTCGTGCTCCAGGGCAGCGCGCTCGACCAGAAGCTCCTGATGGAGGCCGGCATCGACGAGGCCGACCTGATGATCGCCCTGACCAATGACGATCAGGTCAACATCCTGTCGGGCGTCATGGCCAAGCGGCTGGGCTGCAAGGCCAACATGGCGCTCCTCAACAACCCCGCCTATCACGAGTTCACCGGCATGCTCGGCATCGACGCCTTCGTCAATCCGCGCACGGTGACGATCTCGCGCATCCTCCAGCACGTCCGGCGCGGGCGCATCCGCGCCGTGCATTCGGTGCAGCAGGGCGCGGCCGAGGTCATCGAGGCGGAGGCGCTGGAGACCTCGCCGCTGGTCGGCCAGCCGCTGCGCGAGCTCGACCTGCCCGAGGGCATGCGCTTCGGCGCCATCCTGCGGGGCGGTGTCGCGCTGAAGCCCGACGGCTCGCTCGCCATCAAGCCGAAGGACCGGGTCGTCATCTTCGCCAAGGCCGGGACGGTGCGCCAGGTCGAGCAGATGTTTCGGGTCAGCCTCGAATTCTTTTGACAGGCCGGCATGCCGGCTGGCATGCGCGGACACGGATCGCGACGAGCCGAGAGGGGACCATGCCGCGCATCGCCTATGTCAACGGGCGCTACCTGCCGCACACGCAGGCGGGCGTGCATGTCGAGGACCGCGGCTACCAGTTCGCCGACGGCGTCTACGAGGTCTGCGAGGTGGCGCGCGGCAACGTCATGGACATGACGCGCCATCTCGACCGGCTCGACCGCTCGCTGTCCGAGCTGCGAATCGCCTGGCCGATGACGCGCCGTGCGCTGCAGACGGTGATGACCGAGGTGGTGCGCCGCAACCGGGTGACGAACGGGCTGGTCTACGTCCAGGTCACGCGCGGCGTCGCGCCCCGCGACCACTACTTTCCGCCCGAAAGCGTCCGCCCGTCGCTGGTGGTCACTGCCAAGCGCACCAATTCCGCCCTGCTGGAGAAGCGGGCGGCCGAAGGCGTCAAGGTCGTGACCGTCCCCGAGAACCGCTGGGAGCGGGTCGACATCAAGACGGTCGGGCTCCTGCCCAACGTGCTCGCCCGCCAGCAGGCGAAGGAAGCCGGCGCCGTCGAGGCTTGGTTCGTCGACAGGGACGGCACGGTCAAGGAGGGCGCGGCGACCAATGCCTGGATCGTGACGCAGGACGGCAGGCTGGTGACGCGCCCGGCCGAGTTCGGCATCCTGCGCGGCGTGACCCGCACCACGGTGATCGACGTGGCGGCGAAGCTGGGCCTCACCGTCGAGGAACGGGGCTTCACCGTCGAGGAAGCCCTGCGGGCGAAGGAAGCGTTCCTTTCGGCCGCCACCACGCTGGTCACGCCCGTCGTGGCCATCGACGGCAGTCCGGTCGGCGGCGGACGGCCGGGAGAAGTCGCGCTTTCGCTGCGCCGGGCGTTTTTTGACGTTGCGGAAAAGACGCCGGCCTGATAACCGCGACCGGGAAGGGCTTGGCGAGTCATGCGCTTGCGCAATGCAGGCGTGACTTTGTGTGTGCTTGACAGGACATGCCCAAATAGGCGCTATTAACCGCACACCGTTGGGATCGGGGAAAGACAAGAAAAATGGCGGAACGGACGCAAAATCTCCAGGACGTGTTCCTGAACTCGGTTCGCAAGAGCAAGAACCCTCTGACGATCTTCCTCGTCAACGGCGTCAAGCTGACCGGCGTTGTGACCTCTTTCGACAATTTCTGCGTCCTCCTGCGCCGCGACGGTCATTCGCAGCTCGTCTACAAGCATGCGATCTCGACCATCATGCCGAGCCAGCCGGTCCAGCTTTTCGAGACCGAAGACAAGGACGCCTGATTGACCCGAACCGCAGGGGCAGGGGGCTCTCGACGCCGCCCGCAAGGGCAGGAGAGCGGCCCCGTGCCTGAAGGCGGCCCGGTGTCCGGGGACGGCTCCGTATCCGAAGGCGGAAAGACGGCCCGCGCGGCGATCGTGGTGCCGGTGCTGACGCGCCAGCCGCGCGCGGTGCGCGACGAGGCCGCGCAGGCGCGCCCGCACACCGCGCGCTCGCCGCAGGCGCGGCTCGACGAGGCCGTCGGCCTTGCCGGCGCCATCGACCTCGACCCCGTCTACGCCGAGATCGTCACCGTGGCCGACCCGCGCCCGGCGACGCTTCTCGGCACCGGCAAGCTCGAGGAGCTGGCCGCCATCGTCAAGGAGCGAGAGGCGGAGCTGGTCTTCGTCGACCATCCGCTGACGCCGGTGCAGCAGCGCAACCTCGAAAAGGCGCTCGATGCCAAGGTGCTCGACCGCACCGGCATCATCCTCGAAATCTTCGGCCGCCGCGCCCGCACCCGCGAGGGCGCGTTGCAGGTCGAGCTCGCCCATCTCGAATACCAGCGCGGTCGGCTGGTCCGGAGCTGGACCCACCTCGAACGCCAGCGCGGCGGCGCGGGCTTCCTCGGCGGCCCCGGCGAAACCCAGATCGAGGCCGACCGGCGCATCCTTCAGGACAAGATCGTCAGGCTGAAGCGCGAGCTGGAGACGGTGCGCCGCACCCGCGACCTGCACCGCGCCAAGCGGCGCAAGGTGCCGTACCCGATCGTCGCCGTCGTCGGCTACACCAACGCCGGAAAGTCCACGCTTTTCAACCGCATGACCGGCGCGGGCGTGCTCGCCGAGGACATGCTGTTCGCCACGCTCGACCCGACGCTGCGCCGGGTCCGCCTGCCGCACGGCACGGTGGTCATCCTGTCCGACACGGTGGGCTTCATCTCCGACCTGCCGACGCACCTCGTCGCCGCCTTCCGCGCCACGCTGGAGGAGGTGGTGGAGGCCGACCTCGTCATCCACCTGCGCGACATCTCCGACCCCGACACCGCGGCGCAGGCCGAGGACGTGACGCGCATCCTGCGCGACCTCGGCGTCGACGCGCACGACGAGCGCCGCGTGATCGAGGTGTGGAACAAGGTCGACCTTCTCGACGGCGCGGACCGCGACGGACTGCTCGGCGGCGGCGTCCGCCCGCCCATCGCCATCTCGGCCGCGACGGGCGAAGGGGTGGACCGCCTCGCCGCCCTGGTCGAGGAGCGCATCGCCGGCAGCCTTTCGACCATCGCCGTGACGCTCGCGCCCGAGCAGGCGGGCGAGGTCGACTGGCTCTACCGCAACGGCGATGTTCTCCGCCGCAAGGACCGCGAGGACGGCGGCGTCGACCTCACCGTCCGCGTCACCGAGGCCGTGCGGCGGGAGATCGGCGCACGCTTCAGGAAAGCGGCGCAGTAGCTCCCCGTCATCCCGGCCAAGGGAGCGAAGCGACCGCGGAGCCGGGACCCATCGGCCGGAGAATCGTCGGGCACGGCCCGGTTCTCGCTGTAGCGCGGGTCGGTGCATTGCAGCGCCGGCGCACGAATTCGTAACCTGGCCGCGCTGCTTAATGGCTCCCGGCTCTTCCTCGCTTCGCTCGGTCGGCCGGGATGACGCATTGGCAGTGTCGCGCTCCCCCGGCAGCGGAAACACCATCAACCTCCGGAAATGACGACGCAGAACGGCCGGAAGGCAGCGCCTACTCCGCCGCCTTCGCCTGCTGCCACTTCGCCTCCATCTCGTCGAGCGTGGCCTCCTGCAGCGAGCGGCCTTCGGCCTGCAAGGCGGCCTCGACATGATGGAAGCGGCGGGTGAACTTGGCGTTGGTGCCGCGCAGCGCGTCCTCGGCGTCGATGCCGAGATGGCGGCCGAAATTGACCAGCGCGAACAGCACGTCACCGAACTCGTCGGCGATGTCCTTCGCCTCGCCGCCGGCGAGGGCGGCGCGCAGCTCGCCGATCTCCTCCTCGATCTTGTCGAGGATGGGCGTCGCCTCCTTCCAGTCGAAGCCGACGCCGGCCGCCTTCTCCTGCAGCTTGAGCGCGCGCGTCAGTGCCGGATGGGCGAGCGGGATGCCGTCGAGCCAGCCCTTGCCGTGGTCCTCCGGGTCGAGGCCGCGCGCCAGCCGCGCCGCGCGCCGCTCCGCCTTCTCCTCGGCCTTGATCCGGTGCCACATGCCCTTGGCCATGCCGGCCGAGCGCGCGGCTTCGTCACCGAAGACGTGGGGATGGCGGCGAACCATCTTCGTGGTGATCGCCTCGACCACGTCGGGGAAGGCGAACTCGCCCTGTTCCTCCGCCATGCGGGCGTGGAACACGACCTGCAGCAGCAGGTCGCCCAGCTCCTCGCGTAGATCGTCCATGTCGCCGCGCTCGATGGCGTCGGCCACCTCGTAGGCTTCCTCGATGGTGTAGGGCGCGATGGTCGAAAAATCCTGCTCGACGTCCCACGGGCAGCCGGTGGCCGTGCAGCGTGGCCTGCAGCGGGCCGAAGACAAAGGCCCAGCGCGGCCATGATCTCGACCAGCCGCGATATGTCCTTGGAAGGAGTCATGGAAAACCTCTCGGGCGAAGGCCCGAGAGGTAGAACGCGTCGGGACGGATGTCCACTTGCCGCCCGAAGAAAGCTGGCCGCCCGAAGAAAGCTGGCCGTCAGAAGAAAGCCTGAATCCCGGTCTGCGCCCGGCCGAGGATCAGCGCGTGCACATCGTGCGTGCCCTCGTAGGTGTTGACGGTCTCGAGGTTCTGGGCGTGGCGCATCACGTGGTACTCGACCTGGATGCCGTTGCCGCCGTGCATGTCGCGGGCCTGGCGGGCGATGTCGAGCGCCTTGCCGCAGTTGTTGCGCTTGACGATGGAGATCATCTCGGGCGCGAACCTGCCCTCGTCCATCAGCCGGCCGACACGGAGCGACGCCTGAAGCCCGAGCGCGATCTCGGTCTGCATGTCGGCGAGCTTCTTCTGGTAGAGCTGGGTCGCGGCGAGCGGCTTGCCGAACTGCTTGCGGTCGAGGCCGTACTGGCGGGCGCGGAACCAGCAATCCTCGGCCGCGCCCATCGCGCCCCACGAGATGCCGTAGCGGGCGCGGTTCAGGCAGCCGAACGGCCCCTTGAGGCCGGAAACGTTCGGAAGCAGCGCATCCTCGCCGACCTCGACATTGTCGAGCACGATCTCGCCGGTGATCGAGGCGCGCAGCGACAGCTTGCCGCCGATCTTGGGCGCGGAAAGCCCCTTCATGCCCTTCTCGAGCACGAAGCCCTTGATCTGGTTGTCGTGCGCGGCCGACTTCGCCCACACCACGAACACGTCGGCGATGGGCGCGTTCGAGATCCACATCTTGGAGCCGTGGAGGCGATAGCCGCCGTCGGTCTTCTCGGCGCGGGTCTTCATGCCGCCGGGGTCGGAGCCGGCATCCGGCTCGGTCAGGCCGAAGCAGCCGATCCACTCGCCGGAGGCGAGCTTCGGCAGGTACTTCCTGCGCTGCTCCTCGGTGCCGTAGGCGAAGATCGGGTGCATGACCAGCGACGACTGCACGCTCATCATCGAGCGGTAGCCGGAATCGATGCGCTCGACCTCGCGCGCGACGAGGCCGTAGGAGACGTACCCCGCGCCCGCGCCGCCATATTCCTCGGGAACGGTGACGCCGAGCAGGCCGGCCTCGCCCATCTCGCGGAAGATCGCGGGGTCGGTCTTCTCCTCGAGATAGGCTTCCTGCACGCGCGGCGCGAGCTTCTCGGCCGCGAAGGCGGCGGCGGAGTCGCGGATCAGCCGCTCGTCCTCGGTCAGCTGCTCGGAAAACAGGAACGGATCGTCCCAGGAAAACGGCTTCATGCCTTCATCGGCGCCAGCGGCCATAAGGGTTCCTCCATCGTATCGGGCTTCGCACGGGACCTAGCACGGGCAGGGGAGGGTCGCCAGCAAGCAATAATCGCATGGTAATGAGAATCGCTCATGATATATTTCGCCTCATGCGCTACGCTTATATCCCGACGATCAACGAGCTTCACGCCTTCTGCGCCTGCGCCCGCGCCGGCTCGGCGACGCGCGCGGCCGGCGAGCTCAACCTGACGCAAAGCGCCGTCAGCCGCTCGCTCGGCACGCTGGAGGACAGGCTGGGGGTGCGGCTCTTCCACCGGGTCAAGCAGCGGCTGGTGCTGTCGGAAGCCGGCCGCGCCTTCCGCCGCGAGGCCGATCGCATCCTCGCCGATCTCGGCCAGGCGGCGATGACGGTGATGGCCTTCGGCGGCCACTCCAAGGTGCTCCGGCTCGCCGTCCTGCCGACCTTCGCCAAGACGTGGCTGACGCCGCGCCTGAAGCGGTTCCGCGCCATTGCCCCCGACGTGACCTTCGACATCGTCGCGCGGCTCGACGCGGTCGATTTCGAGGCCGATCCGTTCGACGCCGCGATCCAGCGGTCGGACATGCGGCCGGCCAACGCCGAATTGATCCCGCTGATGGAGGAGCAACTCGCCGTCGTGGCAGCACCCGAGCTGCTGGCCGGGCAGGGCGCGCTGGCGGATGAGGAGCTGGCGCGCCTGCCGCTCCTGCAGCAGACGACGCGGCCGACGCTGTGGCTCGACTGGTTCCGCGACGCCGGCATCGACGCGCGCTCCGTGCTGCGCGGCGACCGCTTCGAGCATTTCGACATGGTCATCAGCGCCGCCGCGTCCGGCCTCGGCGTGGCGCTGGTGCCCGAGATGCTGGCCGAAGCGGAGATCGCCGCCGGCCGCCTCGTCCACGCCTCCGAGCGCCGGCTGGTGGTCGGAGCGCCCTATTCGCTGATCTATCCGGCCCGCAGCATCGAGGTCGAGGGCTTCGCCGCCTTCCGCGACTGGCTGGCCGGCTTCAGGCAGGAGTGAGCGGCCGCAGTCATGCGCCTTTCAGCCAGCCGTCGGCGAACTCCACCCGGCCGACGCCGGCGAAGCGGCGCAGCCGCTCCAGCTCCGCCTCCAGCTTGCCGGTGAAGATTTTCGACGGCCTGACGCCCGCCTCCGGCCAGAAGGCGCGCACGGCGAGCACGTCGCGCTCCCGCTCGGCCTTGACGTCGATGCGCCCCACCGTGCGGTCGGCCCGCAGCACGGGATAGACGTAGTAGCCGTACTGCCGCTTCGCCTCCGGCACGAATATCTCGATGCGGTAGAAGAAGCCGAACAGCCGCTCCGCCCGCGCCCGGTCGCGCATCAGCGGATCGAACGGGCTGACAATGCGCACCCGGTCGGGCGGCTCGGGCGCGTCGAGCGCCGCCGCCACAGCATCGGGCAGCGCGAAGGCGGCGCGCGGCTTGCCGCCATTCACGGTTTCGATCCTGACCGGGACGAGTTCATGCCGGTTGCGGGCGATCCAGCCGTCGACCTCCTGCGGCGACACGAGCGCCCAGAAGGCGGCGATCTCGCCGCGCGTAGCGAAGCCCAGCCGCTTCAGCGCCTCGCGGCAGGCCCAGTCCACGAAGACGCCGTGATCGACCTCGACGGCGCGGTGCGCCTCGGGGATCACGCGCTCGGTCAGGTCGTAGACCTTCTGGAAGCCCTCGCGCCGCGTGATCGCCAGTTCGCCGGTGCGCCACAGATATTCGAGCGCCGCCTTGGACGGATGCCAGTCCCACCAGCCGGTGCTCGGCTTGTCGCCCTCGAAGTCGCGCGCCATCACCGGCCCGTCGCGGGCGATGCGGTCGAGCACGCGGGCGATGTCGTCGTCGAAGTGCTCGGCGCCGAAATGCGTCTTCCAGCGGCTGCGCAGCCGCGCCTTCTCATGCGCGAAGCGGTGCCGCCAGTAGGGGAAGAACTCGCTCGGGATGATCGAGGCGTCATGCGTCCAGTTCTCGAAGACGCGCCGCTCCTTCTCGGCGAGCGCGGCGAGATCGGCATGGCGATAGCCCGTGCCGCGCGAGAACAGGATGTGGTGATGCGCGCGCTCCAGCACGTTGACGCTGTCGACCTGCACGAAACCAAGATCGCGGATCGTCGCGGCCAGCTCCTCGCGCCGCATCGGCCCGGCGCGGCCCGTCCTCATCCCGGCGGGGCCGAGCCCGGTCAGCGCGATGAGGTGATGGCGGGCCTTGCGGTTCGGAATCGTCGTCGTCATGGCGCAAGCCTATGCGACGTTCCCGTTATGTCCACCCGAAATGCGATCAGCGGCCGGAAAAACGCGCCGGACGCTTCTCGCGGAAGGCCGCGCGGCCTTCGGCGTAGTCGACGCTCTCGAAGGTCGCGTCGCCGAGCGCGTCGGCGTGTGCGGCATCCGCGGGATCGCCGGTGAGCACCGCGCGGATGGACGCCTTCGATGCCCGGATCGACAGCGGCGCATTGGCGGCGATGACGGCCGCAAGCTCTGCGGCGCGCGCCTCGAGCCCGTCCTTTTCGACCACTTCGAGCAGGAAGCCGGCGGAAAGTGCCGCCGCCGCGTCGAGCCGCGCCGCCGAATAGGCCATGTGCCTAGCCACCTGCGGGCCGACGGCGTGGACGATGTCGGCCATGGCATCGACGGGATAGGCAAGGCCGAGCTTCGCCGCCGGTACGCTGAAGACGGCATCCGCCGCGGCGATGCGGATGTCGCAGGCGGCAGCCATGCCGAAGCCGCCGCCGAAGCAGATGCCGCCGATGGCCGCGATGGTCGGGACCGGGCAGTCGCGAACCGCGGCGAAGGCGGCCGAATTCTCCGATTCGTAGAGGCGGGCGCTGTCGGCGCTGCCGCGCACGGTCTCGAACTCGCCGATGTCGGCGCCGGCGCAGAAATCGCCGCCCGCGCCGCGCAGCACCACGGCGCGCACGGCGTCGTCATCGGCGAAGGCGCGGAACAGGCGCGCCATCCCGCGCCACATCGCCTGCGTCATCGCATTCTTGCGCTGCGGCCGGTCGATGGTGACGGTGACGACGCCGCCGTCGACGGCCGTTTTCAGAAAATCGCTTTGCACGTTTGCGTCCATTCCCGCTGCATCGATTCCATTGAAACCGCGTTGAAGAAAATGCAGTTTGGTTGACCCGGCTTTTGGATTATGGTTCCGCCTTCGTCTAAGCAAGGCGTTTGAGAAGGAAAACCCGATGAGCGGCGCAAGCGCGATCAGGCAGAATTCGGTCAAGCCGGTCGATCCGATCTGGACGGCGGTGCGGCGCGAGGCGACCGAGACGGTCGAGCGCGATCCGCTGCTCGCGGCCTTCATCTACGCGACCGTGCTCAACCACGACCGGCTGGAGGACGCCGTCATCCACCGCCTGGCGGAACGCCTCGACCATCCCGACCTCGGCGCCGACCTCATCCGCCAGACCTATCAGGCGATGCTGCACGATGCGCCGGACTGGGGCCTGACGGTGCGCGCCGACATCCAGGCCTATTACGACCGCGATCCCGCCTGCGACCGCTTCCTGATGCCCATCCTCTATTTCAAGGGCTTTCACGCGATCCAGACCCATCGCCTCGCCCACTGGCTGTGGGGGCAGGGGCGGCGGGATTTCGCGCTCTATCTGCAGAGCCGGTCGTCGGCGATCTTCCAGACCGACATCCACCCGGCGGCACGGATAGGCAAGGGCATCTTCATCGACCACGCCACCGGCCTCGTCATCGGCGAGACCGCCGCCGTCGGCGACAACGTCTCGCTGCTGCACGGCGTCACGCTCGGCGGCACCGGCAAGGTCACGGGCGACCGCCATCCCAAGATCCGCAACGGCGTCCTGATCGGCGCCGGCGCCACGATCCTCGGCAACATCGAGGTCGGGTCGTGCTCGCGCGTCGCCGCCGGCTCGGTGCTCCTGCAGTCCGTTCCCAACAACCGCACGGTCGCGGGCGTGCCGGCCCGCATCGTCGGCGAGAGCGGCTGCGAGGAGCCGTCGCGGGCGATGGACCAGATTCTGAGCGGCGGCGACTGAAGCCGCGGCTTCCTGTGCAACGGGTCTTGAAAGGTCCGGCGCGGGCTTTACATGGCGAGGGCGGGCATGCCAGATGCCGGTCCGACCCATGCAGCCGCCCCGGAGAACAGGTTTGAAACCCGAAGAGATCAGGAAGCTCGACGCCTACTTCAAGCGTACGTTCCAGAACCCCCAGCTTCAGGTGAAGGCACGCCCCCGCAAGGACGATTCGTGCGAGCTCTACCTCGGCGAGGAGTTCCTCGGCATCATCTTCAAGGACGACGACGACGGCGACCTGTCCTACAATTTCTCCATGGCCATCCTGGACGTCGATCTCGACTGACCGCGCAATCGGGGCGAGGGCGGGAGACGCCTTTCCCCGCGTAATCGTTTGAAAACAGGAAGATGGATCTCTTCTTCGCTTCGCGGAAACCGTGAAGCGATCTAGTGGCGGGGAGCCGCTTTCAGGAAGCCCGCCGCAGCCTCGCGGACCTTCGCCTCCACCTCGCGCCACTGGCTGGCAAGCCCCGCCGGCATGCGATAGACGAGGTTGAGCCCGTCGCCGACATGGATGTCCCGCTCGCACGGTGCCAGCGATTCGCGGGCGGCCGCACCGGCCAGGCAGCGCATCACGAAGGGCTGCCCGCCCTCCGCCTCGGCGACCACCAGCACCTCGTCGACATAGCCGGATTTCTCGGAGAAGCGGTGGACGGTGAGGCCCGCCGGTCCCGGCCGTCCTTCCTCCTCGATCAGCGCGCGGTAGATCGGCTCGTAGCGGCCGCTCATGTCGCGTGACATCATGCGCGGCTCGAACGACACGAACAGGATGCTCCTCTCGCCGTCGGCGTGGTTGAACGCGTCGCGCGCCGCATGGCTGTACCCGTCCATCTGCGGCCAGCGCAAATAAAGGTCGAGCCGACTCGCCGCGCCGCTGCGCCGCGCCGCCTCGAAGCGGATCATGTTGGAGGGGACGGCGAGCACGTCGTTGCCGATGACGATCTCGCGCACGGTCGCGTCGTCGGTGTGCCCGCCCATGGCGATGACGCGCCCGGCCCACTTTCCCGCGATGCTGATGCCGACGGAGAGCGCGGCGAGCGCCCCGAGCACGACGGCGATCCGGCCGAGGAAGCCGGAGCGGACGACCCGCGGTCCGCCATCCTGCAATGCCTGTGCCGCGCCTGTCTGCAAGGGTCGATCTCCGTCTCTTCCGCCCGACAATGTCGCGACATGGTAAATGCGACGTAAATATCGCGGGCAAGCAGGGCCGCGGCTTGCCTTCCCGCGTCCGCCCCCTCTAAGGAGGGGTGAACAGCCAAGGAGAGTGACGTCATGCCGGTCTATTCGCTCGACGGAATCGCCCCGCAGCTCGCGGACGAGGACAGCATCTGGATCGCCCCCGACGCCCATGTCATCGGCAAGGTGTCGCTCGGCAGCGAGGTCGGCATCTGGTTCGGCGCGGTGCTGCGCGGCGACAACGAGC
This sequence comes from Hyphomicrobiales bacterium, assembly GCA_022838525.1. Lineage (GTDB taxonomy): Bacteria > Pseudomonadota > Alphaproteobacteria > Rhizobiales > Rhizobiaceae > Aerobium. Next base: position 55,950 of record JALHFU010000002.1, on the reverse strand, counting down.
GCATCACCATCGGCGCGCGCTCCAACGTGCAGGAGCACACCGTCATGCACACCGATCCGGGCTTCGCCCTGACGGTGGGCGAGGGCTGCACCGTCGGCCATCGCGCCATGCTCCACGGCTGTACCGTCGGCGACAACTCGCTGATCGGCATGGGCGCCATCGTGCTCAACGGCGCGAGGATCGGCAGGAACTGCCTCGTCGGCGCCGGCGCGCTGGTGACGGAGGGCAAGGAGTTTCCCGACAATTCCTTGATCGTCGGGTCGCCCGCGAAGGTGGTGCGCGAACTCGACGGCGCCGCCATCGAGCGCCTGCGCATGTCGGCGCAGGTCTACGTCGTCAATGCGAGGCGCTTCAAGGCCGGCCTTTCGCAAGCCTGATTTCGGCGCAACCGCATCGTTTCTCGGGCGTTCTCGTCACGGCAATCGCGTTATGGGAACCGCCTTCGCGAATCGTTTTATCTTCGTCAAACAGGCAGGCTAGACACCTGACCGATCACCGGAGCCGGCACGGGAGGCGATGTTGGAAGATCAGCATGACCGGCCGGGCGACACCGGCGGCACCAGCGACGAAAAGACCCGCGGCGACGGCGTCGCCGCCGACGCGGCCGCCTCGATCTACGACGAGGCCACGGGCGCGGTGCGGCCGTCCTTCCTCGCCCATATCGGCGCCGCCATCGCCGACCGCGACACGCTGACGCTCAGGAAGGACGTCGGCGCGCTGCACGAATCCGAGGTCGGCGACCTGCTCGAGGCGCTGCTGCCCGAGCAGCGGCACGCGCTGGTCGATCTCATGGGCAAGGACTTCGACTTCTCGGCGCTGACCGAGGTCGACGAGGCGATCCGTCTCGACATCGTCGAGGCGCTGCCCAACGAGCAGATCGCCCAGGCCGTGCAGGAGCTCGATTCCGACGACGCGGTCTACATCCTGGAGGACATGGACCAGGAGGATCGCGAAGAGATCCTGGCCCAGCTTCCCTTCACCGAACGCATCAGGCTGCGCCGCGCGCTCGACTATCCGGAGGAAAGCGCCGGCCGGCGCATGCAGACCGAGTTCGTCGCCGTGCCGCCGTTCTGGACCGTCGGCCAGACCATCGACTACATGCGCGAGGACAAGAACCTGCCCGACTCCTTCTCGCAGGTGTTCGTCATCGATCCGACCTTCCGGCTGCTCGGCGCCGTCGATCTCGACCGCATCCTGCGCACCCAGCGCAGCGTCAGGATCGAGGAGATCATGCATGAGACGCGCCATGCCATCCCGGCCACCATGGACCAGGAGGACGCGGCGCACGAGTTCGAGCAGTACGACCTTCTCTCCGCCGCCGTCGTCGACGAGAACGACCGCCTCGTCGGCGTGCTGACCATCGACGACGTGGTCGACGTCATCCAGCAGGAGGCCGAGGAGGACCTGATGCGCCTCGGCGGCGTCGGCGACGAGGAGCTGTCCGACAGCGTGCTCGCCACCTCGCGCTCGCGCGTGCCGTGGCTGATGGTCAACCTCGTCATGGCCTTCCTCGCCGCCTCGGTGATCGGCCTGTTCGACGCCACGATCCAGGAGATCGTGGCGCTGGCCATCCTGATGCCCATCGTCGCCGGCATGGGCGGCAACGCCGGCTCGCAGACCATGACGGTGACCGTGCGCGCGCTCGCGACCAAGGATCTCGACATCTACAATGCCGGCCGCATCATCCGTCGAGAGATCGGGGTGGGGCTCCTGAACGGCGCGATCTTCGCCACGCTGATCGGCATCGTCGCCGGCTTCTGGTTCGACAGCCCGCAGCTCGGCGGCATCATCGCGACGGCGATGGTCATCAACCTGCTGGTGGCGGCGCTGGCGGGAATCCTGATCCCGCTGCTCCTCGACCGCTTCGGCGCCGACCCAGCGGTCGCCTCCGCCGTCTTCGTCACCACCATAACCGACGTGGTCGGCTTCTTCGCCTTTCTCGGCCTCGCGACCTGGTGGTTCGGGCTTCTTTAGCCGGCGAGACCCTTCCGTCCGCCATCGGCACGGCATCGCAATGCCGCCTGGATTTGCTTTCGGTCACGTCGTGAATTGACTTTTACGTAAATGCCGTGCCAAATCCTGTAACAGATTCATGACGGGATGCCGCTATGCGGGAATATTACAGCATCACCGAACTCACCCGCGAGTTCGACATCTCGACGCGCACGCTGCGCTTCTACGAGGACGAGGGGCTGATCGCCCCGCTGCGGCGCGGGCGCACGCGCCTGTTCCGCCCGTCCGACCGCCACCTGATCAAGCAGATCATGCGCGGCAAGCGCCTCGGCTTCTCGATCAACGAGATCCGCGAGATCATCCAGATGTACAAGGAGCCGCCCGGCGAGGTCGGCCAGCTCAAGCTGATGATCAAGCGCATCGAGGAGAAGCGCGACGACCTGCGCCAGAAGCGCCGCGACCTCGAGGAGACGCTGGCCGAGCTCGACAATGCCGAGGAAGCCTGCGTCGAGCGGCTGGCGGAGCTGGGCGTCAACACCTGAGCGGGATGGAGGCGGGCTGCCGCAGCCTCACAGCCAGCGGCGCACCTTCTTCGTGTAGTCGCGATACTTCTTGCCGAACCGGGCCTCGAGATGCCTTTCCTCGCGCTCGATGGCGAGCTTGGTCGTGGCGTAGGCGGCGACCGGGGCGAGGAGCAGGAACCACACGATGCCGGAGATCAGCCCGATGCCGAGCATCAGCATCGTGTTGCCGACATAGATCGGGTTGCGCGTGAACGAGAACGGCCCTCCCGTCACCAGATGGTCGGAGCCCTTGTGCGGCATGATGGTGGTCTTCGCCCGGCTCATCGCGCGCATGGCGGCGATGTCGATGGCGATCGCACCCGCCACCACCAGCCAGCCGACCGCGAACAGGAACTCGCCGAACGGCCCCGGCACCCACGGCAGCGGCAACAGCCAGTGGAGGACGATGGCGAGCGCGGCCGCCGCGATGTAGATCATCGGCGGCCACGGCAGCGTGTTGGGCCTGTCCTGGATCGTGCTCATTCCCCCTCCTTTCCGGCGCCTTCCGTCGCGGCGCCGGCAAGCTCGGCGTCGAAAGTGCACGCCGAGACGATTTCCTGCAAGCGCTGCGACGTCTCGTCGCTGGGCGTGCCGGCATAGACCTCGTCGAACCGGCCCTCGGCGGTGATCTCCTCGAGGACGCAGACGCAGTAGTGGCCGCAGAAGGCGGCGTCGTGCGTGGCCTCGCATTGGGCGATGCAGGCCCGGGTGAACTGGGCGTCGCGCGGCGCCTCGGCCGCGGGCAGCGCCTGCGCGTAGAGCCACAGCCCGGCGATCAGCACCGGCTGATGGACAAGGTAGACGGCGAGGCTGTGCCGGCCTGCCCATTGCAGCGGCCGCGTCCAGCGGGCGAGCGAAAGCCCGCCCAGCCGCCGGAACAGGCCCGCCGCCTCCGCCATGCGCGCCGCCGCGATGCCGGCAAGCACCGCCGCGAACCACGGGAAGAGCGGCACGTAATCGTTGGAGCGCGGATTGACGCTCGACAGCCCCACCCACCAAAGCGCCGGATGGTCGAAGGCGGTCGAGCGCAGGAATTGCGGCGCCACCGCGACGAAAACGGCCGCAGCGAGGGTGACGGGAGCCGGCAGCCGCAGGAAGGCGAGGCCGAGCACGCTCGCGAGCGCGATCTGGTGCAGGATGCCGAAGAAGATGAAGGCGCCCGGCACAGCGAGCCAGGTGGCGAGGGAAATCGCCGCCGCCGCCCCGGCCACCATCGCCAGCCGTTTCAGGAACGGCCCGACCCGTATGTCGCGCCCGTGGGCCAGCCACAGGCTCACGCCGACGAGGAACAGGAAGCTCGTGGCGATGCCGCGGGCGAACAGCCGCCAGCCGCCTTCGGCCGTCATGCCCGGCGGCGCGTAGCCGAAGAATTCGAGGTCCCAGGTGAAATGGTAGACCGCCATGGCGATGAGCGCCGCGCCGCGCGCCAGATCGATCGCCTCAAGACGGGGTTTGTGGTTCGCGGATCGCTGCACTAGTTTCTTCCGACTCAACCTCGCCCGCCATCGCCCGTTTCGATAGCATGAAACCGGCCCGGCTCACCAAACCTGAAAGGAAGACGCCATGCACAGCGTGGAGGCGAACGGCGCATCCATTCCGGCACTCGGTCTCGGCACCTGGACGCTCAAGGGCAAGGAATGTTCCGGGCTCGTCGCGGAGGCGCTGCGCGTCGGCTACCGCCATGTCGACACCGCGGCGGCCTACGGCAACGAGGAGGCCGTCGGCGAGGGGCTTCGCGCCTCGGGCGTCGCCCGCGACGCCGTGTTCGTCACGACCAAGGTGTGGTGGACCGATCTCGGCGCAGCTGATCTCCGCCGCTCGGCCGAGGCGAGCCTTTCCCGCCTCGGGCTCGACGCCGTCGACCTGCTCCTGATCCACTGGCCGAACCCGGCGATCCCGCTCGCCGAGACCGTCGCCGCGCTCAACAGGACGCGGGAGGAGGGGCTTGCCCGCCACATCGGCGTCTCGAACTTCCCGACCGCGCTGCTCAGGGAGGCGATCGCCCTTTCCGACGCGCCGCTGGTCGCCAACCAGGTCGAGCACCATCCCTATCTCGACCAGAGCAAGGTGCGCGCCGTCTGCGAGGCGGCGGGCATGGCGCTCGTCGGCTACTGCCCGCTCCATCGCGGCGGCGGGCTGCTGCAGGAGCCGGTCATCGTCGAGGCCGCACGCGCGCATGGCAGGACGCCGGGGCAGATCGTGCTGCGCTGGCACGTCCAGCAGCCCGGCACGGTCGCCATCCCGCGCACCAGCCGCAAGGAGCGGCTGACCGAGAACGCGGCGATCTTCGATTTCGCGCTGTCGGAGGCGGAGATGGCGGCGATATCGGCGCTCGGTGCCGCCGCAAACCGCATCTGCGACTACGATTTCTCGCCCGAGTGGGACCCCGCCTGAGGGAGAGGGCAGGCCGCCCGCTCAGGGCGCTCGGCAGCCCTTTTCCTTCTCGACGCGCACGATGTTGTCGATATTGGCCTGCTCGTGCCTGTTGAAGCGCAGCTTGCCCGTATCGCGGACATAGCAGTCGGAATTGTCGAACTCCGCCTTCGCCGCCTGCGTTTTGAAGCAGTAGCCGTTGTCGTTGTAGATCGAGTTGCGCACGTACCAGAGGTTCTGGCACGACAGCCCGCGCAGATCGTCGCGGCCGAAGGTCTCGAGATGGGTGCAGCCGGTGGTGCCGAGATTCTCGAAGCAGCCGGCCGAGGCCGTCGCCGGCAGGGCAAGGAACAGGATCGTTGCAGCGGCACCGATGCGCATGTGGGCGGTCTCCCTCGTCATGGCGGCCGCGGCACGATGCGCGGCGCTGGCCGCAGGCAGCATAGCGGCGCGCCAAGGCGCAAGAAAGCGGGATCGCGGCGACGCGGCGGGCGAGGGCGTCAGACCTCGACCGGCTGGCGCACCCGCGCCTCCTCGCCGAACACCCTGAGATAGCGGGCGATCTCCGCCGGGTCGCCGGTCGCCTTCTCCGGATTGTCGGAGAGCTTCACCGCCGGCCGGCCGTTGGCGCTGGTGACCTTGCAGACGAGCGAGATCGCCTTGAGCGCGTCGTTCCTGTCCGGCGCGCAGTCCTTGAAGTCGTTGGTGAGGTTGGTGCCCCAGCCGAAGGCCATGCGCACCTTGCCGCGGAAATGCAGATAGGCCTCTTCGATGGTGTCGACGTCGAGCCCGTCGGAGAAGATCAGCAGCTTCTCCTGCGGGTCGCGGCCGTGCGCGCGCCACCATTCGATGATGCGCTCGCCGCCCTCGATCGGCGGCGCGCTGTCGGGGCGGAAGCCGGTCCAGTCGGCCACCCAGTCCGGCGCGTCGCGCAGGAAGGAGGCGGTGCCGAAGGCGTCCGGCAGCACGATCAGGAGGTTGCCGCCATAGTAGCGCTGCCAGTCCTGCAGGACGCGGTAGGGCGAGGCGCGGAGCTCCTCGTCGGTGTTGGTGAGCGCGGCCAGCACCATCGGCAGCTCGTGCGCGTTGGTGCCGAGCGCCTCGAGATCGGTGTCCATGGCGAGCAGCACGTTCGACGTGCCGGTGAAGGATTCGCCGATGCCTTCCTTCAGCGCCTCGACGCACCAGCGCTGCCACAGGAAGGAGTGGCGGCGGCGCGTGCCGAAGTCCGAGATGCGCAGGTCGGGATATTTCTTCAGCCGCTCGACCTTCTCCCACACCTTGGCCTTGGCGCGGGCATAGGTGACGTCGAGCGCGAACGGCCCCATCGACTTCAGCGCCGCTCTGCTGCGCAGCTCGTTGATGATGGCGAGCGCCGGGATCTCCCACATCGTGGTGTCGTGCCAGCGGCCGTGGAAATGCAGCTCGTACTGCCCGTCGCGCTTGAAAAGCTCGTATTCCGGCAGGCGGAAGCCTTCCAGCCAGGCGAGGAAGTCGGGATCGAATATCTGCTTGCGGCCGTAGAAGGTGTTGCCCGCGAGCCAGATCATCTCCTTCTTGGTGAAGCGCAGCGTGCGGGCGTGGTCGAGCTGGGCGCGCAGCTCCTGCTCCTCGATCTCGTCGGCGAGGCGCACGGACTTCGCCCGGTTGATGAGCGAGAAGGTGGCGTCGACGTCGCGGTAGACGCCCCAGATCATCTGCAGCATCAGAAGCTTGTAGAAATCCGTATCGAGCAGGCTGCGCACGATCGGATCGAGCTTCCAGGTGTGGTTGTAGACCCTGCGGGCGATGTCGGTCTTGGGCATGTCCTGCGCCTTCCTGCGTGGCGCGCCAGCGGAACCGAACGGGAGGGCGTTGTCAATGCGGCGGGCGGGCACGCAGGCGACAATCGCTTGCGCCAGGACGCAAGCGATCCGCCCGCCGGAACGGCCGCGTGCAGCGGCTACCGCGTGGCCCGCAGAAGCGTCCTGCCGTCGCCGTCGACGAACACGACCGTGCCGTCCTGCCCGACGCTGTATCCGGTCGCCGTCTCGAACGCCGCGAACAGCGCCCGCTCGTGGGTCGCCTGCGGCTCCGGGCAGGCCATCAGCGTCGCGGCGGCCCTGCCGAAGGAGATTTCGGCGCCCTCGACGGTGTAGGAGCCGCGATAGGAGTTGCACAGTCTGCCGGAGAAGGCGCCGTCCTCGCCGAAGGCGATGGTCGCCGGGATGTCGGCGGGAACGGCGCGCCCGCCGACCTCGACGATGCGCCATTCGCCCGCGAGAAGCTCCTTGCCGTCGATCTCGAACGGCGGCGGCGCCTCGTAGGGAGAGAGCGTGAGCGTGCCGACGTCGAGCGTCGTTTCGGCGACGTCGACCGGCACCGGGTCGCTGAGCCAGCGCATTTCCGCGGCGACCAGGATGCCGCCGCGCAGGACGTAGCTCTTGCCGGCGTCGAGATGGGCGCGCGGCACCTCGAGCGTGAAGGGAACGGGAACCTGCCTGCCCTCGAGCTCGGTGCGCGTCTCGGCCGTGACGGGATCGCCGTCGGCGGCATCGTCGGGCTTGATCTCGACGACGGCGACGGCATCGTCGGGCAGGGCGATGCGCTGCAGATAGGTGACTTCACCCGTGATGGTCAGCATCGGCTCGCCTCCGTCGGCCCGGGCGTACCCGGCAGCGAGCATCGCGGCCGAGGCGATGGTCGCAAGCATGAAGCCGCGGCGGCTGGCAAGGGTGGTGGACACGGTGGCTGCTCCCTTCCTGTGCGAAGTTTGCGCCCTATATCATAGCCGTGCAATGAACGGGGTATGAACGCGGCGTACGGTTACCCGTCGGAACGAGACCGCCCGCCGAACGAGGAAGGCAGGAATGGTCATTCATGTGGTGCATGTCGAGAGCCTGATCCGCTTCGCGCAGGACTGGGACCGGGCGCGGCCGCTCGTCATCAACTGCTATGCGGGCATCAGCCGCTCCACCGCCGCGGCCTTTATCGTGGCGGCGGCGCTGAGGCCCGAGCGCGACGAGGCGGAACTCGCGTGGACGCTGCGCCTCGTCTCGCCCTCGGCCACCCCCAATCCCGGCCTCGTGCGGCATGCCGACGCGCTTCTCGGCCGGGAGGGACGGATGGTCGCGGCCGTCGCGGCGATCGGTCGCGGCGCGGATGCGTTCGAGGGAGCGCCGTTTGCGCTGCCGCTCGGCGGTTGACGCAGCGCAAGCATCGGCAATGTTTGACTTGCTTCGCGCAAGCGCCTGCGCTAACCCTCGCCGCGTCGCAGCAAGCCTGCGCCGCGCGGGGGCCGGCGGGAAATTCTGTCGCGGTCGCGCTTCCCGTTTCGGTGCTATAGTGCCCATCGCGGCGGAACGTCGGCAAGCCAACGGAAATGACCATGAGCGAGCTACTCGGTTCCTATCTGCCCATCGTGATCTTCATCGGTGTGGCGCTCGTCGTCGGTGTCGCTCTGATCGTGGCGCCGTTCATCGTCGCCTACAGCGACCCCGACCCCGAGAAGCTTTCGGCCTACGAGTGCGGCTTCAACGCGTTCGACGACGCGCGCATGAAGTTCGACGTCCGCTTCTATCTGGTCGCGATCCTGTTCATCATCTTCGATCTCGAAGTGGCCTTCCTGTTCCCGTGGGCGGTGTCGTTCGGCGACATCGGCTGGTTCGGCTTCTGGTCGATGATGGTGTTCCTCGGCGTGCTGACGATCGGCTTCATCTACGAATGGAAGAAGGGCGCGCTGGAATGGGATTGAACGACACCTCCCGGACCCTCGTGGCCCCCAGGCCCAAGGGTATCATCGACCCGAATACCGGCAAGCCGGTCGGCGCGGACGACCGTTTCTTCGGCGACCTGAACGACGAGCTGTCGGACAAGGGATTCCTCGTCACCTCGTCGGAAGCGCTCATCACCTGGGCGCGCACCGGCTCGCTGATGTACATGACGTTCGGTCTCGCGTGCTGCGCGGTGGAGATGATCCATTCGGCCATGCCGCACTACGACAGCGAGCGCTTCGGCATCGCGCCGCGCGGCTCGCCGCGCCAGTCCGACGTGATGATCGTCGCCGGCACGCTGACCAACAAGATGGCGCCCGCGCTGCGCAAGGTCTACGACCAGATGCCGGAGCCGCGCTACGTCATCTCCATGGGCTCGTGCGCCAATGGCGGCGGCTACTATCACTATTCCTATTCGGTGGTGCGCGGCTGCGACCGCATCGTGCCGGTCGACATCTACGTCCCCGGCTGTCCGCCCACCGCCGAGGCGCTGCTCTACGGCATTCTTCTGCTCCAGAAGAAGATCCGCCGTACCGGCACGATCGAGCGGTAGGAGGCAGGCGTGAGCGAAGCCCTTTCCGATCTGTCCGCCTATCTGCAGGAACGTCTCGGCCCGCGGCTGTCCGAAGCGGTCATCGCGTTCGGGGAGCTGACGATCACGGTCGAGCCCGGCGACATCGTCGATGTGCTGACCTTCCTGCGCGACGACGCGCAGTGCCAGTTCGTCTCCTTCATCGACATCAGCGGCGCCGACTATCCGGCGCGCGAGCGCCGTTTCGACGTGCTCTACCACCTGCTGTCGCCGCGCCAGAACCTGCGCATCCGCGTCAAGGTGCAGACCGACGAGGACACGCCGGTTCCCTCGGCCGTCGCCGTCTATCCCGGCGCCGAATGGTACGAGCGCGAGACGTTCGACCTCTACGGCGTCCTGTTCTCGGGCCATCCCGAGCTGCGTCGCATCCTGACCGACTACGGCTTCGAGGGCCATCCGCTTCGCAAGGACTTCCCCGTCACCGGCTTCGTCGAGGTGCGCTACGACGACGAGGTGAAGCGCGTCGTCTACGAGAAGGTCGAGCTGAAGCAGGAATTCCGCAATTTCGACTTCCTGTCGCCGTGGGAGGGCACCGACTACGTGCTGCCCGGCGACGAGAAGGCCAAGACGAGCTGAGGCATTTCATGGCTGAGACCGCGGTACGCAACTTCAGCATCAACTTCGGCCCGCAACATCCTGCGGCGCATGGCGTTCTGCGCCTCGTGCTCGAGCTGGACGGCGAGGTGGTCGACCGTGCCGACCCGCATATCGGCCTTCTGCATCGCGGCACCGAGAAGCTGATGGAGCAGAAGACCTATCTACAGGCCGTGCCCTATCTCGACCGCCTCGACTACTGCGCGCCGATGAATCAGGAGCACGCCTTCGCGCTCGCCGCCGAGCGGCTGCTGGGCATCGAGGTGCCGCGCCGCGGCCAGGTGATCCGCGTGCTCTACAGCGAGATCGGCCGCATCATGTCGCACATCCTCAATGTGACGACGCAGGCCATGGACGTCGGCGCGCTGACCCCGCCGCTGTGGGGCTTCGTCGAGCGCGAGAAGCTGATGGTCTTCTACGAGCGGGCCAGCGGCTCGCGCATGCACGCGGCCTATTTCCGGCCCGGCGGCGTGCATCAGGACCTGCCCGACCAGCTTGTCGAAGACCTCGGCAAGTGGATCGACCCGTTCCTGAAGTCGGTCGACGACCTCGACGACCTTCTGACGGAGAACCGCATCTTCAAGCAGCGCAACGTCGATATCGGCGTCGTGAAGCTGGAGGATGCGTGGGCGCGCGGCTTCTCGGGCGTGATGGTGCGCGGCTCGGGCGCGGCGTGGGACCTGCGCAAGTCGCAGCCCTACGAATGCTACGCCGAAATGGATTTCGACGTTCCCATCGGCAAGAACGGCGACTGCTACGACCGTTACCTCATCCGCATGGAGGAGATGCGCCAGTCGGCGAAGATCATGCGCCAGTGCGTCGATCTGCTGCTGGGCAAGGACCGGGTAGGCCCGGTCTCGTCCACCGACGGCAAGGTCGTGCCGCCGAAGCGCGGCGAGATGAAGCGCTCGATGGAGGCGCTCATCCACCACTTCAAGCTCTACACCGAGGGCTACCGCGTGCCGGCCGGCGAGGTCTACGCCGCCGTCGAGGCGCCGAAGGGCGAATTCGGCGTCTATCTCGTCTCCGACGGCACCAACAAGCCGTATCGCTGCAAGCTGCGCGCGCCCGGCTTCGCGCATCTCCAGGCCATGGACTTCCTGTGCCGGGGCCACATGCTGGCCGACGTCTCGGCGATCCTCGGCTCCCTCGACATCGTGTTTGGTGAGGTCGACCGTTAATGTCCGTCCGCCGTCTCGCAGAAGAAGCCGTCCAGCCCGCAAGCTTCGCCTTCAACAGGGATAACGCAGCCTGGGCGAAGCAGACGATCAAGAAGTACCCGAAGGGGCGCGAGGCCTCCGCGGTGATCCCGCTGCTCATGCGCGCGCAGGAGCAGGAAGGCTGGGTCTCGCGGGCGACGATCGAGTACGTCGCCGACATGCTCGGCATGCCCTATATCCGCGTGCTCGAGGTCGCGACCTTCTACACCCAGTTCCAGATCAAGCCGGTCGGCACCAAGGCCCACATCCAGGTGTGCGGCACCACGCCCTGCATGCTGCGCGGCGCGGAGGACCTGAAGCGGGTCTGCCGCGACAAGATCCACCCCGAGCAGTTCCATACCAATGCCGACGGCACGCTGTCGTGGGAAGAGGTCGAGTGCCAGGGCGCCTGCGTCAACGCGCCGATGGTCATGATCTTCAAGGACACCTACGAGGACCTGACGCCGGAGCGGCTGGCCGAGATCATCGACGAGTTCGAGGCGGGCAGGGGCGCCGAGGTGCCGACCGGACCGCAGAACGGCCGCACCTTCTCGGCCCCGATCTCCGGCCTGACGACGCTCACCGACGAGAAGGCGATCCTGAAGGAGACCCGCGACCGCGAGGCGAGGGAGCAGGCCAGGGCCGCCAAGGCCGATGCGGCGACCGTGCCGCCGACGCAGGCGGCCAAGCCCAAGACCGACGCCATCGAGACCAGCCCGGCGATCAAGTCGCCGTCGAAGGTCAAGGTCAGCCCGAAGACCGAGGCAGCTGCCAGCGTCAGCGCGCCCGCGGAGAACAAGGCCGCCGCCGACACGGCCGCGACCGGCGAGAAGCGCAGCCATTCCGGCAAGCCGGCCGACGCCGCGCGCGCCTTCAAGTCGCCGGAGCTTGCCGCCGACAAGCCCGTCTCGCTCGACGATCCGGACCGGCCGGCCGGCATCGACAAGCCGGAGAAGCCCGACGATCTCCAGATGATCGCCGGCATCGGCCCGCGCAACGAGCGCCTGCTCAACGAGCTCGGCATCTACACCTGGGCGCAGGTCGCTTCGTGGAAGAAGGCCGAGCGCGACTGGGTCGACAGCTATCTGAGCTTCAAGGGCCGCATCGAGCGCGAGGAATGGGTGAAGCAGGCCGAGGCGCTCGCCAGGGGCGGCGAGGCCGAATACATCCGCGTCTTCGGCAAGAAACCGAGGTGAGGGGCTAGCGATGCTGCAGGACAGGGACCGCATCTTCACCAACATCTACGGCCGGTTCGACCGGTCGCTGGCCGGCGCCATGCGCCGCGGCCACTGGGACAACACCAGGGGGCTGATCGAGAAGGGCCGCGACTGGATCATCGACGAGATGAAGGCGTCGGGCCTGCGCGGCCGCGGCGGCGCCGGCTTCCCGACCGGCCTCAAATGGTCGTTCATGCCCAAGCAGAGCGACGGCCGGCCGCACTACCTCGTCGTCAACGCCGACGAGTCCGAGCCCGGCACCTGCAAGGACCGCGAGATCCTGCGCCACGACCCGCACACGCTGGTCGAGGGCTGCCTGATCGCCGGCTTCGCCATGGGCGCGCACACGGCCTACATCTATGTCCGCGGCGAGTTCGTGCGCGAGCGCGAGGCCTTGCAGCGCGCGGTCGACGAGGCCTACGAGGCCGGGCTGCTCGGCAAGGACAACAAGAACGGCTGGGACATGGACGTCTTCGTCCATCACGGCGCCGGCGCCTATATCTGCGGCGAGGAGACGGCGCTGCTCGAAAGCCTCGAGGGCAAGAAGGGCCAGCCGCGCCTCAAGCCGCCGTTCCCGGCCAATGTCGGCCTCTACGGCTGCCCGACCACCGTCAACAACGTCGAGTCGATCGCGGTCGCGCCGACCATCCTGCGCCGCGGCGCGGCCTGGTTCTCGTCCTTCGGCCGGCCGAACAATGTCGGCACCAAGCTGTTCTGCATTTCCGGGCACGTCAACAACCCGTGCACGGTCGAGGAAGCGATGTCCATCCCGTTCCGCGAGCTGATCGACCGCCACTGCGGCGGCATCCGCGGCGGCTGGGACAACCTGCTCGCCGTCATCCCGGGTGGCTCGTCGGTGCCGCTGGTGCCGGCCGCCGAGATCGCCGACGCGCCGATGGATTTCGACGCGCTGCGCGACCTGAAGTCCGGCCTCGGCACCGCCGCCGTCATCGTCATGGACAAGTCCACCGACATCGTGAAGGCGATCGCGCGGCTCTCCTATTTCTACAAGCACGAGAGCTGCGGCCAGTGCACGCCGTGCCGGGAGGGCACGGGCTGGATGTGGCGCGTGATGGAGCGGCTGGTCGTCGGCCAGGCCCAGAAGCGCGAGATCGACATGCTGCTCGACGTGACCAAGCAGGTCGAGGGCCACACGATCTGCGCGCTCGGAGATGCCGCCGCATGGCCGATCCAGGGCCTGATCCGGCATTTCCGGCCCGAGATCGAGCGCCGCATCGACGAATTCACCCGCAACGCCCACCAGGCCGCTCCGGTCCTGGCGGCAGCCGAATAGGACCGCTTGAGGAGGAGATCCGACGCAGGGAGGAACCGGGCGGGAAAGGACAGCGATCCGGACCGGCCCAGCGAAACCCGACGGAAGGAACCGAGATGAGCACGATCGACGAGTTCGCCAAAGCCTACAGCGAAGCCCTGCCGCAGGAGTTTGCCGGCGCGGTGAACCTCATGGCCCATCCGCTCGCCGGCCTCGCCGCCGCGAGCGCGCTGGGGTTCGGCCTTGCCGGCCATGCCTTCGGCCTGTGGGCCGGCGCGGTCGCCGGCGCCACCGAGGCCTCGCAGAAGCTGTTCGCCGGGCTGGCCGAAGCGGAGACGGCGCGCCAGCCCGCAGCGACGAGGCTGACGCTCGTGTCGTCGCAGCCCGCCCCGCGCAGGCAGCCGGCCGCGAGGAAGGCGACGCAGAAGGCGGCGCCCGCAGCCGGTGCGGCGGCCGCCGCGCCCCGGCAGCCGGCGGCCCTCGAGCGGCCGGACGCGCCGGACGACCTGAAGGCGATTTCGGGCATCGGGCCGAAGCTGGAGAAGGTGCTGAACGGTCTCGGCATCTGGACATATGCGCAGATCGCGGCGCTGGGCGGGGACGAGGTGGCGTGGCTCGACGAGCATCTGGGCTTTGCCGGCCGCATCGGCCGCGACGACTGGATCGGGCAGGCAGGCAGGCTTTCGGCCGGCGGCTAGGGGATACGGGCCGAGCGCCCTTGAAGGATGAAGCGGGTTCCGCGGAGTTGAGGCAACATGGCTAGACTGAAGGTCGACGGCAAGGAGATCGAGGTTCCCGATCACTACACGCTGTTGCAGGCGGCTGAGGCGGCCGGCGCGGAAGTGCCGCGCTTCTGCTTCCACGAGCGCCTGTCCATTGCCGGCAACTGCCGCATGTGCCTGGTCGAGGTGAAGGGCGGCCCGCCCAAGCCGCAGGCGTCCTGCGCCATGGGCGTGCGCGACCTGCGCCCCGGCCCCAACGGCGAAGTGCCGGAGATGTTCACCAACACCCCGATGGTCAAGAAGGCCCGCGAGGGGGTGATGGAGTTCCTGCTCATCAACCACCCGCTCGACTGCCCGATCTGCGACCAGGGCGGCGAATGCGACCTCCAGGACCAGGCGATGGCCTTCGGCGTCGACGCCTCGCGCTTCCAGGAAAACAAGCGCGCGGTCGAGGACAAATATATCGGCCCGCTCGTCAAGACGATCATGACGCGCTGCATCTACTGCACGCGCTGCGTCCGCTTCACCACCGAGGTCGCCGGCATCTCCGAGCTCGGCATGATCGGCCGCGGCGAGGATGCCGAGATCACCACCTATCTCGAGCAGGCCATGACGTCCGAGCTTCAGGGCAATGTCATCGACCTGTGCCCGGTCGGCGCGCTGACCGCGCGGCCCTACGCCTTCCAGGCGCGGCCGTGGGAGCTGACCAAGACCGAATCCATCGACGTCATGGACGCCGTCGGCTCGGCGATCCGCGTCGACACCCGCGGCCGCGAGGTCATGCGCATCCTGCCGCGCATCAACGAGGCCGTGAACGAGGAGTGGATCTCCGACAAGACCCGCTTCATCTGGGACGGCCTCAGGACGCAGCGCCTCGACCGCCCCTATGTCCGCCGCGACGGCCGCCTCCAGGCCGCGAGCTGGGCCGAGGCCTTCGCCACGATCAAGGATGCGGTCTCGAAGACCAGCGGCGACAGGATCGGCGCCATCGCCGGCGATCTCGCCACCGTCGAGGAGATGTACGCGCTCAAGCTGCTGATGGCCTCGCTGGGCTCGCAGAACATCGACTGCCGCCAGGACGGCGCGGCGCTCGACCCCGCGAAGGGGCGCGCCAGCTACATCTTCAACCCGACCATCGAGGGCATCGAGGAAGCCGACGCCATCCTGATCGTCGGCGCGAACCCGCGCTTCGAGGCCTCGGTGCTCAACGCGCGCATCCGCAAGCAGTGGCTGAGGACCGGCCTGCCCATCGGCGTCATCGGCGAGGTCGGCGACCTGCGCTACGGCTACGAGGCGCTCGGCTCCGGCCCCGAGACGCTGGCCCAGCTCGCCGAGGGCGGCATCCGGTTCCATTCGGTGCTGAAGAACGCGCGGCGCCCGCTCGTCATCGTCGGCCAGGGGGCGCTCGCGCGCACCGACGGCGCGGCCGTGCTGGCGCTCGCGGCGAAGATCGCCGCCGATGCCGGCGCCGTCACCGAGGAGTGGAACGGCTTCGCCGTGCTGCACACCGCCGCCGCCCGCGTCGGCGGCCTCGATCTCGGCTTCGTGCCGGGCGAGGGGGCCAGGGACGCCTCCGCCATGGTGTCGGGCGGCCTCGACGTCCTCTTCCTGCTCGGCGCCGACGAGCTCCCGATGAGCAGGATCGGCGACGCCTTCACCGTCTATATCGGCAGCCATGGCGATGCCGGCGCCCACCGCGCCGACGTGATCCTGCCGGGCGCGACCTACACCGAGAAGTCCGGCACCTACGTCAACACCGAAGGTCGCGTGCAGCAGACCAGCCGCGCCGGCTTCGCGCCGGGCGAGGCGAAGGAGGACTGGGCCATCCTGCGCGCGCTCTCCGACGTGCTCGGCAAGCGCCTGCCGTTCGATTCGCTCGGCCAGCTCCGCGCGAGGCTCTACGAGGAGTTCCCGCTTTTCGCGGAGGTCGACGACATCGCGGCCGGCAACCCGGCCGACGTCTCCGCGCTGGCAACGGCCGCGGCGGCCGGCCAGCTCGGAAAGTCCCCCTTCGTGTCGACGATCGGCGACTTCTACCTCACCAACCCGATCGCGCGCGCCTCCGCCGTCATGGCCGAATGCTCGGCGCTGGCGAAGGGTCGCATGACGCAGGCGGCGGAATAGGGCATAATGATGGATTCCTTCTTCTCGATCTACGTTCTGCCGGCGATCATCATCGTTGCCCAGTCGGTGCTGGTCATCGTCGCGCTGCTGGTCTTCATCGCCTTCATCCTCTACGCCGACCGCAAGATCTGGGCGGCCGTCATGCTGCGGCGCGGCCCGAACGTCGTCGGCCCGTGGGGCCTGCTGCAGTCGTTCGCGGACCTTCTGAAGTTCGTGTTCAAGGAGCCGGTCATCCCGTCCGGCGCCAACAAGGGCGTGTTCCTGCTGGCGCCGCTGGTCTCGACGGTGCTCGCGCTCGCCACCTTCGCCGTGATCCCGTTCAACGAGAACTGGGTCATCGCCGACATCAATGTCGGCATCCTCTACATCTTCGCCATCTCGTCGCTCGAGGTGTACGGCGTCATCATGGCCGGCTGGGCGTCGAACTCGAAATATCCGTTCCTCGGCGCGCTGCGCTCGGCGGCGCAGATGGTCTCCTACGAGGTCTCCATCGGCTTCGTCATCGTCACCGTGCTGCTGTGCGTCGGCTCGCTCAACCTGTCGGCGATCGTGCTGGCGCAGCAGACCGGCCTCGGCACCGCACTCGGCCTGCCCAACTCGTTCCTCGACTGGCACTGGCTCGGCCTGTTCCCGATGTTCATCATCTTCTTCATCTCGGCGCTGGCCGAGACGAACAGGCCGCCCTTCGACTTGGTCGAGGCCGAGTCGGAGCTCGTCGCCGGCCACATGATCGAGTATTCCTCGACGCCGTACCTGCTGTTCATGCTCAGCGAGTACGTCGCCATCATGCTGATGTGCTCGCTGACGACGGTGCTGTTCCTCGGCGGCTGGCTGCCCCCGTTCGATTTCGCCCCCTTCACCTGGGTGCCCGGCGTCATCTGGTTCGTGCTCAAGGTCTGCTTCGTCTTCTTCTTCTTCGCCATCGTGAAGACGATCGTGCCGCGCTACCGCTACGACCAGCTGATGCGCCTCGGCTGGAAGATCTTCCTGCCCATCTCGCTTTTCATGGTCGTGGCCACCGCGGCGTTCCTCAAGATCTGGGAGCACTACGTCGCATGACCGCGAACCCAACGGAGAAATCGCCATGTCAGCGCTAGCCCAAGCCGCCAAGTCGGTGCTGCTCGCGGAGTTCGTGAGCGCGTTCTTCCTCGCGATGCGCCAGTTCTTCGCGCCGAAGCACACGATCAACTATCCGTTCGAGAAGGGCCCGGTCAGCCCGCGCTTCCGCGGCGAGCATGCGCTGCGCCGCTACCCGAACGGCGAGGAGCGCTGCATCGCCTGCAAGCTGTGCGAGGCGATCTGCCCGGCGCAGGCCATCACCATCGAGGCCGGCCCGCGCCGCAACGACGGCACGCGCCGCACCGTGCGTTACGACATCGACATGGTGAAGTGCATCTATTGCGGCTTCTGCCAGGAGGCCTGCCCGGTCGACGCCATCGTCGAGGGGCCGAATTTCGAGTTCGCGACCGAGACGCGCGAGGAACTCTACTACGACAAGGAAAAGCTGCTGGCGAACGGCGACCGCTGGGAACGCGAGATCGCCCGCAACATGGAACTCGACGCGCCCTACAGGTGAGAGGGGCAAAGCTGGACGGGCCGGGCGGCCCGTCCGGAGCAATTCCGGGAAAGGCGCGACGCGGTTTTCCCGTCGGGATTGCGAAAAACAAGGAGACAGATCGTTTCACCGTTTCCGTGGAGCGGCGAAACGATCTAAGAGACACGCGGATTTCGCGGCCCGGAGGCGGGCGCGAGCCGGAGAGGGGCGGCGCTGGCCGTCCGAGAAGGAACCGGGGGAACCCATGCTGACAGGACTAGAGGCGTTCTTCTTCTATCTGTTCGCCTTCATCGCGATCGCCGCCGCCTTCATGGTGATTTCGGCGCGCAACCCGGTGCATTCCGTTCTCTGGCTGATCCTGACGTTCTTCAACGCCGCGGCGCTGTTCCTGCTGACCGGCGCCGAGTTCCTGGCGATGATCCTGCTCGTCGTCTATGTCGGCGCGGTGGCGGTGCTGTTCCTGTTCGTCGTCATGATGCTCGACGTCGACTTCGCCGAACTGAAGCGCGGCGCGCTGCAATATGCGCCGGCCGGCGCGCTGGTCGGGCTGATCCTCGCCGCCGAGCTGATCGTCGTGGTGGGCGGCTACACCTTCGCGCCGGAGCTCGCCGGCAACATCTCGCAGCCGACGCCGGCGCTGGCCGACCGCGAGAACACGGCCGCGCTCGGCGACGTCCTCTACACCACATACGTCTATTTCTTCCAGATCGCCGGGCTGGTGCTTCTGGTCGCGATGATCGGCGCCATCGTGCTGACGCTGCGCCACAAGGAAAACATCAAGCGACAGGACGTCACCGCGCAGGTCGGCCGCACGCCGGCGACCTCGATCGAGGTGCGCAAGGTCGAGACGGGCAAGGGAGTCTGACCATGGAAGTCGGAATCGGACATTTCCTCACCGTTTCGGCGGTGCTGTTCACGCTCGGCGTCTTCGGCATCTTCCTCAACAGGAAGAACGTCATCGTCATCCTGATGTCGGTCGAGCTGATCCTGCTCGCCGTCAACATCAACTTCGTGGCCTTCTCGGCCGTGCTCGGCGACCTCGTCGGCCAGGTCTTCGCCCTGTTCGTGCTGACGGTGGCGGCGGCCGAGGCGGCGATCGGTCTCGCCATCCTCGTCGTGTTCTTCCGCAACCGCGGTTCGATCGACGTGGAAGACGTCAATATGATGAAGGGCTGAGCGGACCATGTATCACGCGATCGTCTTCCTCCCGCTGCTCGGCTTCCTGATCGCCGGCCTCTTCGGCCGCTCGATCGGCGCCAAGGCGTCGGAATACGTCACAACCGGCTTCCTCATCGTCTCGGCGGTGCTGTCGTGGGTCGCCTTCGTCACGGTCGCCTTCGGCGAGGGCACCGCCTTCACCGTTCCGGTGCTGCGCTTCATCCAGGTCGGCGCCCTCGACGTGGCGTGGGCGCTCAGGATCGACACGCTGACGGTCGTCATGCTGGTCGTGGTCAACACGGTGTCGGCGCTCGTGCACGTCTACTCGATCGGCTACATGCACCATGACCCGCACCGGCCGCGCTTCTTCGCCTATCTGTCGCTGTTCACCTTCGCCATGCTGATGCTGGTGACGTCGGACAATCTGGTGCAGATGTTCTTCGGCTGGGAGGGCGTCGGTCTCGCCTCCTACCTGCTCATCGGCTTCTGGTACCAGAAGCCCTCGGCCAACGCCGCCGCCATCAAGGCCTTCGTCGTCAACCGCGTCGGCGACTTCGGCTTCCTGCTCGGCCTGTTCGGCGTGTTCGTGCTGTTCGGCTCGGTCAATTTCGACACCATCTTCGCCAATGCCGCGACCATCGCCGAAAGCCCCGACCAGTCGGGCGAGGCGGTCTTCACCTTCCTCAACTGGTCGCTGACCCAGTCCGGCGCGCTGACCGCGATCTGCCTGCTGCTGTTCATGGGCGCGATGGGCAAGTCGGCGCAGGTGCCGCTGCACACCTGGCTGCCGGACGCGATGGAAGGCCCGACGCCGGTCTCCGCGCTCATCCATGCCGCGACCATGGTCACGGCCGGCGTGTTCATGCTGGCGCGCCTGTCGCCGATCTTCGAACTGTCGCACGCGGCCCTTCTCGTCGTCACCTTCATCGGCGCGATCACAGCCTTCTTCGCCGCCACCGTCGGCCTGGTGCAGAACGACATCAAGCGCGTCATCGCCTACTCGACCTGCTCGCAGCTCGGCTACATGTTCGTCGCGCTCGGCATGGGCTTCTATTCGGCGGCGATCTTCCACCTGTTCACGCACGCCTTCTTCAAGGCGCTGCTGTTCCTCGGCTCGGGCTCGGTCATCCACGCCGTCTCCGACGAGCAGGACATGCGCAGGATGGGCGGCCTCTACAAGCTGATCCCGGCCACCTACTGGATGATGATCATCGGCACGCTGGCGCTGACCGGCGTCGGCATCCCGGCGACCATCATCGGCACGGCCGGCTTCTTCTCCAAGGACGCGATCATCGAGGGCGCGTTCGCGGCCCACAGCCCGCTCGCCGGCTTCGCCTTCACGCTGCTCGTGGTCGCGGCCGCCTTCACCAGCTTCTACTCGTGGCGCCTGATCTTCATGACCTTCCACGGCAAGCCGCGCGCGAGCCACGAGGTCATGCACCACGTCCACGAGTCGCCGCCGGTGATGCTGGTGCCGCTCTTCATCCTCGCCGCGGGCGCGCTGTTCGCGGGCGTGATCTTCCACGACTTCTTCATCGGCCACGGCCATGACGAGTTCTGGAAGGGCGCGCTGTTCATCCTGCCGGACAACCACATCCTGCACGACTTCCACGACGTGCCGCTGTGGGTGAAGCTCGCGCCGCTGGTGGCGATGGTGCTGGGCTTCGTCACCGCCTACCACTTCTACATCCGCTCGCCGGAGACGCCGGTCCGCCTCGCCGAGCAGCATCGCGGGCTCTACACGTTCCTGCTGAACAAGTGGTACTTCGACGAGCTCTACGACTTCCTGTTCGTCCGCCCGGCCAAGCGCCTCGGCCGCTTCCTGTGGAAGACCGGCGACGGCAAGGTGATCGACGGCTTCGGTCCGGACGGCGTGTCCGCCCGCGTCGTGGACGTCACCCAGCGCGTGGTGAAGCTCCAGACCGGCTATCTCTACCATTACGCATTCGCAATGCTCATCGGCGTGGCTGCGCTCGTCACCTGGATGATGCTCGGGGGCTCGTTCTAGACCATGACCGACTGGCCTATCCTCTCGACGGTCACCTTCCTGCCGCTGGTCGGCGCGTTCCTGATCCTGCTGATCCGGGACGAGGGAACGGCCGCGCGCCGCAACATCCGCAACGTCGCGCTCCTGACGACGGTCTTCACCTTCATCCTCTCGCTGTTCATCTGGGCCGGGTTCGATACCTCCTATGCCGGCTTCCAGATGGTGGAGAAGGCCGAGTGGCTGGAGGCCGGGATCTCCTACCATATGGGCGTCGACGGCATCTCCATGCTGTTCGTCATCCTGACGACCTTCCTGATGCCGCTGTGCATCCTCGCCTCGTGGGAGGCGATCGAGCACCGGGTCAAGGAATACATGATCGCGTTCCTGATCCTGGAAACGCTGATGATCGGCGTGTTCTGCGCCCTCGACCTCGTGCTGTTCTACGTCTTCTTCGAGGCGGGCCTGATCCCGATGTTCATCATCATCGGCGTCTGGGGCGGCAAGCGGCGCGTCTACGCCTCGTTCAAGTTCTTCCTCTACACGCTGCTTGGCTCGGTGCTGATGCTGCTCGCCATCATGGCGATGTACTGGCAGGCCGGCACCACCGACATCCCGACGCTGCTCGCGCACGATTTCCCGGCCGGCATGCAGACATGGCTGTGGCTCGCCTTCTTCGCCTCCTTCGCGGTGAAGATGCCGATGTGGCCCGTGCACACCTGGCTGCCCGACGCCCACGTCGAGGCGCCGACGGCCGGCTCCGTGATCCTGGCCGGCATCCTCCTGAAGATGGGCGGCTACGGCTTCCTGCGCTTCTCGCTGCCGATGTTCCCGGACGCGTCGCTCTACTTCCAGCCCTTCGTGTTCACGCTGTCGGTGGTGGCCATCGTCTACACCTCGCTGGTGGCGCTGATGCAGGAGGACATGAAGAAGCTGATCGCCTATTCGTCGGTCGCCCATATGGGCTACGTCACGATGGGCATCTTCGCGCTCAACGTCGAGGGCATCCAGGGCGGCATCTTCCAGATGCTGTCGCACGGCCTCGTCTCGGGCGCGCTGTTCCTGTGCGTCGGCGTCGTCTACGACCGCATGCACACCCGCGACATCGACGCCTATGGCGGCCTCGTCAACAACATGCCGAAATATGCGGTGGTGTTCCTGATCTTCACCATGGCCAATGTCGGCCTGCCGGGCACCTCCGGCTTCGTCGGCGAGTTCCTGTCGCTGCTCGGCGTCTTCAAGGTCAACACCTGGGTCGCGCTGTTCGCGGCGACCGGCGTCATCCTGTCGGCGGCCTATGCGCTGTGGCTCTACCGCCGCGTCGTGTTCGGCGCGCTGACCAAGGAGAGCCTGAAGGGACTTCTCGACCTCTCCTCGCGCGAGAAGGCCATCATCTACCCGCTGGTGTTCTTCGTCATCCTCTTCGGCGTCTATCCCATCCCCGTCTTCGACGTGACGACGGCCTCGGTGAACGCCCTCGTCAACAACATCACGCTTTCCATCGAGGCCTCGCAGGCCGCCATGGCGATCCAATAAGGCCAGCACAATGACGGCAGACCTTTCCCAGAGCCTGATCCTTGCCGCGCCCGAGCTGATCCTCGCGGTCGGTGCCCTGGCGCTGCTGATGATCGGCGTCTTCTCAGGCGAGCGCGCCAACACGACGGTCACCGGCCTTGCGATCGCGCTGCTGTTCGGCGCCGGCGCATGGATGCTGCTCTTCGTCGGCGACGGGAGCGCCTTCGGCGACGTCTTCGTCAGCGATCCCTTCGCGCGCCTCATGAAGCTGCTCACCCTCGGCGGCTCGGTGCTGACGCTCATCATGTCGGTCGGCTTCGCCCGCGAGGAGAAGTTCGACAAGTTCGAGTATCCCGTGCTCGTCGTGCTCTCGACGCTCGGCATGCTCCTGATGGTGTCGGCCAACGACATGCTCGCGCTCTATCTCGGCCTCGAGCTGCAGTCGCTGGCGCTCTACGTCATCGCCGCGATCAACCGCGACTCGATCCGCTCGACCGAGGCCGGCCTGAAATATTTCGTGCTCGGCGCGCTGTCCTCGGGCATGCTGCTCTACGGCATCTCGCTGGTCTACGGCTACACCGGCAACACGAGCTTCGAGGCCATCGCCGCCGCACTCACCGGCGCCGAGCGGCAGATCGGCCTGGTTTTCGGCCTGGTCTTCGTGCTCGCCGGCCTCGTCTTCAAGATCTCGGCCGTGCCGTTCCACATGTGGACGCCCGACGTCTACGAAGGCGCGCCGACTCCCGTCACCGCCTTCTTCGCCGCCGCGCCCAAGATGGCGGCGATGGCGCTGATCGTGCGCGTCACCATGGGCGCGTTCGAGCCGGCGGCCGCCGACTGGCAGCAGATCATCGTTTTCGTCTCCATCGCCTCGATGGTGCTCGGCGCCTTCGCGGCCATCGGCCAGCGCAACATCAAGCGGCTGATGGCCTATTCGTCGATCGGCCACATGGGCTACGCGCTGGTCGGCCTCGCCGCCAATTCGCAGGCCGGCGTGCGCGGCGTCGTCATCTACATGCTGATCTATCTGGTGATGACGCTCGGCACCTTCGCCTTCATCCTCGCCATGCGGCGCAAGGAAGGCAATGTCGAGAACATCGACGAGCTCGCCGGCCTGTCCTCGACCAATCCGGTCATGGCGACCATCCTGACGGTCCAGATGTTCTCGCTCGCCGGCATCCCCTGGCTCGCCGGCTTCTTCGGCAAGTGGTACGTCTTCCTCGCGGCGATCGACGCCGACCTCTACGCGCTCGCCGTGATCGGCGTGCTCGCCTCGGTCGTCGGCGCCTATTACTACATCCGCATCATCAAGATCATGTGGTTCGACGAATCCGCCGGCGGCTTCGAGCCGATGGCCGGCGAGCTGAAGCTGGTACTCGGCGCCTCGGGGGCGTTCGTCTTCTTCTATCCGCTGATCGGCGGCATCGTCGGGCGCCTGGCAGACACCGCCGCCAGGACGTTCTTCTGACGGGATGGGCTTTTCGCTCGCGCCGACCGCCGCGGCGGCCGGATACCGCCTCGAAGCCTTCGACACGGTCGGCTCGACCAATGCCGTGGCCCTCGAGCGCGCCAGGGACGGCGACCCGGGCCGCATCTGGTTCGTCTCGAAGCGCCAGGAGGCGGGCAGGGGACGCCGCGGCCGGGCGTGGGCGACGGAGGACGGCAACCTTGCCGCGACCCTGCTGCTGGTGCCCGATTTCGAGCTGAAGCAGGCGGCCACGCTCGGCTTCGTCGCCGGCCTCGCGCTCGCCGATGCGCTCGCGGCCGCCGCGCCCGACATCAAGCTGAGGATCGGCGTCGACAGCGGCGACGTCGTCACCGGAAGCGGCCGCTTCGCGCTCAAATGGCCGAACGACGTGCTCGCCGACGGCGCCAAGCTCTCCGGCATCCTCCTCGAATCGGCGATGCTCGACGGGCAGCGCTTCGCGCTCGCCATCGGCATCGGCGTCAACGTCGTCAGCCATCCCGCGGACACGCCCTATCCGGCGACCTCGCTTGCCGCGCTCGGAAGCGCCTGCGATGCCGAGCGCCTGTTTCTGGCGCTGTCCGACGCCTGGGTCGAGAATGAGCGCATCTGGGCCGCCGGCAGGGGGCTCGCGGCCATCCGCAACCGCTGGCTCGACCGCGCCGCCGGCCTCGGGGCATCGGTGGCGGTGCGCATCGACGGGCGCGTCGTGCGCGGCGTGTTCGAAACCATCGACGAGGAGTGCCGCTTCGTCATCCGCGCCGACGACGGCACCCGCGTGACGGTCGCCGCCGGCGACGTGCATTTCGGCACGGTGGCCTCGGCCTGACCAGCGGCGGGACGTTTTCCCGAAACGGTTGAACCGCGCGGCGCAATGCGCGAAACAGCGACAGGCGGCTCCCGGCGACGGTGCGGGAAGACGAAGGAATTTCTTTCCCGCTCCGGCGGGAGATGCGGCGATCCGGAAAGGAAAGTGACATGGCACGCAAGGACGGGGACGAGCTTGTCTTCTGCCCGCTGGGCGGCGTCGGCGAGATCGGCATGAACTTCGCCCTTTACGGGCTCGGCCCGGCGCATGCGCGCAAGTGGCTGATCGTCGACGTCGGCGTGTCCTTCCCGGACGCCTACCTGCCGGGCGTCGATCTCGTCCTGCCCGACACGCGCTTCATCGAAAGCCAGATCGACAACGTCGTCGGCATCGTCATCACCCACGCCCACGAGGACCACTACGGCGCACTGCTCGACCTGTGGCCCCGGCTCAGGAAGACGGTGTGGATGACCCCGTTCACCGCCGGCCTGCTCCAGGTCAAGCGCGGCATGGACGGCGGCCCGGAAGTCCCGGTCGAGATCTATCGTCCGGGCGACCGATTCACGGTCGGCCCGTTCGACATCGAGACCATCGCCGTCACCCATTCGATCCCCGAGCCGGTGTCGCTCGCCATCCGCACGCCGCTCGGCCTCGTCGTCCACACCGGCGACTGGAAGATCGATACCGCGCCCGCCATCGGCCCGCTGACCGACGAGGCGAAGTTCCGCGCGCTCGGCGACGAGGGCGTGCTGGCGCTCGTCTGCGACTCCACCAACGCGCTGCGCGAGGGGGATTCGCCGTCCGAGAAGGACGTGGCCGAAGGGCTGCGCGGCGTCATCGAGGCCGCCCACGGCCGCGTCGCCGTCACCACCTTCTCGTCCAATGTCGGACGCATCCGCTCCATCGCCGAGGCCGCACGCGACGCCGGCCGGCAGGTGCTGGTGCTCGGCTCCTCGCTCAAGCGCGTCATCGACGTCGCCGGCGAGCTCGGCTATCTCGACGGCTTGCCGGAATTCGTCGCCGAGGAGGATTACGGCTTCATCCCGCGCGAGAACCTCGTCATCCTGTGCACCGGCAGCCAGGGCGAGCCGCGCGCCGCCCTCGCCAAGCTCGCCCGCGACGAGATGCGCAGCGTGGCGCTGTCGCCCGGCGACACGGTGGTCTACTCCTCGCGCGTCATTCCCGGCAACGAGAAGGCGATCCTCGAGACCAAGAACCTGCTGATAGAGCAGGGCATCAAGATCATCGAGGACGGCGACGCGCTGGTCCACGTCTCCGGCCACCCGCGCAGGAACGAGCTTCGGCAGATGTACAAATGGGTGCGGCCGCGCATCCTGGTCCCCGTCCATGGCGAGGCCGCGCATCTCGTGGCGCAAGGGCTGCTCGGGCAGGCCTCGGGCATCCCCGAGATCGGCCATGTCCGCAACGGCGACGTGCTGCGGCTTGCCCCCGGCGCGGCCGAGATCGTCGATCAGGTGCCGTTCGGCCGCATCTACAAGGACGGCAGGCTCGTCGGCACCGACGAGGAGATGGGCGTGCGCGACCGACGCAAGCTGAGCTATGTCGGCCACGTCGCGGTCAACGTCGTGCTCGACGACCGTCATGAGCTCTCCGGCGATCCCGATCTCGTCGCGATCGGCACGGCCCGGGCGGACGCCAGGGGCGCGCTTCTGGAAGACCTGATGCTCGACGCCGCGATCGGCGCGGTCGAGAGCATTCCCCGCGTGCGCCGCAAGGACCTCGACCTGGTGGCGGAATCGGTGCGCCGCGCCGTGCGCGCCGCCGCCAACGAGGCATGGGGCAAGAAGCCGCTCGTCACCGTGTTCGTGACGCGGTAGATCGAGTGAGTAGCGAAGAGTGAGTAGGGAGTAGTGGACGGCACCTGTCACGACGGTTGGCGCCATGACTCGCCATCGCTGTCCGTTTTCACTACTCACTATTCCCTACTCACTATTCACTCCTGAAAAGGAACTGCACATGCTCGGACGCCTGAACCATGTCGCGCTCGCCGTGCCCGATATCGCCGCCGCCAGCGCGCTCTACCGCGACACGCTGGGCGCCAGCGTGTCCGAGCCGCAGGCCCTGCCGGAGCACGGCGTCACCGTCGTCTTCATCGACGTCGGCAACACCAAGATCGAGCTTCTGGAGCCCTTGGGCGAGAATTCGACCATCCGGCCGTTCCTGGAGAAGAACCCGTCCGGCGGCATGCACCACGTCTGCTACGAGGTCGACGACATCGCCGCCGCCCGCGACCGGCTGAAGGCGGAAGGCGCCCGCGTGCTCGGCGACGGCGAGCCGAGGATCGGCGCCCACGGCAAGCCGGTGCTGTTCCTGCATCCCAAGGATTTCTTCGGCACGCTGGTCGAGCTGGAGCAGGCCTAGACGGTGACCACCAATCCCGGAGCCGCGCCGGTGAAATTCGGAAGCCGGCTTCGGAGCGCGGTCATGCCCGTAAAGAAAGGTTTTCGCCGATGAGCTGGATTTCCATCGCCGCGATCTACTTCATCCTGTGGTGGGTGGTGCTGTTCGCGATGCTGCCCTTCGGCGTCAGGACCCAGGAGGAGGACGGCGAGGTCACGCTCGGCACGGTGGCCAGTGCGCCGCGCGGCCCGCACATGCTGCGCGCGGTCATCCGCACCACCGTCGTCGCCACGATCATCTTCGCGGCGTTCTACATCGCCACGGTCTATTACGGCTTTTCCTTCGACGACATACCGCGCATCGGCCCCTCGGCGCGGTGAAACCGGCGCGCGGCAAGGGATCGTATTTCTTTCGATGCACAAAAAAAATGCAAGGCCGAAGCCTTGCAGATTGAACGCGTCCGATCTGTTTCCGTTCTTACGGCGGCTGCGGAAAATCGCGCCTAGATCGCATCCTCCCAAGACTTTGACCGCGCAGGAGAGCGGATTTTTCCACCACTCTCTCGATTATGCGAGGCACACTAGACCAGACGAGGCGGCAATGTCACGAAAAATTTCGCACCGGAAGGGCATGAGATGTGCTGCATTGCACAATAATACGGCAAGCATTGCTCAATGCGGCGTCAGGTCTTCGGCCTGTGTGCTCGGGTTTCCAAGGCGCCACGAAATCGCTATGAAGCCCATGCAAATGGACCCTCGGGCATATTGATTCCGCCCGCTTCTCACGGAAATCCTCATGCGTCTGTCGCGTTATTTTCTGCCCATCCTGAAGGAGAACCCGCGCGAGGCCGAGATCGTCTCGCACCGGCTGATGCTGCGTGCCGGCATGATCCGCCAGCAGGCGGCCGGCTCGTTCTCCTGGCTGCCGCTGGGCATACGCGTCCTCGACAAGGTCAACCGCATCATCCGCGAGGAGCAGAACCGCGCCGGCGCGCAGGAAATCCTGATGCCGACCATCCAGTCGGCCGAGCTGTGGCGCGAAAGCGGCCGCTACGACGACTACGGCAAGGAGATGCTGCGCATCAAGGACCGCCACGAGCGCGACATGCTCTACGGCCCGACCAACGAGGAGATGGTCACCGACATCTTCCGCAGCTACGTGAAGTCCTACAAGGACCTGCCGCTGAACCTCTACCACATCCAGTGGAAGTTCCGCGACGAGGTGCGGCCGCGCTTCGGCGTGATGCGCAGCAGGGAGTTCCTGATGAAGGACGCCTATTCCTTCGACCTCGACTATGAGGGGGCGAGGGCGGCCTACAACCGCATGTTCGTCGCCTATCTCAGGACCTTCGAGCGCGTCGGCCTGAAGTCGATCCCGATGCGCGCCGACACCGGCCCGATCGGCGGCGACCTTTCGCACGAGTTCATCATCCTCGCCGACACCGGCGAGAGCGCCGTGTTCTGCCATCGCGACTTCCTCGACCTGAAGGTGCCGGGCGAGGATGTGGACTTCTCCGACGACGCGGCCGTCGCAGGCATCGTCAGGGAGTGGACCACGCCCTACGCCGCGACCGAGGAGATGCACGACGAGGCGGCATGGGGCGAGATCGCCGAAGGCAACCGCCTTGCCGCGCGCGGCATCGAGGTCGGCCACATCTTCCATTTCGGCGACAAGTATTCGAAGCCGATGGGCGCCAAGGTCGCCGGCCCCGACGGCAAGGACCATTTCGTGTCGATGGGCTCCTACGGCATCGGCCCGACGCGGCTGATCGCGGCGATCATCGAGGCGAGCCACGACGAGAACGGCATCATCTGGCCGGCCTCCGTCGCGCCGTTCGACGCCGCGCTGATCAACATGAAAGCCGGCGACGCGGCCTGCGACGCCGCCTGCGAGACGCTGTACGAGGCGCTGGGCGCGGCCGGTCTCGACGTGCTCTACGACGACACGGACCAGCGCCCCGGCGGCAAGTTCGCCACCGCCGACCTGATCGGCCTGCCGTGGCAGGTGATCGTCGGCCCGCGCGGCGTCGATGCGGGCGAGGCCGAGATCAAGAACCGCAGGACCGGCGAGCGCGTGACCGTGCCGCTCGGCGAGGTCGCCGCCCGCATCGGGGCCGCGGCCCCCGGAAACGCAGCCATCGGGAACGCGGCCATCGGGAACGTAACATGAGCGAAGCGGCGGCCGAGGGACCGACCGGGGCGAGGCCGTTCTCGCTCTTCGAGCGCATGGTGGCGTGGCGCTACCTGCGCTCGCGCCGCAAGGACA
Source organism: Hyphomicrobiales bacterium (assembly GCA_022838525.1). Taxonomy (GTDB): domain Bacteria; phylum Pseudomonadota; class Alphaproteobacteria; order Rhizobiales; family Rhizobiaceae; genus Aerobium. The sequence goes on along the minus strand of JALHFU010000002.1, from coordinate 26,477 downwards.
CGGTCATCTCCGTCATCTCGCTGATCTCGTTCACCGGCATCATGCTGGGCGTCGCGACGCTCATCATCGTCATGGCGGTGATGAACGGCTTCCGCGCCGAGCTCCTGTCGCGCATCCTCGGCGTCAACGGCCACCTCGTCGTCCAGCCGATCGACCGCGCCTTCGACGACTATGCCGAGGTCGCCGGCCGCATCAACGGCGTGCCGGGCGTGCGCTACGCCATCCCGCTGATCGAGGGGCAGGTGCTGGCCACCGGCCGCATCGGCGCCGGCACCGGCGCGCTGGTGCGCGGCATCCGCGAGGACGACATCGCCAAGCTCGATTTCGTCGCCAGGAACATCCGCCAGGGCTCGCTCGTCGGCTTCGCCACCGGCGAGGGCGTCGCCGTCGGCAGGCGCATGGCGGAAAATCTCGGCCTCGCCGTCGGCGACGGCATCCAGCTCGTCGCGCCCGAGGGCGACGTCACGCCGTTCGGCGTCACGCCGCGGCAGAAGATCTACCCCGTCGTGGCCATCTTCGAGATCGGCATGTCGGAGCTCGACGCCTCGATCATCTACATGCCGCTCGAGGAGGCGCAGCTCTACTTCAACGCCGAGGGGCTGGCCCAGACCGTCGAGGTGTTCATCGACAACCCCGACGCGGTCGACAGCCTGCGCGGCCCGATCGAGGCGGCCGCCGAGCGGCAGGTCTATCTGACCGACTGGCGGCAGCGCAACCAGACCTTCTTTTCCGCGCTTCAGGTCGAGCGCAACGTCATGTTCATGATCCTGACGCTGATCGTGCTCGTCGCCGCGCTCAACATCATCTCCGGCCTGATCATGCTGGTGAAGGACAAGGGCCGCGACATCGCCATCCTGCGCACCATGGGCGCGACGAGCGGCTCGGTGATGCGCATTTTCATGATGACCGGGGCGGCGATCGGCGTCACCGGCACCGTCGCCGGCGTCGTGCTCGGCATCGTCGTGTGCCTGAACGTCGAGCGGATACGGCAGTTCTTCTCCTGGCTTTCGGGGACGACGCTGTTCAACCCCGAGCTCTATTTCCTCAGCCAGCTTCCGGCCAAGATGGATGCGGGCGAGACCGTTTCCGTGGTGCTGATGGCGCTGACGCTGTCGTTCATCGCGACGCTGTTCCCCGCCTGGCGCGCGGCGAAGCTCGATCCCGTCGAGGCGCTGCGGTACGAATGATGGCGGACGGCGCGGTGCTGGAACTCAAGGCGATCGAGCGGCGCTACGACGAGGGCGAGCGCAAGCTCGTGATCCTCGACCGCGCCGACTTCACGCTGCGGCGCGGCGAGATGGTGGCGCTGGTCGCGCCCTCGGGCGCGGGCAAGTCGACGCTGCTGCACACGGCCGGCCTGCTGGAGCAGCCCGACGGCGGCGACGTGGTGGTCGCCGGCCGCTCCTGCCGCGGCCTCTGCGACGACGACCGCACCGCGATCCGCCGCAACGACATCGGCTTCGTCTACCAGTTCCACCATCTGCTGCCCGAGTTCACCGCGCTCGAGAACGTGATGATGCCGCAGCTCGTGCGCGGGCTCGGTGACGCCGAGGCGCGCACGCGCGCCATGCAGCTCCTCGACTACATGAAGATCGGCGAGCGCGCCGAGCATCGCCCGGCCGAGCTGTCGGGCGGCGAGCAGCAGCGCGTCGCCATCGCCCGCGCCGTCGCCAACGCGCCGCTGATCCTCTTGGCCGACGAGCCGACGGGCAATCTCGACCCGGCGACCGCGTCCTATGTGTTCGATGCGCTGGAGGCGCTGGTGAGGCAGTCGGGCCTCTCGGCGCTGATCGCCACCCACAATCACGACCTCGCGGCGCGGATGGACCGCCGCGTCACGCTCGACAAGGGCAAGATCGTCGATTTCTGAAGCGCCGATTTCTGAAACGAACCCGCCGGCCGCAGGCTCCGCCGCCCCTGAAATGGCGGAGCCGGCCCTTTGGGGAAGGGCCGGCTCCTGAACCCGGTCGTTGGGGACGGGGAGGGTGGGGACTCGACCGGGTTGTCCCTGGTTTCCCGTATGGCTGTCAGCGCCGGTTCGCTACCGAACCCACGAGCACGTTGCGGCCGTCCTGGATGGACACCCACATGCCCGAATGCTTGCCCGACTGGCGCTTGAGGTACTGGTATTCGGTCTCGGTCCACGCCAGGATGCGCGGCTCCAGATTGTCGAGCACGAAGTCGCCCATGCTGGTGCTGACCGTCAGCACGGCATGGCCGTCGCCGTTGGGCTGGCGCACCACGGTGATCAGAAGGTTCGAGGCCGGCACGCCCGCCTTGATCAGCCGCCGGCGCTTCTCCAGCGCGTAATCCTCGCAGTCGCCGTAGCCGTTGCCCGGATAGGACCAGTATTCCTCGACGCCCCACATCTCCATGTCGGTGCGCGGCGTCACCATGGTGTTGACGACGTTGTTGATGTCCACCATCGTCGCCCACAGCTTCCGCGTCAGTTCGACCGGCCGCGCCGCCACCGTCTTGACGCACTCGTCCGGCTTGCGCTGACAGAACTCGTAGTGGCCGACCGGCTGCGTCGACAGCCCGCCCGTCGGCATGAATGCCTGGGCCTGCGCGCTCCCGGCAGCCGCGCCGAGCGCGGCCACGGCAAGGGCCGCGGGCCATACCTTTCTTATCGTCCCCATTGTGTCGTCTCCCCGTTGACGAGGGCACAATGGCAGACGTGGATTTATTCCACGCGAATCAGCGAAGTACTATTTGCAATAAAACAAGGATGAATTCTCGGATATGTTTACAAGAACAGTATTCAATATCTAATCTATTTAAGATAAATACAGATTAGAATTTTCATAAAATTTGACGTATCGCCGCGCGACGGCTCGGAGAGTGGAAGCCGACTTCTAGCGGTTCCGATATGCGAAGAAGGGTAACAGGCAACGTTCACACGCCGGTCGGGGAGCGGCTTCCAGGATGCCCCGCAACGAAAAGGGCCGGCGCGAGGGCCGGCCCGGGGATAGCATTCCTCTGGCGGTCGTGCCGGCTCAGCGCCGTCCCGTGCCGTCGAATTCGGCGGCCAGCGTCTCCTGCCGCTGGAGCACGGCGAACTCGATGGCGATGCCGTCCTCGAAATGGCGGACGACGCGCCCGCGCATGCTGCCGAGAGTGACGGCAACGCCGATCGCCGGCTTGACGTCGATCTCGACGGCGGCGCCGGACAGCGACAGGTCGATGATGCGGCAGCGATACTGGCGGCCGTCCTCGAGATGCAGCATGCTCATCGGGTTGCGCGGCGTCACGCGCTCGTGGCGGCGATCCTCCGGCAGGTCGAGCTCGTGCCGGTTGGCGAGCCAGGTGAGCTGCGCGGCGAGCTTGTCGCGCTTGCGGTCGGAGGCGACGATGGTCATCGCGAAGCCGTCGGTGAAGCGGCGCGTCACCACGCCCTCGATGCGGCCGATATGGTCGAGATAGGCGATGACCTTCTCGCCGAGCTCGCCGGAACGGACGGCGCGGAAGGCGACGTCGCCCGGCGACATGTCGACCACCTGGCAGGCGTGCTCCGAGCGGTCCTCGAGCATGTAGCGGCCGTACACCTTCACGCGCACGCGCTGAAAGTTCCGCCTTTCCGCCTGCGACGGTGCCGTATTGATCGCCGCGAATGCCATTCCTGACGTCCGTTCTGAAAAGAATCATGTCCCGCGCGGGGCGGAAAGCCTCAGGAAACCCTAGACGGACGGCGGTTAACATCCCGTAAGCCGCTAATGGAGCGGCGGCCGCCCGGCAGGCGCGCGGGCCGACGCCGGGCAAAAAGAAACCGGGGCGCGGATGCGCCCCGGCTTCGCGGTCGTCGGCTGGAGGATCAGACCGAGTAGTACATGTCGAACTCGACCGGGTGCGGCGTCATCTCGAAGCGCATCACCTCGGCCATCTTCAGCTCGATGAAGGCGTCGATCTGGTCGTCGTCGAACACGCCGCCGGCCTTGAGGAAGGCGCGGTCCTTGTCGAGGTTGACCAGCGCCTCGCGCAGCGAACCGCTGACGGTCGGGATCTGCTTCAGCTCCTTCGCCGGCAGGTCGTAGAGATCCTTGTCCATGGGCTGGCCCGGATGGATCTTGTTCTTGATGCCGTCGATGCCGGCCATCAGCAGCGCGGCGAAGCCGAGATAGGGGTTCGCGCCCGGATCGGGGAAGCGGATCTCGACGCGCTTGGCCTTCGGCGACGAGCCGAAGGGGATGCGGCACGAGGCCGAGCGGTTGCGCGCCGAATAGGCGAGCAGCACCGGCGCCTCGTAGCCCGGAACCAGACGCTTGTAGGAGTTGGTCAGCGGGTTGGTGAAGGCGTTGATCGCCTTGGCGTGCTTGATGATGCCGCCGATGAAGAACAGGCAGCTCTCCGACAGGCCGGCATATTCGTTGCCGGCGAAGGTCGGCTTGCCGCCCTTCCAGATCGACATGTGGACGTGCATGCCCGAGCCGTTGTCGCCGAACACCGGCTTCGGCATGAAGGTCGCGGTCTTGCCGTAGGCGTTGGCGACCTGGTGCACGACATATTTGTAGAGCTGCATCTTGTCGGCGTTGCGCAGCAGCGTGTCGAACTTGACGCCGAGCTCGTGCTGGGCCGCCGCCACCTCGTGGTGGTGCTTCTCGACCACGACGCCCATCTCGGTCAGGACCGTCAGCATCTCGGAGCGCATGTCCTGCAGCGAGTCGACCGGCGGCACCGGGAAATAGCCGCCCTTGACGCGCGGGCGGTGGCCGAGATTGCCGGTCTCGTAGTCGGTGTCGTCATTGGACGGCAGCTCGCTGGAGTCGAGCTTGAAGCCGGTGTTGTAGGGGTCGGCCTTGAACTTGACGTCGTCGAAGACGAAGAACTCGGCCTCGGGGCCGACATAGACGGTGTCGCCGATGCCTTCGGCCTTCAGATAGGCTTCCGCCTTGCGCGCGATGCCGCGCGGGTCGCGGCCATAGGGCTCGCCGGAGACCGGATCGAGGATGTCGCACAGCAGCACCAGCGTCGACTGCGCGAAGAACGGGTCCATGTGGGCGGTCTCGACGTCGGGCATCAGCACCATGTCGGACTCGTTGATCGCCTTCCAGCCGGCGATCGAGGAACCGTCGAACATCACGCCGTCGGTGAACATGTCCTCGTCCACCACGCCGACATCCATCGTGACGTGCTGGAGCTTGCCCTTCGGATCGGTGAAGCGCAGGTCCACGAACTTCACGTCGTTGTCCCTGATCTGCTTCAGGATGTCTGCTGCTGTGGTCATTTGCTGCCTTCCTTCAAGGTAATGAAATTGGTGACGCCGGTTTCCCGGCACTCAGATGGCGTCGACGCCGGTTTCCCCGGTGCGGATGCGCACCACTTCCTCGACATTGGTGACGAAGATCTTGCCGTCGCCGATGCGTCCGGTCTGCGCGGCCTTGCGGATCGCCTCGATCGCCGCCTCGACGGCCTCGTCCGGCAGCACGACCTCGATCTTCACCTTGGGGAGAAAGTCGACGACGTACTCGGCGCCGCGATAGAGTTCCGTATGACCCTTCTGGCGACCGAAACCCTTCGCCTCGGTGACGGTGATGCCCTGAAGTCCGACTTCCTGCAGGGCTTCCTTGACCTCATCGAGCTTGAACGGCTTGATGATCGCCTCGATCTTTTTCATGAGCTGGTGGCCTCCGATTGGTAGAGACGGGCGGGACAATCCCGCTTCGTATTCGTGAATGCAGGAACCGTGCCAGTTCGCAACGGGCACGGCCGCGAAGGGAAAACGGCGCGGGTCGCGGCGTTGGACGCCTGCAAGCCGCGCGGCTGACAGCATGGCACAGCTATGGCAGAGTAAGGGCAGGTCAGAAATCATGCAATCTGCACAGGAAATAGGCAGGCATATCGAACTCCTGTCGCCGGATGAAATGACGGTCGCCGACAGGCTCGCCGTCGAGAGCGGGCCGCACGACGGCTACGGCCTGATGCGCAATGCCGGCCTCGCCGTGTTCCGCGAGCTCGTGCGGCGCTATCCCGGGGCGGGCGGCTTCGACGTGCTGTGCGGCCCGGGCAACAATGGCGGCGACGGCTACGAGGTGGCGAAGCTTCTCGCCGAAGCGGGCGTCGAGGTCGCGGTCTGGGCCGACGGCACGCCGCGGCCGGGCAGCGACGCCGAGCGCGCAGCCGCCGCATGCCCGCTGACGCCGCGGCCGCTCGGCGATTTCGCGCCCGCCGCGGGCCGGGTGGTGGTCGATGCGCTCTACGGCGCGGGGCTTGCCCGCGCGCTGGACGACACGGCCGCGCGGACCGCGGAGGCATGCCGGGCGGCCGGCGCGCGCGTGGTGGCGATAGACCTTCCCTCCGGCGTTCCGGGCGGCAGCGGCCGGCCGCCGGGCGCATGCTTCGAGGCGGAGCTGACGGTGACCTTCTTCCGCCTCAAGCCCGGCCATTTCCTCGAACCGGGCAGGGCGCTGTGCGGCGAGGTGGTGCTGGCCGACATCGGCATCCCGGACGCCGTGCTCGAAGCTATCTCGCCCCGCGCCTTCCTGAACCGGCCGCCGCTCTGGCAGGCGGCGCTGCCGCGTCCGCAACGCGCACAACACAAATATTCGCGCGGCCATGTCGCGGTCTTTTCCGGCGGGCCGACCGCGACGGGCGCGGCGAGACTGTCGGCCCTCGCCGCGGCGCGGGCGGGCGCAGGCGCGGTCACCGTCTTCTCGCCGGGCAACGCGCTGGCGGTGAATGCGACGCACCTCACCGCGATCATGCTGCGCAAGGTCGACGCGCCGGAGGATCTGCGCGAGGCGCTGGCGGCGAAACCGCCCCGCGCCCTGGTTCTCGGGCCTGGCTTCGGCCTCAACCGGCCGATCCGCGAGACGGTGCTGGCCGCCCTCGCGCACGGCGGCGACGCGACGCTGGTCCTCGACGCGGACGCCATCACCGCCTTCCGCGGGGCGCCGGAGGAGCTGTTCCAGGCCATCGACCGCTCGACGCTCGACATCGTGCTGACGCCGCACGAAGGCGAGTTCGCGCGGCTCTTCCCCGATCTGGCCGCCGATGACGACCTCTCCAAGCTGGAAAGGGCGCGGCAGGCCGCGCGGCGGGCAGGGGCGGTGCTTCTCCTCAAGGGCCCCGACACGGTGATCGCCGCACCCGACGGCCGCGCCGCGATCAACGAGAACGGCACGCCGTGGCTGGCGACCGCCGGCTCGGGCGACGTGCTGGCCGGCATGATCGCCGGGCTGGCCGCGCAAGGAGCGCCGGCCTGGGAAGCCGCCTGTGCGGCGGTATGGCTCCACGCCGAGGCGGGGGCGCGGTTCGGCCCGGGCCTGATCGCCGAAGACCTGCCCGGCCTGCTGCCGACCGTGCTGCGCGATCTGCTATGAACCGACGCGCTTTTGCAGCGCCATCGCGCCGAAGGGCGCGCGCGACTTGCCCTCGGTGATGAAGTAGACGAACACGTCGCGCGGCTTCCTCGCGGCCGCGACGGAGGGATCGGCACAGGGCAGGTCGCCCGGCTGCCCGCCGGCCGCCCATTCCTTCGCCCGCGCGGCCCAGCCGTCGAGCTCGTCCTCGCGGTAGCAGTTCTCGTTGTCGTCGCTGCCGCGCTGCAGCCGGGCATAGACGAAATCGCCGGTCACGTCCGCGATCCCGGGATAGACGGCATGATGGGCATAGACGATGGCGGTGCCGTATTTCCGCGCCAGCGCCACGAACTCCGGCACAACAAAGCTGTCGTGGCGCACCTCGAGCGCATGGCGCAGCGGCACGCCGTCCTGCCTTGCCGGCAGCACCTTGAGAAAACCTTCGAAATCGGCGGCGTCGAACTTCTTCGTCGGCGCGAACTGCCACAGGATCGGCCCGAGTTTCTCGCCGAGCTCCGCCACCCCGGAATCGAGGAACCGCTGCACGGACTCGCCGGCTTCCGCCAGCACGCGGCGGTTGGTGGCGAAGCGGATCGCCTTCAGCGAGAACACGAAATCGTCGGGCGCGTCGGCTGCCCATTTGGCGAAGGTCTCGGGCTTGAACGTCGAATAGTAGGTGCCGTTGACCTCGATGGTCCTCACCTCGCGCGACGCATGGCGGAGTTGCTTCGCCTTCGCGAGCTTGTCGGGATAGAAGCTGCCTTCCCACGGCTCGAAGGTCCAGCCGCCCATGCCTGCGCGGATCGTTCCTGACGTGACCATTCGGACCTCCTGCCTTTGCCGGCGCCTATCGGGGCCACGGGCCTTTCCGGCGCAACCCGTTTCATGCCGGCGGGATGAAGGGCTGCGATATCTCGCGGAAGACGGGCATCGCCTCCAGCGTCTCGCAATGGGCGGCGAGCGCCGGACAGGCGCCAAGATTGGCGAGATCGGGATGGGAATCGCGCATGTGGCGCAAGGATGCCGCCACGGCGATGTCGGCATGGCCGATCCGCTCGCCGAACCAGTAGGGGCCGGCACGGCCGGCGCGGTCGGCTTCGAGCGCCGCGAGCGTGCCGCGGATCTGCTTCAGGCACCGCTCCTCCCAGGCGGCCGAGACGGTGTCGTGCAGCCGGCGCTCGTAGAACAGGCTGACCGTCTTGTCGGCGATGCCGCTCGCCAGCGTCGCGATCCGGACCGACTCCCGGCGGGCGGCGCCCGAAGGGGGATGCATCGCCCGATCCGCGCCGGCGAGCTCGTCGAGATGATCGAGAATGGTCACGCTGTCGACCAGCACCTCGCCGTCGTCGAGCACCAGCGTCGGCACCCGCGTCAGCGGGTTCAGCGCCGCGATCTTCTCGGCATCGCCGAACACCGACCACGGCCGATGCTCGAACGGCATGTCGTACAGCCTGAGCGCGATGCCGACGCGCCGGACGAAGGATGAATCGTACTGGCCGATCAGGATCACGTCCGAACTCCCTTCCATTGTCCGCCGCGGACCGCGCCGCCCGTCGGGTTCCCGGCCCGCCGGTGCAGGCCGGAGCAAGGCTATTCCGCCGCCTCGCGCTTTCTCAGGCCCGGCCGCCGCTCCAGCAGCTCCTTGAGGAACTGGCCGGTGTAGCTGCGCGGCTCGGCGACGACGTCCTCCGGCGTGCCGGCCGCCACGAGCTCGCCGCCGCCGTCGCCGCCGTCCGGCCCGAGGTCGAGCAGCCAGTCGGCGGTCTTGATGACCTCGAGATTGTGCTCGATCACCACTACGGTGTTGCCCTGCTCGACCAGCTCGTGCAGCACTTCCAGCAGCTTGGCGACGTCGTGGAAGTGCAGGCCCGTCGTCGGCTCGTCGAGGATGTAGAGCGTCTTGCCGGTCGCCTTGCGCGACAGCTCCTTGGCGAGCTTGATGCGCTGCGCCTCGCCGCCCGACAGCGTCGTCGCCTGCTGGCCGATATGGATGTAGCCGAGGCCGACCTTCTTCAGCGTCTCCAGCTTGTCGCGCACGGCGGGCACCGCCGAGAAGAACTCGACGCCTTCCTCGACCGTCATGTCGAGCACGTCGGCGATCGACTTGCCCTTGAACAGCACCTCCAGCGTCTCGCGGTTGTAGCGCTTGCCGTGGCAGACGTCGCAGGTGACGTAGACGTCGGGCAGGAAGTGCATCTCGATCTTGATGACGCCGTCGCCCTGGCACGCCTCGCAGCGCCCGCCCTTGACGTTGAAAGAGAAGCGCCCCGGCTGGTAGCCGCGCGCCTTGGCCTCGGGCAGGCCCGCGAACCAGTCGCGGATCGGCGTGAACGCGCCGGTATAGGTGGCCGGATTGGACCGCGGCGTGCGCCCGATCGGCGACTGGTCGATGTCGATGACCTTGTCGAGGAACTCCAGCCCCTCGATGCGCTCGTGCGGCGCGGGCTGCTCGCGCGAGCCCATGATGCGGCGCGAGGCGGCCTTGTAGAGCGTCTCGATCAGGAAGGTGGACTTGCCGCCGCCCGACACGCCGGTGACGCAGGTGAAGGTGCCGAGCGGGATTTCCGCCGTCACGTCCTTCAGGTTGTTGCCGCGCGCGCCGACGACCTTGATGCGCTTGCCCTTCTTGCCCTTGCGCCGCTCGGCCGGCACGGCGATGCCGAGCGCGCCCGACAGGTATTGCCCGGTCAGCGAATTGGGGTTGGCCATGATCTCGGCCGGCGTGCCCCGGGCGATGACCCGGCCGCCATGCACGCCCGCCGCCGGGCCGATATCGACGACATAGTCGGCCGTCAGCACCGCGTCCTCGTCGTGCTCGACCACGATCACCGTGTTGCCGAGGTCGCGCAGGTGCTTGAGCGTGTCGAGGAGCCGCGCATTGTCGCGCTGGTGCAGGCCGATGGACGGCTCGTCGAGCACGTAGAGCACGCCGGTCAGGCCGGAGCCGATCTGCGAGGCAAGCCGGATGCGCTGGCTCTCGCCGCCCGACAGCGTCCCCGAGTTGCGCGACAGCGTCAGATAGTCGAGCCCGACGTCGTTGAGGAAGCGCAGCCGCTCGCGGATCTCCTTGAGGATGCGGACGGCGATCTCGTTCTGCTTCTCGGTCAGCCTCTCCGGCAGCTCGGTGAACCAGCGGTCCGCCTTGCGGATCGACATCTCGGTGACTTCGCCGATGTGCAGGCCGCCGACCTTGACCGCCAGCGCCTCGGGCTTGAGGCGGTAGCCGTTGCAGGCCGGGCAGGGGCTGGACGACATGAAGCGCTCGATCTCCTCGCGCATCCAGGCCGACTCCGTCTCCTTCCACCGCCGCTCGAGGTTCGGGATCACGCCTTCGAAGGTCTTCGAGGTCTTGTAGGCGCGCACGCCGTCGTCATAGGCGAACTCGATCCTGCGCTCGCCGGTGCCGTAGAGGATGGCGTTCTTCGCCTCGTCGGGCAGCTCGCGCCAGCGGTCGCCGACCTTGAAGCCGTAGACCTTGCCCAGCGCCTCCAGCGTCTGGAGATAGTAGGGCGAGGTCGATTTCGCCCAGGGCGCGACGGCGCCTTCGCGCAGCGACACGTGCTCCTCCGGCACCACGAGATCCGGGTCGATGGCGCGCTGGGTGCCGAGCCCGTCGCAGGCCGAGCAGGCGCCGAACGGGTTGTTGAACGAGAACAGCCGCGGCTCGATCTCGGGAATGGTGAAGCCCGAGACAGGACAGGCGAATTTCTCAGAGAAAAGAATGCGTTCGTGGGTTTCGTTCTTGGATTTGTTGACCGCGTCCTCGCCGGTCTGCTCCTCCGGCAGCGGCCGGTCGGCGAACTCGGCGACGGCGATGCCGTCGGCGAGCTTCAGCGCCGTCTCCAGCGAATCCGCCAGCCGCGAGGCGATGTCGGACCGCACCACGAGGCGGTCGACCACCACGTCGATGTCGTGCTTGTATTTCTTGTCGAGCGCCGGCGCGTCGGCGATCTCGTAGAACGCGCCGTCGACCTTGACTCGCTGGAAGCCCTTCTTCTGCAGCTCGGCGAGCTCCTTGCGGTATTCGCCCTTGCGGCCGCGCACGATCGGCGCGGTGATGTAGAGGCGCGTGCCTTCCTCCAGCGCCAGAACCCGGTCGACCATCTGCGACACGGTCTGGCTCTCGATCGGCAGGCCGGTCGCCGGCGAGTAGGGCACGCCGACGCGCGCGAACAGAAGGCGCATGTAGTCGTAGATCTCGGTGACGGTGCCGACCGTCGAGCGCGGGTTCTTCGACGTCGTCTTCTGCTCGATGGAGATCGCCGGCGACAGCCCGTCGATCTGGTCGACGTCGGGCTTCTGCATCATCTCGAGGAACTGGCGGGCATAGGCCGACAGGCTCTCGACATAGCGCCGCTGCCCCTCGGCATAGATGGTGTCGAAGGCGAGCGACGACTTGCCGGAGCCGGACAGGCCGGTCATCACGATCAGCCGGTCGCGCGGCAGATCGAGGTCGATATTCTTGAGGTTGTGCTCGCGCGCGCCGCGAATGGATATGAACTTCTGGTCCGCCATGACCTCTACGCCGCCTTGCATCAGGAGATGCCGGCGCCCCGCGCGGCGCCGGCCGAAGCCGCATATGGTGGCGCCGCTGCCCTCCGTCGAGGCGCCGCGCGGGAAAACCCGCAGATGGCTTTTCGCGCGTTCGGCGCGGCAGGGCAAGCAAAAAGAACAGAGAGCGAACGAAATTCCACTGAGCCAGAGAAACCGGGCGCGGATGATCACGAATTGTTGCAGCAGCCGGCTCGGCGGTTGACGCCACGGCATGCCGGGCTAGACTTCCACCTGTCAGATGAAGCTCGCCTTGGCGGTCGTCCTCGAATGCCCGCGCGGCATCGGAAACACGGCTCGGCTTGAGCGCATCTGCATCAGGAGAAACCGAGAAGGGAGGGAGGCATGACTCCACCGGACCAACTTGGCAGGCTCCACCACGGCGTGGAGCCACGGCGATAGCAAGCCCGCCGGCGTCTGAATGACCCGCTGGAACTGCCTTCGTCGCATCACCCTACAATCTGACGATTGGTCGGATCATCGGGCAGCGACCCGAGACGCATCCGAAAGACAGCCGGTTATGTTGTTCCGGCAATGACAGAGCTTGAGGCTCAACCATGCCCCGTCCGCTCCACCTGCGAGCGGCGGGGCTTTCCGTTGCAAGGTTTTCCACGCCAGCCGGCAAGGGGGGCAGGCATCCGGCGTTTCCGAACGATGCAGGCGTGCGGGCGAAAGCGGAGGCCCGCCAGGAACGGCCGGCGGGAACGGCCAGCAGGAACGGATTGTCAGGACGGCCGGGTTTGTGTTATGGAACAAAAAAGGAACGATAAGGCTTTGGAGTGTCCGATCGGGGGAAAGGGACGCGGCTTGGAACGAACCCCGCGCCCCGGAGCAGGTAGTCGCCGGCACGCCCCGTAAGGGCGCACGGTGCGCTAAAACTGTGGACGAAACGCCGGCGGGCGGCGGCAGGCGGCGCATCCGCGGCGGGGTTCGGATAGTGTGCCGCGACTTCAGGTTTAGGACGAGCGCAGGAGAGCGTTATGGCGGGCAGCGTCAACAAGGTCATTCTGGTCGGTAATCTGGGCGCGGATCCGGAAATCAGGCGGCTCAACTCCGGCGATCCGGTCGTCAACCTGCGCATCGCGACGTCGGAGACGTGGCGCGACAAGATGAGCGGCGAGCGCCGGGAAAAGACCGAGTGGCACAATGTCGTCATCTTCAACGACAACCTCGCCAAGGTGGCCGAGCAGTATCTGAAGAAGGGCATGAAAGTCTATGTCGAGGGTCAGTTGCAGACCCGCAAGTGGCAGGACCAGCAGGGCCAGGACCGCTACACCACCGAGGTGGTGCTGCAGAAGTTCCGCGGCGAGCTCCAGATGCTGGACGCGCGCGGCGAGGGCGGCGGCGGCCAGGTCGGCTACGACCGCGGCAGCGGCGGCTATCAGGGAGGCGGCCGCGGCTCGGACTTCGGCCAGTCCAGCCCGTCGGAGAACCGCAGCCAGAGCGGCGGCGGTGGCTACTCGCGCGACCTCGACGACGAAATCCCGTTCTGAGGCGGGGTTGCGGCGTCGCGACGGGCATCCGCACCCGCTCGTCGTGATCGGCTGATCGGGCAGGGCGTTCCCGAAACATCGCGCCGAAACGCGGCGTTCGGTTTCCGGGCGGTTCCGGTGCGCGAAGAAGGCGGATCGCCACACGTTTGTCCGTCGAGAAGCGTGGCAATCCGGCTCCGGCAGCGAGGGGATTTTTTTTCCTCTGCAATGTGTACGGCTGCGGAGGTTCGTCTCGGCCAGCATGCAGGCTTTCACTCAACGGCTTCGATGCGGGTGAAAACGGGTGAAGGCGAGCGGAGAATCCGCGAGCCTGAACAAGGCCGCGACTGCGGCCCGGGCTTTCGCCCGCCCCCGCGGAGCCGGCGAGCGAAGCGAGCTCGGCGTGAGCGAGAAAATGGTGGGCCCGGAGGGACTCGAACCCCCAACCAAGCGGTTATGAGCCGCCGGCTCTAACCATTGAGCTACAGGCCCCACGGCGGGTGACCTAGTGGGTTTTCTGGTCCCGCACAAGACCGCCGCCGCAATCCACCCATATTCCCCGTCTATTGCCGCGGCCCTTGCATCACATCTGCGGAGACAGACATGAATCGCCGATACATCCCGCTCCTCGCCGCCGCCGCGATGGCCCTCCCGCATGCCGCCGTCGCGCAGGAAGCGCGCAATCCCGCCCCGCGCATCGTCGTGGCCGGCGAAGGCGAGGCCGCGGTGACCCCCGATCTGGCCGTCGTGACCCTGTCGGTGCTGCGCGAGGCGCAGACCGCGCGCGAGGCGCTCGACGAGAACAACAAGGCGACCGCCGACGTGGTGGCGGCGATGAAGGAGGCCGGCATCGAAAGCCGCGACCTCCAGACGAGCGGCCTGCAGATCAACCCGCGCTACGTCTACCCGCAGAACAACGCCGAGGAGCAGCCGCGGATCGTCGCCTATCAGGTGACGAACACGCTGACCGTGCGCGTGCGCGACATCTCGAAGGTCGGCGAGATCATCGACCGCTCGGTGACGCTCGGCGTCAACCAGGGCGGCAGCGTCGTCTTCACCAACGACGACGCCTCGGCGGCGCGCACCGAAGCCCGCCGCCGCGCCGTCGAGGACGCCATCGCCCGCGCCCGCACGCTGGCGGAGGCGGCCGGCGTCGGCCTCGGCCCGATCGTCGAGCTGTCCGAGCAGTCCTACATGCAGCCGCCGATGCCGATAGCCGCCGGCCGCGCCTACCGGATGGAGGTGCAGTCCGACGCGGTGCCGGTCGAGGCCGGCGAGAACGTCTACCGCATCCAGGTCAACGCGACCTTCGAGCTCACGCAGTAGCCCCCGACGAAAAAGCGCCGGCAGGAAACTGCCGGCGCCAGGGAAGTCAGGGGAGGGACGTCGGAAAGGCGCTGGCGATCAGCGCAGGACCGGGCAGGACGGCGCCTTGCCGAAGACGATGGCCGCCGGGCGGTGGCCATGGCCGCGGCCCGCGACCCTGATGGTGCGGCGGCTGGTGTCGACCACGCGGGCGTTGCGCAGCCCCATGCGCGAGGCCTTCCTCACCGCCTCGCGCGGCGAGCATTCGCGGGCATGGTAACGGCCGGAACCCCAGCGGTCGCCGTGACGGTCGGGACCGCGATAGTGATGGCGGCCGCGATCGTTGAAATGGAAGCCGACATTCGGCCCGTGACCGGAACCGAAGCCGAGATAGACCGAGCCGCTGGCGGCCTCGGCCGATGCGGGCATGGCGGCGATGGCACCGAGGCCGACGATGGCGGAAAGGGTGAGGGTCCTGAGAAACTTGAACATGGCCGGCTCCTTCTGCGGTGCGGTTGTCGTGGCTCGCTGATGCGATTGACCGCAAACTATCCGCAGCGGCATGAACCGGCCCGGAACCGTCCGTTCATGGCGCGTTCATCGTCCGGCAGCCGCCCGAACCGCCCGCCGGTCACGCCGCCATCAGCGCCTTGATGCCGTCGGCCACGAACTGCACCGCGAGCGCGGCCAGGATGACGCCGAGGAGCCGCGTCAGGATCGAGCGGCCGGTTTCGCCCAGAAAGCCGTCGATCCGCTCCGACAGCACCAGCACGACGAAGGTGATGGCGATGCAGGCCGCGATGATGGCGACGAGCATCGCCGTGCCCGCCGCCGTCGGAAACGACGAGGACAAAAGCACCGCGGCCGAGATCGCGCCCGGGCCGGCGATCAGCGGGATCGCCAGCGGGAAGGCCGCGATGTTGCGGATATGGTCGATGGTGATCGCCTTGTCGGCGCTCCTGTTCTTGCGCTCCTGCCGGCGCTCGAAGATCATCTCGAAGGCGATCCAGAACAGGAGCAGGCCGCCGGCGACGCGGAAGGCGGGCAGCGTGATGCCGAACATCGACAGGATCGCCGCGCCGGCCACCGCGAACACCGCCAGCACCACGAAGCCGATGGTCGAGGCGCGCAGGCTCACCTGAAAGCGCTCGGCGCGGTTCATGCCGCCGGTGAGCGCAAGGAAGAGCGGCGCGAGGCCGGGCGGGTCGATGGTCACCAGAAGGGTGACGGAGGCGTTCAGCAGCACGTCGAAGCTCGGCATCGGCGTTCCTCCCCCTGTCGCGGCCGCATCCGGAACCGTCTTCCTTCCTAGAGCATCGGGCCGGAAAGGGGAATCCGGTTTGCGGCTGAATCGATGCCCGGGCGGGGAAACGGATCGCCGTTCCAGCGTCTGCCGGGACGCGCGGCGATCTACCCCGCAGGGCCGCGGTTTGCTGAAAAGGCAGGCAGCCGGAGGCGCCGATTCGGGCGTTTGCGGCACGCGGGCGGCCGGAATTCTCCCGCATGGCGCGCAACACGCCCGGATACGCCGGATTTCCCCTCATAACCCGTTGAAATCAGTCACGGAATTGCCACTGGAAAACCGCGGCTGCGATTTGGAATTGTCACGCCAACTCCTATATAAGGGGAAGATGATTCCCAGCATGATCGTGATCCCCATTGACTGACCAGACCACGCCGCGCGGGCCGCAGGATCTGCCCGAAGGTATCGAGCCCATCTCCATCGTCGAGGAGATGCAGCGTTCCTACCTCGACTACGCCATGAGCGTGATCGTGGCGCGCGCCCTGCCGGACGTGCGCGACGGGCTGAAGCCGGTGCACCGGCGCATCCTCTACGCCTCGCACGAGAGCGGCTATCACTGGAACCGCAAATATGTGAAGGCGGCACGTCCGGTCTCGGACGTCATGGGTAAGTACCATCCCCACGGCGACGCCTCGATCTACGACGCCCTCGTGCGCATGGCGCAGGACTGGTCGCTGCGCGTGCCGCTCATCGACGGGCAGGGCAATTTCGGCTCCATCGACGGCGACCCCCCGGCGGCCATGCGCTACACCGAGGCGCGGCTGGCCAAGGTGGCGCACGAGATCCTGGAGGACATCGACAAGGACACGGTCGATTTCCAGGAGAACTACGACGGCTCAGATTCCGAGCCGAAGGTGCTGCCGGCGCGCTTTCCGAACCTGCTCGTCAACGGCTCCGGCGGCATCGCCGTCGGCATGGCCACCAACATCCCGCCGCACAATCTCGGCGAGATGATCGACGGCTGCATCGCGCTGATCGACAACCCGGCCATCGACCTGCCGGAGCTGATGGAGATCATCCCCGGCCCGGATTTCCCGACCGGCGGCATCGTGCTCGGCCGCTCGGGCATCTACTCGGCCTATTCGACCGGCCGCGGCTCCATCGTCATGCGCGGGCGCGTGCATTTCGAGGAGATCCGCAACGACCGCGAAGCCATCGTCATCACCGAGATCCCGTATCAGGTGAACAAGGCGGCGATGATCGAGAAGATGGCCGAGCTGGTGCGCGAGAAGCGCGTCGAGGGCATCTCCGACATCCGCGACGAGAGCGACCGCCAGGGCTACCGCGTCGTGGTCGAGCTGAAGCGCGACGCCAATGCCGAGGTGATCCTCAACCAGCTCTACCGCTACACGCCGCTGCAGACCTCGTTCGGCGCCAACATGGTGGCGCTGAACGGCGGCCGGCCGGAGGTGATGACGCTGCTCGACATGCTGCGCGCCTTCGTCGCCTTCCGCGAGGAGGTCGTCAGCCGGCGCACCAAGTACCTGTTGAGGAAGGCGCGCGAACGCGCCCATGTGCTCGTCGGCCTCGCCATCGCCGTCGCCAACATCGACGAGGTCATCCGGCTGATCCGCCACGCGCCCGACCCGCAGACCGCGCGCGAGCAGTTGATGGAGCGGCGCTGGCCGGCCGCCGACGTCGAGGCGCTGATCCGCCTGATCGACGATCCGCGCCACCGCATCAACGAGGACGGCACCTACAATCTCTCCGAGGAACAGGCCCGCGCCATCCTCGAGCTGCGCCTCCAGCGCCTGACCGCGCTCGGCCGCGACGAGATCGCCGACGAGCTGAACAAGATCGGCGCGGAGATTTCCGATTATCTCGACATCCTGTCGTCGCGCGCCCGCATCCAGGGCATCGTCAAGGACGAGCTCACCGCCGTGCGCGACGAGTTCGGCACGCCGCGCCGCACGGAGCTCGCCGAAGGCGGCGCCGACATGGACGACGAGGACCTGATCCAGCGCGAGGACATGGTCGTCACGGTCACGCACGAGGGCTACATCAAGCGCGTGCCGCTCTCGATCTACCGGGCACAGGCGCGGGGCGGCAAGGGCCGCTCGGGCATGGCGACCAAGGACGCCGACTTCGTCACCCGCCTGTTCGTCGCCAACACCCATACGCCGATCCTGTTCTTCTCCTCGCGCGGCATCGTCTACAAGGAGAAGGTGTGGCGCCTGCCCGTCGGCACGCCGCAGTCGCGCGGAAAGTTCCTGCGCAACATGCTGCCGCTGGAGGAGGGCGACCGCATCACCGCCATCCTGCCGCTGCCGGAGGACGAGGACAGCTGGGGCGAGCTCGACGTGATGTTCGCCACCACGCGCGGCACCGTGCGCCGCAACAAGCTCTCCGACTTCGTGCAGGTCAACCGCAACGGCAAGATCGCCATGAAGTTCGATGAGGAGGGCGACGCCATCCTTGCCGTCGAGACCTGCACCGAGAACGACGACGTGCTGCTGATCGCCGATTCAGGCCAGTGCATCCGCTTCAACGTCACCGACGTGCGCGTGTTCAAGGGCAGGGATTCGCAGGGCGTGCGCGGCATCGCGCTGGGCCAGCACGAGCGCGCGATCGCGATGGCGATCCTGCATCACGTCGAGGCGAGCCCGGCCGAGCGCGCCGCCTATCTCAAGCAGGCGACCGCCGAGCGCCGCGCCGCCGGCGGCGACGGCGAGGAAGAAGAGATCGCGCTGACCAACGAGGACATCGGCGAGGAGACGACGCTGCCCGCCGAGCGCTACGAGGAACTCAGGGCGCGCGAGCAGTTCGTGCTCACCGTCACCGAATACGGCTACGGCAAGCGCTCGTCGTCCTACGATTTCCGGCTGACCAATCGCGGCGGCAAGGGCATCCGCGCCACCGACGTGTCCAGGGTGGCGGAGATCGGCCGGCTCGTCGCGGGCTTCCCCGTCGGCGACGGCGACCAGATCATGCTGGTGTCGGATGGCGGCCAGGTGATCCGCGTGCCGGTCAGCGGCATCCGCATCGCCAGCCGCGCCACCAAGGGCGTGACCATCTTCAACACGGCAGAAGGCGAGAAGGTCGTCTCCGTCGAGCGGATTTCCGAGCCGCAGGGCGAGGAAGAAGAAGCCGGCGCGGACGACGTGCAGGGTGCGCCGTCCGCGCCGCCGGAGGTAGAAGGTTAGCCGAAGCGATTGCCGCCGGCTGTCTGGCGCCTGGCATCGAGCCGGGCGGCCTGCGCCTCGCCGTGCAGGGCGAAGGCGGTGGCGATCAGCATGGCCAGCGTCATGACTGCGGCGAGCATGAAGATCATCATCGTCGAGCCTCCTTCGTATCCTGAAACGAGCGAAGCGCCGTTTCGTTTCATCTTGGTTGCTGTTTTACACGACAGCTATTAACCGATGCTGATGACGCCGTTCATCTGGCGTTCACCATACGGCGGCAACGACTGCTGAAAAGGCTCGGTTTTTTCGCGCTTGCCGGCCTGGCGACGCCCCCGCGTGACGGCCTACGCCTGGATCGCCCCGCACGGCGGCGTCGCCGCCGAAAAACCCGGTTCCCACGTCCGGGCGCATGCTATAGAAGCCCAGCCATGACCAAGCGCATCGCCTTCTATGCGGGTTCGTTCGATCCGCTCACCAACGGCCATCTCGACGTGCTGAAGGGCTCGCTCGCCATTGCCGACGAGATCGTCATCGGCATCGGCGTGCAGGCGTCCAAGCAGCCGCTGTTCACGTTCGAGGAGCGCGTGGAGCTGATCGAGACCGCCGCCCGCGACGAGATGGGCGCGGATGCGGAAAGGCTCAGCATCGTCTCGTTCCGCGGGCTCCTGGTCGACATCGCGCCGCAGCACGGCGCGTCGATCCTGATCCGCGGCCTGCGCGACGGCACCGACCTCGACTACGAGATGCAGATGGCCGGCATGAACGAGACCATGGCGCCCCAGCTCCAGACCGTGTTCCTGCCGGCAAGCCCTTCCGTGCGCACGATTACCGCCACACTCGTCCGCCAGATTGCCGCGATGGGCGGCAATGTCCGCCCGTTCGTTCCGGCCAACGTCGCCGTTGCGCTGGAAGCGAAGTTCAAGGCCTGAAAACCGGGAGAAATCGGATGCGCCTTCTGAGGCTTGCCTCGTCCTTCATCGTTGCCGCCGGCGTGCTGGCCGGCTCCGTGGCCCTTGCCGCCGAGCCGGAGAACACCCTCATCCTGACGCTCAAGGACGGCGACGTCGTCATCGCGCTCCGGCCCGACGTCGCGCCGAAGCATGTCGAGCAGATCAAGGCGCTGGTGCGCGGCGGCGAATACGACAACGTCGCCTTCCACCGCGTCATCGACGGCTTCATGGCCCAGACCGGCGACGTGCAGTTCGGCGATCTCGAGGACGGCTTCGACGCGCGGCGCGTCGGCACCGGCGGCTCCTCGCTCGGCGACCTGCCGGCGGAGTTCTCCACCGAGAATTTCGGCCGCGGCGCGGTGGGCATGGCCCGCTCGCAAAGTCCGAATTCGGCCAATTCGCAGTTCTTCATCATGTTTGCGCCCGCGCCGCATCTCAACGGCCAGTACACCGTCGTCGGCACGGTGGAGAGCGGCATGGAGGTCGTCGACGCCATCAAGCGCGGCGACCAGCGGCAGAACGGCGTCGTCGCCGACCCGGACCGCATCGTTTCGGCGCGCATCGCCGCCGACTGACCGAACACCAACATTCGAGGCAAGGAACCGTCATGGCCGAGATCAAGGACCCGGAAAACACCATCATCATGGAGACCACCAAGGGCAAGGTGGTGATCGAGCTTCTGCCGGACCTCGCGCCCGGCCATGTCGCGCGCATCAAGGAGCTTGCGCGCGAGAATTTCTACGACGGCATCGTCTTCCACCGCGTCATCGACGGCTTCATGGCCCAGACCGGCGACCCGACGGGCACCGGCATGGGCGGTTCCGACAAGCCGGACCTCAAGGCCGAGTTCTCCAACATCAGCCATGTGCGCGGCACCTGCTCGATGGCGCGGTCGCAGAACCCGAACTCCGCCAACTCGCAGTTCTTCATCTGCTTCGAGGACGCGCCGTGGCTCAACCGCCAGTATTCGGTGTGGGGGCAGGTGATCGAGGGCATGGAGAACGTCGACAAGATCAAGCGCGGCGAGCCGGTGCGCGATCCTGATTCGATCGTCACCATGCGCGTCGCCGCCGACGTGTGACCGCTTGAAGGGGGCGTCGATAGCGGGGCCGTTCCGGCCGCTGCCGGGCATTCCGGCCGGCCGCGCGCCAAGCGCGGCCTTCGCCCCTGCCGCGGCGGCCGGCGCCGTCATGCTTCCGGTCGGCGCGCTCCCGATACGGCGCTCCTGATGCGCGTCGATCTGTTCGACTTTGACCTTCCCGAGGATCGGATCGCGCTGCGCCCGGCCGAGCCGCGCGACGCGGCGCGGCTGCTCGTCGTCAGGCCCGGCGAGGCGCTTCAGGACCGCATCGTCCGTGACCTGCCGTCGCTTCTGTCGCCTGGCGACGCCCTGGTCTTCAACGACACCAAGGTGATCCCGGCCCAGCTTTCCGGGCTGCGCCGGCGCGGCGACGCCGTGGCGCAGGTCGATGCGACGCTGCACATGCGCGTCGCGCCCGACCGCTGGAAGGCCTTCGTCCGGCCGGCCAAGCGCCTCGCCCCCGGCGACCGCGTCCAGTTCGGCCATGCCGGCGGGAACGCCTGCCTTCTCGGCGCGCTGGACGCGACCGTCGTCGAGAAGGGCGAGGCGGGCGAGGTGACGCTCGCCTTCGACCTTTCCGGCCCGGCGCTCGACGAGGCGCTGCACGCGGTCGGCCACGTGCCGCTGCCGCCCTACATCGCCTCGAAGCGCGAGGAGGACGCGCGCGACCGCGCCGACTACCAGACCATCTACGCCCGCGAGGAGGGCGCGGTGGCGGCGCCCACGGCCGGGCTGCATTTCACGCCGGAGCTGTTCGCCGCCCTCGACGCCGCCGGCATCGCGCGGCATTTCGTGACGCTGCATGTCGGCGCCGGCACCTTCCTGCCGGTCAAGGCCGACGACACCGACGACCACCGCATGCATGCCGAGATCGGCCACGTCCCGGCCGATACCGCGGCCGCGCTCAACGCCGTGCGGGCGCGGGGAGGGCGCATCGTCGCCGTCGGCACCACCTCGCTGCGGCTCCTCGAAAGCGCGGCCGCCGGGGACGGCACGCTGCGGGAATGGTCCGGCGCGACCGACATCTTCATCACTCCCGGCTACCGCTTCCGCACCGCCGATGTGCTGATGACCAATTTCCACCTGCCGCGCTCGACGCTGTTCATGCTGGTGTCGGCCTTCGCCGGGCTGGAGACGATGCGCGCGGCCTATGCCCATGCGATTCGCACGGGCTACCGGTTCTATTCCTACGGCGACGCCAGCCTTCTGTTCCGGAGCGGGGCATGAGCAGCGAATTTTCCTTCCGCATCCTCGCCACCGACGGCAAGGCGCGGCGCGGCGAAATCTCCATGCCGCGCGGCACCATCCGCACCCCGGCCTTCATGCCGGTCGGCACCGGCGGCACGGTCAAGGCCATGTATATGGACCAGGTGCGCGCGCTCGGCTCCGACATCATCCTCGGCAACACCTATCACCTGATGCTGCGGCCCGGCGCCGAGAGGGTGGCGCGGCTCGGCGGCCTGCACGAGTTCGCGCGCTGGCCGTGGCCGATCCTCACCGATTCGGGCGGCTTCCAGGTCATGTCGCTGGCACAATTGAGAAAGCTCGACGAGAGCGGCGTCACGTTCCGCTCGCACGTCGACGGCGCGCGCTACGAGATGACGCCCGAACGCTCGATCGAGATCCAGGGCCTGCTCGATTCGGACATCCAGATGCAGCTCGACGAATGCGTCGCGCTGCCGGCCGGGGAGAAGGACATCGAGCGCGCGATGGAGCTGTCGCTGCGCTGGGCCGAGCGCTGCAAGACGGCGTTCGGCGACCAGCCCGGCAAGGCGATGTTCGGCATCGTCCAGGGCGGCGACGTCGCCCGCCTGCGCCGACGCTCGGCCGAGGCGCTGGCGGCAATG
The DNA here is from genome assembly GCA_022838525.1 of Hyphomicrobiales bacterium. GTDB lineage: Bacteria > Pseudomonadota > Alphaproteobacteria > Rhizobiales > Rhizobiaceae > Aerobium. The sequence continues at coordinate 3,551 of JALHFU010000002.1, read as the reverse complement.
GACCTCAAGGGCTATGCGGTCGGGGGGCTCGCCGTCGGCGAGCCGCAGGCGGTGATGCTCGACATGCTCGACGTCACCTGCCCGGCGCTCCCCGAGGAGAAGCCGCGCTACCTGATGGGCGTCGGCACGCCGGACGACATCCTGAAATCCGTGGCGCGCGGCATCGACATGTTCGACTGCGTGATGCCGACGCGCGCCGGCCGCCACGGCCTCGCCTTCACCCGGCGCGGCAAGGTCAACCTGCGCAACGCCCGCCATGCCGACGATCCGCGCCCGCTGGACGAGGAGAGCGACTGCCCGGCCGCGCGCGACTATTCGCGCGCCTATCTCCACCACCTCGTCCGCTCCGGCGAGGCGCTGGGCGCAATGCTCCTGACCTGGAACAACCTCGCCTACTACCAGAGCCTGATGGCCGACATCCGTGCCGCCATCGAGGCCGGCCGCCTTGCCGACCGCACGGCCGAGATCTCCGAAGGCTGGGCGCGCGGCGACATCGCGCCCTTCTGAACGGCCGCCCCCGGGGGCACGGAAATGAAAAAAGGCCCGCCGCGAGGGCGGGCCTAACCCGACCGACCGCATGGCCGGCCGGAAAGGGAGAAGAGGCTTACGCCCCTTCCACCACCGAGAAGCCTTCGAACTGCGGATGGCCCATATAGGTCACGGGGCGGCCGCCACCGGCATTCTTGTGCGCATCGCGGAAACTCTGCGACTTCGTCCAGGCGACGAAATCGTCATGGGTTTCCCAGACGGTGTGCGAGGCGAACAGCGTGTAGCCTTCCTCCTCGTTGACTGGGCCGCGCAGGAGATGGAATTCGCGAAAACCCTTCATCTCGGGGAGCTTCGAATCGCGTCCCTTCCAGATGGCCTCGAATTCGTTTTCCGAGCCGTTCTTCACTTTGAAGCGGTTCATGGCGATGAACATGACGTCCTTCCTTTCTTGGGGGATTGCTGGAATTGCTAGAGGCCGAAGACGACTTCGGTTCGGGTCTGCGCCTTCAGGTTTCGGATGCAGGCCTTGGGATCGACCCCGGAGCCCGCGCATTCGGTGGCGTCGTTGATGAGCACACGGCCGACCTTCGCGCACTCGACGCCGGGGAAATCGAACTGCCGCACCTTGGTCTTGCCCTCGGGCAGGTCCTTGAAATCGACCACGGTGAGGCGGTTGACCATGCCGGCCGTGTCGAACATCACCAGCTCGAATGCGGCCTTGGTGAGCTCGGCGCCGAGATTGTTCGTGGCGATGAAGGTGAACCTGCAACCGCGATCGCTCGGCTGCAGCGCGTTCAGCTCGACGACGAGGGCAGGGGCCGCGTCGGCCGGAGCGGGCGCGGGTGCATCCTGTGCGGCCGCGCCGTGCGACGCCGCGACAGCCGCAAGAAAGGTCGCGGCCAGAAGCCGGCGCGATGCTGCATGCGTCATGGTTCCCCTCCGATCCATCAGCAAAACCTTCCCGTTTTGCTCTTCAATTTCAACAGGCGTTTTGGCCGACGATAAGGCTGCCCGCGCCGCGTTCGGCCCGGTCGTCGATGTCGCACCTGCCGGAAACAAATGTTGCCGAATTGACTCCGGTATTGCGCTTCCTATTAAACCTGATAATTAGTGTCAAGAAATCGAACGGGCTTCCGTCGGTCCACCATACGATACCACCAAGCATGCACGACCGGACAATGAAAGGAACGGTACTGTGAACAGCTACACTCCCTTTTCCCATGCGTCCTTCCGCCGCTCTTCCCCGACCGACACCGTGCGGGAATATACCGCCCGTCCGCAGGAGCGCACCGTGAGGGTGGTCACCAGTGAATCGCTGTTCCGGGGCACGCACGAGATCGGCATCGAGCACTCCGGCTCCATGTACCGGCTCAAGATCACCCGTCAGGGCAAGCTCATCCTCAACAAGTAAGATACCGGACGGGATCATGACCTCCAGCTATCGGCTGCGCGCCGTCGCGTTGAGCTTTGCGGCAGCCGGCTTTGCGGGCCTGTCGGTTCTGGGCGCTGCCTGGGCCGGCGACGAGACCTACGACACCTCGCGCGTCGTCTCCGTCGGCGGCTCGCTGACGGAGATCGTCTACGCGCTCGGGGAGGAGGGGCGGCTCGCCGCCCGCGATTCCACGAGCGTGTTCCCGCCGGAAGCGCTCGAATTGCCCGACATCGGCTACATGCGCGCCCTCTCGCCCGAGGGCGTGCTGTCGATCAATCCCAGCGTCATCCTGCTGCTCGAGGGCAGCGGCCCCCCGGAGGCGCTCGAGGTTCTCGAAAAGGCCAGCGTGCCCCTCGTCAAGGTGCCGGAGAAGTTCGACCGCGCCGGCATTCTCGAGAAGATCGAGATCGTCGGCGACGTCCTCGACGTCGAGGACAAGGCCGAGAAGCTCGCCGCGGACGTCGCCGCCGAGATCGACGCGGCCCAGGCCGCCACCGCCGACGTCAAGGACCGCAAGAAGGTGCTGTTCGTGCTGTCGCTGCAGGGCGGGCGCGTCCTCGCCTCCGGCACCGGCACGGCGGCCGACGGCATCATCGCCATGGCCGGCGGCGTCAACGCCGTCACCGCCTATCTGGGCTACAAGCAGCTTTCCGACGAGGCGATCATCGAGGCCGCGCCCGACGTGATCCTCGCCATGGATCGCGGCGGCGACCACGACACGCAGATCGACCAGCTTCTCGAACACCCGGCCATCGCCGCCACGCCGGCCGCGGCCGACCGCAAGGTCGTGCGCATGGACGGGGCGTTCCTGCTCGGCTTCGGCCCGCGCACGGCGGCAGCCGCCCGCGAGCTTGCAACGGCGCTTTATGGCGATACCATCGGCGCGCACTGAACGAACCGATGGAAGCACTTCTGAGAATCATGGGCGCGCAACGACTTGCCGGGTCGGTTCCCGAAGGGGACCGCTCGGTGCGCGCCCGTGCGTCGATCGGCGTTCTTTCGGTGGCGCTCGTCGTCGTCGCCCTGTTCAGCCTGACCACCGGCGCCTCCGACGCCTCCGCCTGGGACGTCGTAACCGGCTGGTTCGCGCCCGACGACTCGGCGCTTTCGGCGCGCGACCGCATCATCGTCTATGACATCCGGCTGCCGCGCGTCGTGCTCGGCATCCTGATCGGCGCCGCACTCGCGGTTTCCGGCGCGGTCATGCAGGGCCTGTTCCGCAACCCGCTCGCCGATCCCGGCCTCGTCGGCGTCTCCGCCGGCGCGGGGCTGGGCGCGATCACCATCATCGTGCTCGGATCGACCGTCCTCGGCCCGGTCCTGGCGCTGTTCGGCATCTATGCCCTGCCGCTCGCCGCCTTCGGCGGCGGCCTCGCCACGACTCTGATCCTCTATCGCGTCGCGACCCGCCACGGCCGCACCTCCATCGCCACCATGCTTCTGGCCGGCATCGCGCTCGGCGCCATGGCCGGCGCGTTCTCCGGCGTGCTCGTCTACATCGCCGACGACCGCCAGCTTCGCGACTTGACCTTCTGGGGGCTGGGCTCGCTTGCCGGCGCAACCTGGACCAAGATTGCCGCCGCCGGGCCGATCATCGTTCTCGCCCTCGTCTCCGCGCCCTTCATGGCGC
>JALHFU010000340.1:0-1937 GCA_022838525.1 Hyphomicrobiales bacterium | reverse complement strand
GTTTCCGCGGGAACGCCTCCCTTTTTCATGTCCCGGAATCGCCCACCGGAGGGGAACCGTCATGGCGACAGAGAACGACAAGACCGCGAACGCGCCGCTGAGCGAGGCCGAGCTTCAGGATCTCGTGGCCGCGTCCGACACCGGAGCGCGAAACCCGGCCGGCTTCGCGGCATGGGTGATCTCGGGCGTGGCGCTGTGCTGGTCGCTGTTCCAGCTCTACATCGCCTCGCCCCTGCCCTTCACGTTCTCCAGCGCGGCCGGCCTGCCGCTGGTGTTCAACGACACGCAGACGCGTTCGATCCACCTCGCCTTCGGCGTGTTCCTCGCCTTCACGGCCTATCCGGCCTTCGCCCGCAGCCCGCGCGACCGCATCCCGGCGCTCGACTGGATTCTGGCCGTCCTCGCGGCCGGCGCCGCGCTCTACATCTTCATCTTCTATCGCGACCTCGCGCGCCGCCCCGGCCTGCCGATCACGCAGGACCTGGTGGTGGCCGGCATCGGCATGGTCCTGCTGCTGGAGGCGACGCGCCGCGCGCTCGGCCCGCCGCTCGCCGTCGTCGCCCTGGTCTTCCTGGCCTACGTATTCTTCGGCTCCTCGCCGCTGGTGCCCGACATCATCCGCTGGGGCGGCGCCTCCTTCGGCCGCGCCATGGACCAGATGTGGCTGTCGACGGGCGGCGTCTTCGGCGTCCCGCTCGGCGTCTCGACCGCCTTCGTGTTCCTGTTCGTGCTGTTCGGCTCGATGCTCGACAGGGCGGGCGCCGGCAACTTCTTCATCAAGCTCGCCTTCGCGTTGCTCGGCCACATGCGCGGCGGGCCGGCCAAGGCGGCCGTGCTGTCCTCGATGATGACGGGCATGATCTCCGGCTCGTCCATCGCCAACGTGGTGACCACAGGCACCTTCACCATCCCGCTGATGAAGCGCGTCGGCTTCACGCCGGAAAAGGCCGGATCGGTCGAGGTGGCGAGCTCCGTCAACGGCCAGATCATGCCGCCGGTCATGGGCGCGGCCGCCTTCCTGATGGTCGAATATATCGGCATCCCCTATATCGAGGTCATCAAGCACGCCTTTCTGCCGGCGGTCATCTCCTACATCGCGCTGCTCTATCTCGTGCATCTTGAAGCGGTGCGCGGCGATATGCCCGTCCTGCCCAAGCGCGTGCGGTCCACGGGCGTCCAGTCGCTGCTGCGCGCCGGCATCACCATCGCCTCGATCGTCATCCTGGCGGGCGCGGTCTACTACTTCATCGCCCTCGTGCGCATGGCGCTGCCCGGCATCTCCGGCCCGGCGCTGATCGCGCTGCTGCTCGCCGCCTATGTGGCGCTCATCTGGTACGCCTCGCGGGTTCCCGATCTCGACCTCGACGACCCCAACGCGCCGGTGGTCGAGTTGCCGCTGGTCAAGGACGTGATCAAGACCGGCCTGCACTATCTGCTGCCGCTCTTCGTGCTGGTCTGGTTCCTGATGGTCGAGCGCCGCTCGCCCGGCCTGTCGGCCTTCTACGCGGTGCTGCTGCTCATCGTCGTCGTCCTCACGCAAAAGCCGCTCAAGGCGCTGTTCCGGGGCATCCGCGCCTCCGAGCAGGTCGCCGCCTTCCGCGAAGGCTTCGACGACCTGATCGTCGGCCTGATCGCGGGCGCGCGCAACATGATCGGCATCGCCTGCGCCACGGCCGCGGCCGGCATCATCGTCGGCACGGTCACGCTGACCGGCATCGGCCAGGTCATGGCGGAATTCGTCGAGTTCCTGTCGGGCGGCAACATCTTCCTGATCCTGGTCTTCACGGCGATCATCAGCCTGGTGCTGGGCATGGGCTTGCCGACCACGGCCAACTATATCGTCGTCTCCTCGCTGATGGCCCCGGTCATCGTCGAGGTCGGCGCGGCCAACGGCGTGCTGATCCCGCTGATCGCGGCGCATATGTTCGTCTTCTACT
>JALHFU010000122.1:10197-10947 GCA_022838525.1 Hyphomicrobiales bacterium | reverse complement strand
TCGGCCGTGTCGTAGTCGCCCGACAGGATGAACTCGTAGGAGTTGCGGTAGAGCTCGTCATCGTCGTCGCCGCGCGGCAGCGCCGCGACCGTGGTGCCGTCCTGTCCCTGCCCGACTTGACCCTGCCCGACTTGACCCTGCCCGACTTGGCCCTGCCCGATCTGGCCCTGTCCCTGAAGCGCGGGGTCGGCCGGCTGTGCCAGCCGCGGCGTGCCGTCTGCATCGAAGGTGATGCTGCCGAGGTTGCGCGGCGGCTCGCCCCTCACCTGCGCGCCCTCGCCGGCGGCCTGCATGCCGCCGCCGTAGAACTCCTCGTCGCCGCTGCCGGCGTCGTCGGGGGGCGCGGGGGCGGTGGCGGCATGGTCGGACGAACGGGTGCCCGACGCATCCGAGCGGCGCTGCTCCAGCTCCTGGAAGCGCATCTCGTTGTCCTCCTGCATGCGGCGGAGCTGGTCCTGCATCTGGAGGAGCTGGAAGTTCAGTTCTTCGACGAGGCCGTTCAGCTGCCGCACCTGCTCCTCGAGCTGGGCGACGCGCGGATCGGTCGTCTGGGCGGAAGCCGGCGCGGCCGCCGCCAGGGCAAGCGGCAGGGCGAAAGCGCCGATCAGCAGAAAACGCGCGAGCATATGTGGTCTCTTCATCCGGGTTTGCCGGTTTCCTCCGGCCTGGCGGGGTCCCTTTTATCAGCACAGGGGAGTTCGGCCAAATTGTGATTTCGCCCGGAAGGAAGCGCCGCAAGGCCGCCCCGGA
>JALHFU010000122.1:0-10145 GCA_022838525.1 Hyphomicrobiales bacterium | reverse complement strand
CCGGGGCTCAATACTCGCGGAACGCGCGCGCCATGCTGTCGGTGATCGGCTTGGCGAGATATTCGAAGAAGGTGCGCTCGTGCGTCTGGATCAGGATTTCCGCCGGCATGCCGGGCGTGGGGTTGAAGCCCTTGACGCGGTGAAGCTGCTCGGTCGGGATCTCGACGCGGGCGACGTAGATGTCCTTGTTCGGCGAGCTGACCGACGCCGTCACCGCATCGGCCGAGACATAGATGACCTTGCCGTCGAGGATCGGCGTGGTACGCTGGTTGAGCGCGCTCAGGCGGATCGAGGCGAGCTGGCCCACCCGCACCTCGTCGATCTGCATGCGCGGCACCTGCGCCTCGATGATCAGCGGCTCGTCCGACGGCAGGATCTCCATGATCGGCCGGCCGCTCTCGATGACGCCGCCGGCGGTGTGGTAGTAGCTGCGCACGACGATGCCCGGCACCGGCGCGCGGATCGTGGTGCGGTCGAGCACGCTTCTGGCGTTGCGGATCTGCTCGCGCACCGCGTCGAGCTCGGCCTCGACGGTCTGGATCTCGTCGAAGGCGGTCTTCTGGGCGTTGTCGCTGACCTGCGCCATCTCCAGGCGATACTTGCCCATCTGCGTCTGGCTGATGCGTGCCTCGGCCTCGAGCCGGGCGATGTCGCCCTCCGCATCGGCCACCGCGCGTTCGAGCAGGCTGATCGACGAGCGCGTGACGATGCCCTTCTGCAGCAGGCTGCTCTTGACGTCGAGCTCGCTCTGCAGGATCGCCTTCTGCCGGCGCATGGACTCGACCTGCCCCTCGATGCCCTCGAGCTGGAAGCCGAGCGCCGCCGTGTTCTCGCGCAGCAGCCCGAGCTGGTTGTCGAGCTTGAGCCGCGTCGAGCGGAAGTTCTCGCGCTGGCTGTCGAGAATGGCCCTGACCTCGGGATCGTCGAGCTTCTCCGACAGCGAGGCCGGCGGGGTGAAGTCGGCGGCGCCCCGCGCCTGCGCCTGCAGCCGCGCCTGGATCGCCTCCAGCCTGAGCTTGCGCAGCTCGAGCTGGCGCGCATTGGCGCGCGCGGCCGTCTCGTCGAGGAGCATCAGGTCCTGGCCCGCCTCGACATGGTCGCCTTCCGCGACCAGGATTTCGCGGATGATGCCGCCTTCGAGATGCTGGACGATCTTGTTCTTGCTGGTGGCGACGAAGCTGCCCGGCGCGATGATGGCCGAGGCGAGCGGCGCGAAGCCCGCCCAGGCGCCGAAGCCGCCGCCCACGACGAACATCAGCGCCAGCCCCACGATGGTCTGCTTGCGGATCGAGCGCGGCACGTCGGCATACCATTCGATCGCCGCCTGATCGCCGCCCGTCGTCGTCTTCTTCTTCGCCATCACGGCTTCTCCCCCGGGGTCTCGATCGCCTTGCTGCCGGCCGCGCCGCCGTCGCCGGCCAGCACCTTGAGCACGTCGGCGCGCGTGCCGAACATCGCCACCGTGCCGTTGCTCAGCACCAGGATCTTGTCGACATGGTTGAGCAGCGCCGTGCGCTGGGTGATCGTCACCACCGTGATCTTCTGCCGGCGCGCATGCATGAGCGCCTTGGCGAGCGCCATCTCGCCGGGCGTGTCGAGGTTTGAGTTCGGCTCGTCGAGCACCACCAGCCGCGGATTGCCGAAGAAGGCGCGGGCGAGCGCGATGCGCTGCTTCTGCCCGCCCGAGAGCGGCGCGCCGTCGGCCGCGACGAAGGTCTCGTAGCCCTGCGGGAACGAGGCGATCAGCTCGTGCACGTCGGCGAGCACCGCCGCCTCGTAGATCTGCTGGTCGCTGGCGTCGTCGCGCATGCGGGCGATGTTGGCCTTGATCGAGCCGGGGAAGAGCTGGACGTCCTGCGGCAGGTAGCCGATGTTCTCACCGAACTGGCGCTGATCCCAGTTGCGCAGGTCCATCAGGTCGAGCCGGACGTTGCCCGAGGTCGGCAGGATGGAGCCGACCAGCATCTTGCCGAGCGTCGTCTTGCCGGAGCCGGAATTGCCGATCACCGCGAGCGATTCCCCCGGCATCAGCGAGAAGGAGATGCCGTTGAGGATCACCTTCTTGGTCGGCGGCGGCACGTAGAGCACGCGGTCGACGTCGAGCCGGCCCTGCGGCGCGGGCAGAAGCAGCCGCTGGAAGTTGAACGGCGACGATTGCAGCAGCGCCCTGACGCGGACGAACGACGCCAGGAACTGGGTGAAGCTGTTCCAGCCCTCGATGGCGCCCTCGATCGGCGTCAGCGCCCGGCTGGCGATGATCGAGGCGGCGATGACCATGCCGCCGGTCATCTCGCCCTCGATGGCGAGGAAGGCGCCCCAGCCGAGCATCGCCACCTGCGTCAGGAGCCGCACGGATTTGGACACGCCGGCGAGCACGATGTTGCGGTCCTGCGCCCGCACCTGCGACTTGAGCGACAGCGCGGTGTCGCGACCCCAGATGCGCACCGCCTCGGGGATCATCGCCATGGCGTTGATGATCTGCGAGTTGCGCGACATCGAATCGACGTGCAGCGTCGCGCGGCTCAGGAAGCCGTTGGCGTCGGCGAAGTGGCTGGCGGTCATGCGCTGGTTGACATAGGCGATGGCGACGAGCAGCACCGACGAGGCGATGACGATCGACCCCAGATGCGGGTGGATCAGGAACACCACCATCACGAACAGCGGCGCCATCGGCACGTCGAGGATGGACAGGAGCGTGCCGGAGGTGATGAAGGAGCGCATCTGCTGCAGGTCGCCGAGCACGTGGTAGTCGCGCGAGGAGCCGTTGAGCGAGGAGCGCGCCGCGGCCGCCAGGATCGGCGCCCCGAGCTGGGCGCCGACCTCGACGGCCGTGCGCATCAGGATGAAGCGGCGGATGGCGTCGAACGCCATCTGGAGGACGACCGCAGCGCAGACCACCACCGTCAGCATCACCAGCGTGTCGACCGAGCGGCTCGTCAGCACCCGGTCGGAGATCTGGAACAGGTAGATCGGGATCGCCAGCACGAGGATGTTGGTCATGACGGTGAAGACCATCACGATCATCACGTTCTTGCGCACGGCGGTGAGGCCGTTCTTGAACGCGACCGCGAAGTCCGGCATCTCGACGCGCTTGTGGAAGCCGCTCGGGCCGCGGCCGTTGCCGCCGCCCCCGCCGCCGCCGGGCGGGCCGCCGGCGCTGCCGCCGCCATTGCCGTCGCCGGGCTTCTTCGTCTCGCGCAGCGGCCCGCGGTCGGCCTCGATGACCGGGCCGATCTTCACCTGCGGCCGCGGCGGCGCATAGGCCTCGTCGCGCGCCTTGGCCTCGGCGGCGGCAGCTTCCGCCGGCCGCGCAGGCGGCGGTTCCGGCTGCATGCGCGGCGCTTCGGGCGCCACGCGCGCCGGCTCGGGTTCCATTTGTAGCGGTTCGGGCCGCGGGGGTTCGGGCCTAAGGGGCTCGGGCTGCGCGGGGCGCTCGCCGGCAAGCGCGTGAAGCTCGCGCACGGCGTCGTCTATGTCATGGAAGTTCCGGCTGATCGCCGGGTTGCGGTCGCCGGCCGGCTCCTCCGCCCCGTCCGCCTCCCTGTGGCCGGCGAACGGGCGACCCTGCGTGCTGTCGAGCGTCATGGTCGAACCCCCGCGTCCCGGTCAGGCGAAAACGGATTGGAAGGTGTCGTAGCTCGCGCCGACATCCGTCATCGGCTGCAGCGTCGGCATGTCGTCGTCGCGGCCGGAGAGGTCCGGCATATCGTCGAGGAAGGCGATGACCTCGTTGGCGAGCTCGTTGCCGCGCACCATCAGGCGGTCGAGCGACCCCTCGATGATCTCGGCCTGCACCAGCACCGCGTCGGAATAGAGGTTGCCGCCGACATAGGCGGTGGCGCCGATGCTGTCGTAGTCGACGATGGACGCCTTGTTGACGAGCGTGTTGGCGCCGGTCGTGACCTGCCAGATGCTGTCCTGTGCCTTGAGCAGGTTCTCCTCGTAGAGGGCGAGGAAATCGGCGTCGCCGACGACGTTCACCTGGTTGATGCTGTGGATGTCGTAGACGTTGCCGGCGATGTAGAGCACCTTGAGGTTGCCGAGGCCGTCGAGCGCCGCATCGGCCTTGAAGCCGTCGGGCATCTGCGTATCGCCCTGCGACAGCCGGCCGACGGCGTCCTGATAGTGCGACGGCAGGCCCGCGGTCCACGCATCCGGCCCGACATTCTCGATCGAGGCCTCGTTCCACAGCACGTTGTCGCCGGTCGCGACGCTGCCCTGCGATGCCGAGGAATCGCCCCACACGCTCAGCGTGTCGCTGTCGAGCAGCACGTTGGTCTGGGTGATGAAGTTGCCGTCGTAGAGCGAGCCGCCGACGATGACCATGTCGAAATACTTGCCGAGATTGGCGAAGCTCAGGAGGTTGAAGCCGAGATTGAGGCCCGTCGAGATGAAGGTGTTGGTCCCCATCGCGGTCAGGACCTGCGTGTCGTGGTCCGAGGTGAAATTGTACTGGTAGACCCAGCTCAGGAAGGTCATGTCGCCGTCGATGGCGGTGACGTTCCAGCTGGCGGGGAAGCCGTTCTCGGGCGGGGCGGCGCCGGTCTTCGTCGCATAGTCGTGGTTGACGAAGCTGGCGCTGTTCTGGACGACGTTGCCGCCCATGGTCGCGGTCTCGCCCGGCCAGCGCGCGTCGATGGTGTCGACGTCGCGCAGCACGTTGGTCTGATAGATCGCGTCGAGGCGGTGATAGTCGCCCGCCACGACCACGACGCTCGGCGCGAGGCCGGCATTGACGATGGCGGCCTCGTTCCACGACAGGTTGCCGCCGCTCGACACGGTCATCGTGGTCGGCGTGGTCGAGGCGTCGATGGTGAGCGAATCCGTGCCGGATTCCTGCCATTGCGGCTCATCGTCCGGCGTTTCCAGCCGCGCCTCCATCAGCGCCTCGAGGCTCGGCAGCTCCTCCACGGCGGCGCCGTTGCCGTAGTGGCCGTCGATGCGGTCCGCGACCTCCAGGAACAGGCTGTCGGCCGGGCCGAAATCCTCCTCGGCCAACGCGCGGATCACCGCCGCCGCCTCCTCGACCAGATCGATCATCTGGTTGACCGCGCGCAGATCGGTGAGATCGGCGAGGCTGGACGAGACCTGAAGCCCCTGCTCGGCCATCCCGGCAAGCTCGGCATGGCTGTCGAGGCGCAGCGGCGCCTCGTAGTCGTGGGAACCGACGACGACCACGTCGTCGTCCATGAGATACTTGATCTGCGACGCCACCAGGATGGTCGAGCCCGGCTCGTCGCTGTACGTGACGATCCGCGCGGACGACGCCGCCATGCCCGCCGGCGCGGCGGGAGAGGCCGCCTCCGCCTGGTAGGGCGGCACGAAGACGGGAACCGGGTGGAAGGCGACGGAGTGGACGAGCGGCGCCGTCGCGACCGAATGCTGGGGAGGGATGTAGGTGACCTCGGGCACGAAGCCCTTCACGTTCAGGGTCTCGCGGAAGCCGAGCGGGCGCGGGTCGATGTCGCCGTCCTCAGGCGCCGCGGCCTTGCCTTTCCAGAACTGGTCGTAGTGCGGGCGATACCGCAGATCCTCCGCCCCGACCTGGAAGTAGCCGATGAAGTGGGCGACGATCTCGGTGATCCCGTCATTCGGAATGAACAAGGCGCACCTCCCCTCCGCACCGCTGTGAAACTCGAATCAGGCGGCCTGCGCGGGTTCCGCGCAGGCCGGTCTTGAGCGGACGAAGCCCTAGAAGCTGTCGCCGTTGGAGATGTTGTCGTTGTCCATGCTGCCGCCGACGACCAGCGCGTCGAAGGCGTTCTGCTGCAGGTTGGCGCCCATCACGACTTCCATGTTGAACGCGGTGCCGGACGAGGAGGCCCTGCCGTCGGCGATGGCCGTGATGTCGGTCACGTTGTTGCCGCCGTTGGCGTTGCCGGAGCCGATGCCGTCCCAGCTGCCGGCGACGTCCGCCGTCTGGGCGAAGGCCTGCGAGTTGAACACGCCCTGGTTGTTCTGCGAGAACCCGGACAGCGTGTCGTGGTCGACGATGTCGGCCACCTGGCTGACGGCGAAGGCGGTGTTGCTGCCGCCGCCGCTGAACGCGCCGTTGAACACGTCCTCGAAGTTGACGTCGATCCTGCCGAACGAGGTGCTCAGATCGTTGAACGCGTTGTCGATCGACTTGTCGTTGAACGCGTCGGAGATCGCGACGTTGAGGGCGAGATCGAGGTTGGTCGACGCGTCGTTGTACGAGCCGGTCGTCGAGTTGTCCGAGTTGTCGTTGCCGGAATCGTTGACCGAGTAGTCGTTGTTCTGGTTCGAGTTGTCGTTGCCCGAATCGCTGACCGAGTTGTCATTGTTCGAGTCGTTCGTCGAGTTGTTCGACTTGTCGTTGAACGCGTCGGCGATGGCGACGTTCAGGCTGGTCGAGGCGTCGTTGAACGAGCCGTTGGTCGAGCTGTCGTTGTTGGAGTCGTTCGTCGAGTTGTCCGAGTTGTCGTTCAGCGAGTCGGAGATGCCGACGGCCACGTTGGTCGAGTTGTCGTTGCCCGAGTCGTTGACCGAATTGTCCGAGCTGTCCTTGAACGAGTCGTTGATGTTCTCGCCCATCGCATAGGCAGTGTTGTTCTGCCAGTTGCGCGAATCGTCGGTCGAGTTGTCGTTGCCGGAGTCGGCGACCGAGTTGTCGTTCAGCGAGTCGGAGATGCCGAGGGCGAGGTTGGTCGAGTTGTCGTTGCCCGAGTCGTTGACCGAGCTGTTGGAGTTGTCGTTGTACGACCCGCTGGTCGAGCTGTCGTTCAGCGAGTCGGTGAGGGCGACGTCGACGCCGACATTCGTGGAATTGTCCGTCGAGTTGTCGTTGCCGGAATCGGCGACCGAATAGTCGTTGCCCTGGTTGGAATTGTCATTGCCCTGATTGGTGCCGTTGTTGCTGTTGTCGGAGCCGACATTTTCCACGTCGAGAAGGATGCTGTTTTCCTGCTGCGTGCCGGAATTGTTCACTGCGCTCGAATTGTAGTCCATCTTACCGCTCCTACGGTTGAGTGGCCTGATGGCGGAACGCGCCTCCCCTCGTCATTTTTAATGGGGATACCGGATCGTCCCGCCCGGTGGTCGGCCGGTGGTCGGGGTCCCGCCCCGGACGGGCAGCACCGCGCGGATACAGGCTCCCCGATCCCGCGACGTCTGGTAAGCTAGCAATCAAGCCTAAGAAGAACTGGCGAGGTCCCGCATCGCCCTCCCCCTTCCGAAGAGAAGAGAAAGATCGGCGGGCGCCGCCGCTCATCTTGTCGGGCTAGTTCTTCCGGATACGTCTTTCTGTCTGCGGGAATCTGCCGCAGTCCGCGCAAATGCCGGCGGCGGCCGGCCTGCGCCCGCCATGCGCCGCGCCAAAGCGATCTAGCTCGATCGGAGCGGGCAGCGACCGGGGGCGTCCGCGGGCCCCGTCCGCGCCCTCCATCCATCGTCGCGGCTAGTCCGGCAGCATCTAACGAGCGAGTCACGCTCGGAGTGCTAACGTTTCGTTAGTATTAGTGCTTGGTTAACAAAATTTGCCCGCAGCAATCAGGTTGCGTAACAGATGCTTAGGGAGGCGTTATGACGATTGAAGGAGGCATCATGAACGGTTCGATGATGGACACGGACGCGGCGCGCATCATGATCGTCGCCCAGTCCGGAGCGCTCTATCAGAGCCTCGCCCACACGCTGGAGGAGCGGCTGCGCGGCTGTCATGCTCTCATCTGCCAGGCCGGCGCGGCGGTCGCCCGGTCCGAAGGCGACATCAGACTCATTCTCATCCATGCATCGTGCCACCCCTGCTGCAGCGGCGCCGGGGTCGAGCGCGAGATCGAAGCCCAGCGCGCGCTCTATCCGACGGCGGCGATCGCCATCCTGATCGACAGCATGGAGACGCTCACGCCGCATTGCTGCGACCTGTTCGCCGCGCAGAAGGTGCAGGGCATCCTGCCGATGACGCTGAAGCTCGAGGTCTGGCTGGCCGCGGTCCTGCTGCTCCTGAGCGGCGGCGAATACTACCCCGCCCCGAGCCGGCGGGAAGCGGTGCCCGCACCCGCCCCGCAGCCCGCGGAGCCTGCAGCGACGACGCCCGCACCCGCCGAGGCAGCGCCCGAGAGCGCCGCGAAGCCGGCTGCGGCCGTCCCTGCGCCCGCCGCGGCACCGCCGCCGGCGGCGCTGTCCTCGCTCACCGCCCGCGAGCAGGAAATCCTCGAGCTGCTGTCGGAAGGCCACCAGAACAAGCTCATCGCACACAAGATGTCGCTGTCCGAGCACACGGTGAAGGTCCACGTCCACAACCTCCTGGCGAAGCTGCGCGTCAGCAACCGGACCCAGGCCGCGGCCACCTACCGCAAGGGCCAGATGACGGCGCTCGGCATGGCCCCGCCGATCAAGGCGCCCGACGCGAACGGCGCCGGTGCGGCGGCCGCCTGGTAAGCAGGCGCGTCATGCGCAGCGAGGATCTCCTGCTTCTGATCGGCAAGCTCAACTACGCCTGGACGAACACCGAAAGCCTGCTGATCTACCTGATGGCCTTCCTGATGCGCTCGGGAAAGGACGTGGCGATCGTCACCTTCCTGACGCTCAACACGTCGAGGGCGCGGCTCGACTTCATCGAGCGCCTGCTCAAGCTGGAGTCGACCGATCCGGAGATCCGGGCGCGGCTCGCCCCCATCGTCGCCAGGATGAAAACGGCCGCCCGCGTGCGCAACAAATACAACCACTGCATCTACTCCTTCGACGAGAATGGAGAGATCGAGGCGACGCAGCTTCTGCGGATCGCGGATTACGGCGATACCCTCAAATACGGGAAGATCGAGGCCATCGACGACGCGGAGATCGGGCGGATAGACGAGTCCACATCCGACATCATCATGATAAATCGGTCTATATTCGATTTCATAAGAGAGAAGAATATCAGATACTGAAGCGCGGTATCTTCGGGGGGATTGCAGGGAGCACGAGACAAGACTCCGTCGCCGTCAGTTTGCCGGCATCCGCTCCCGAAATGAAACATGAATCGACACGATCGGGCAACCAGTCAGCGGGGAGCGGGATGGCGAAGAATTCATGATATGATGTCACGAAGCCGTTACAATCATTGATTAATTGAATAATTAATCTTGGTGATTGTTTCATATATATCTTAAATATAGTAATACATATAATATCATGACAGAACTGTCGCGATCATATCCATTGCGTCAGTATTGATGACTTTGTCTTGCTGAAAGGATGAAGGAAAGCCAGAATATGTCAGGACGATAACGAATTAGTTTCTGCAAACTACACCGAAGTGTGAAGATAATTCCTTTGATATTTCAACAGGATTGTTTATAATCATCTGTTACCGCATGGGAAGGGGGCGTGCCTTAGACCGGGATCGGGAGAGGGGCATGCATAGAGCGACAGGCACATCGGATCGAAAACGGATACCGCGGGTGTCCTTCAACACCCTCGGCGTCTGCAGCATAGAAATCAACGGAGTCGTCCAGTCGGCCATACCGTCGAGTTACTTTCGCATAGCCGCCTATCTGCTGCTTTCCGGCGCAAGGATGATGATGTCGCGCCAGCGGCTCGGGTCCTTCTTCTGGCCCGAGGCGGACCCCGAGAAGGCCAGCGCCAATCTCCGCCAGAGCCTCGTGCGCATCCGGCGGTTCCAGGACGAGAACAACTTCCAGCTGATCGGCTCCAACTTCACCCTGGTTTACCTGACGCCCGAGAGCGTCGACTGGGACCTGCGCGACTTCCTCGACGCCCTCGAGAGCGACGACGAAGGCGCGCTGACCAGGGCCTGCGAGCTCTATGGCGGCGAGCTCCTGGCCGACATCGGCGGCTCCAGCGTCGAGTTCGAGGAATGGCTGTCCGAGCAGCGCGAGCGCCTGCGCAGCCCGTTCATCGAGAAGCTGACCGCCGCCCTTCAGGACGAGGCCGCGCTGTCGCCCGCGGAGCGCGGACCGTGCGCCCGCAAGCTCCTGACGCTCGACCCCTGCAACGAGCAGGCATTCCAGACGCTGATGACCGAGGCCGCCGAGCAGGGCGACCTTGCGCGGCTCCAGCATCTTTTCGAGCGCTGCGAGCGCCAACTGATGAACGAATTCGGGGTGGGCATCTCCTCCGACACGCGCGGCCTCTACTCCGAGCTTGCCCGCAACCTCCACGCGCGCACGCCGCGCAGCGGCTCG
>JALHFU010000121.1:0-10146 GCA_022838525.1 Hyphomicrobiales bacterium | reverse complement strand
CTGACTTTTGGTCATCGCCGCCAGTTGTTCGGGCGCGAGCGCTGCAATCGCGTCGGTGGAAAGGCCCGAGATCGCCCGGCCGCTGAGCGCGGCGAAGGCTTCGGCCGACAGCGCCTCGATATGCCCGGCCTCGAAGAGGGAGAGCTGCGCCGGGCCGAGGGCGCCGACCTGTGCCGCGGTCAGCGCGCCGATCTGGTCGGTGTCGAGCGCGCCGATCTGGTCGGCGGTGAGCGCGGCCACCACCGCCCGGCCGAGCGCGGGAATCTGATCCGTCCGCAACGCTGCGAGCTGGTCGGCCGTCAACGCGGCCGCCGTCTTCTTGGTGAGCGCGGCGATCTGCTCCGTCGTCAGGGCGTCGATCTGCTCCGTGGCGAGGACGGCGATCTGGTGCGGCTTGAGCGCCGTGAACTGCGCCCGCGTCATCACCGCAAGCTGCTCCGCGGTGAGCGCGGCGACGGCGTCGGTGGACAGGCCCGAGATCGCCCGGCCGCTCAACGCGGCGAAACCCTCGCTCGACAGGCGGGCGACGCCTTCGGCGCCGAGCGCGGTGATCTGCGCGGCGCTGAGGGCGGCGATCTGCACGGTCGTCAGCGCGGCGATCTGGTCGGCGTCGAACGCGCCGATCTGGGTCGCGGTCAGGCCCACCACGACCGAGCGGTTGAGGGCCGCGACCTGCTCGCCGCTGAAGGCGCCGATCTGCTCGGCGCTCAGCGCCGCGGCAGCCTTCCTGTTCAGCGCGCCCACCTGCTCCGTGGTGAGGGCGGCGACCTGGTCGGAGGTCAGGGCGGCGATCTGGTGCGGCTTGAGCGCAATGAACTGCGCCCGCGTCATGGCCGCGAGCTGGTCCGGGCTGAGCGCGGCGACGGCGTCGGTGGAAAGGGCCGACATCACCCGGGTCTTCAGCGCCGCGATCTCGTCGGGCGAGAACTCGGCGATGCCGTCCGCCCCGAGCGCCGCCACCTGCGCCGAGCTGAGCGCGCCGATCTGCCCGGCGGTCAGCGCCTCGACCTGCGCGGTGGTCAGCACCCCGATCTGCGAGGCGCTCAGCGCTGCGATCTGGAGCTGGGTGAAGCTCGTCATCTTCGAGGCATCCAGAACGGCGAGCTGGTCCACGGTGAGGCTCTTGATCCCGCGCGCTGTGATCGAGCCTAGCTGCTCCTCGTTCAGGACATCGAAATCCTCCGCCTCGATCGCCGCGATCTGGGCGGGGGTCAGCGCCTTGATCTGCTTGGTGCTGAGCGCCGCGACGTCGTCCGTGGTCAGCGCGGCGATGGCCGCGGTCGACAGGGACCGGATCGCGGCGACGGTGAGATTGGGAATAAGCGAAGTCACGAACGGCGCTCCCCGGCCATGCGGCCACCGATGCATTTCCCCGCCGCCGGCAGTGCGAGGGACGCACCGTCGCGGCGTCCTTCGCCGGAGGTCCGGGCGGAGGTGAAACGGGTATGAACATGACTCGCCCGAGGAGCCGGAGCGCGGGAAGCGCATCATGCATCCGGAGCCGGCCGGCCCCGTTTCCCGCGCCTGCGTGCGCGCAACGCCTGCGCTTGCAAGCGTTCGCGCCCGAAATCAGCCCGTCGACGCATCCCGGCGCCGCGGCTGCGGCAGAGGCGTTGCGGGCATCCTCGAGCGGATGTTTCCCCGGGTTTGCTTAACAAATCGCTAACCATATCCGGCGCGCCGCGCACGCGATGGCTGCAACGAAAAGGGGCGGCCCGGGCCGCCCCTCTCGCCTTGCATCGGCGGGCTCGCCGCGCCTGCGCTCAGTTGCTCCAGCTCTTCACCAGCTCGTCATAGTCGACGGTGATCGGCTGCTCCTTCTCGTTCTCGATCTTGAGCTGCGGCGCGAGATGGCCAGCCGCGACCGCGGTCGCGTTCCACTCCTCCAGCGTCTTCTCCTCGCCGAGCAGCGGGCCGATGTCGCCCTGCACGCCCGAGCGCTCGATGCGCTGCATCACCTGCTCCTGCTCGGCGCACAGCGCGTCCATCGCCTCCTGCGCGGTCTTGGCGCCCGAGGAGGCGTCGCCGATATGCTGCCACCACAGCTGGGCGAGGCGCGGATAGTCGGGCACGTTGGTGCCGGTCGGCGACCATTGCAGGCGGGCCGGCGAGCGGTAGAACTCGATCAGCCCGCCGAGCTTGGGCGCGCGCTCGGTGAAGCTCTCGTGGTCGAGCGTCGACTGGCGGATGAAGGTCAGGCCGACATGGCTCTTCTTCACGTCCACGGTCTTCGAGGTGACGAACTGCGCGTAGAGCCAGGCGGCCTTGGCGCGGTCGTCGGGCGTGGACTTCATCAGCGTCCACGAGCCCGCGTCCTGATAGCCGAGCTTCATGCCCTCCTTCCAGTAGACGCCG
This sequence comes from Hyphomicrobiales bacterium, assembly GCA_022838525.1. GTDB lineage: Bacteria > Pseudomonadota > Alphaproteobacteria > Rhizobiales > Rhizobiaceae > Aerobium. Next base: position 7,791 of record JALHFU010000121.1, on the reverse strand, counting down.
TGCGGGCTGGGCGCCATGCGCCACTTGGGCGTGCCGTCCTCGTTGAGCACGGCCTGCGCGCCGTCGCCGACCATGTCGGCGGTGAAGGCGGTGTACCAGAAGATCTGCTGGGCGATGCCGCCCTGCGCCGGCACCGGACCGGACTCGGAGAAGGTCATGCCCTGCGCTTCCGGCGGGGCGTAGGCGTTGAGCCATTCGAGATATTTCTCGATGGAATAGACCGCCGCCGGGCCGTTGGTGTCGCCGCCGCGCGCCACGCAGGAGCCGACGGGCCGCGAGTTCTCGTCCACCCGGATGCCCCATTCGTCGACCGGCACGCCGTTGGGGATGCCGAGGTCGCCGTTGCCGGCCATCGACAGCCACGCGTCGGTGAAGCGCCAGCCAAGCGACGGGTCCTTCTTGCCGTAGTCCATGTGGCCGTAGACGCGGCGGCCGTCGATCTCCCGGCCGGTGAAGAACTCGGCGATGTCCTCATAGGCCGACCAGTTGACCGGCACGCCGAGGTCGTAGCCGTACTTCTCCTTGAACTCCGCCCTGATCGCCTCGTCGTTGAACCAGTCGTAGCGGAACCAGTAGAGGTTGGCGAACTGCTGGTCGGGAAGCTGGTAGAGCTTGCCGTCGGGCGCGGTGGTGAACGACTTGCCGATGAAGTCGTCGATGTCGATGTCGGGGTTGGTGACGTCGGCGCCCTCGTTCGCCATCCAGTCGGTCAAGTTGCGCACCTGCTGGTAGCGCCAGTGGGTGCCGATCAGGTCCGAATCGTTGATGTAGGCGTCGTAGATGTTCTCGCCCGACTGCATCTGCGTCTGCAGCTTCTCCACCACGTCGCCCTCGCCGATCAGGTCGTGGGTGATGTTGATGCCGGTGATCTTCGAGAAGGCGGGCGCCAGCACCCGCGCCTCGTATTCGTGGGTGGTGATGGTCTCCGACACGACCTTGATGTCCATGCCCCGGAAGGGCTGGGCCGCGTCGATGAACCATTGCATCTCGGCCTCCTGCCCCGCGCGGTCGAGCGCGGAGAGGTCGCCGATTTCGGCGTCGAGGAATGCGCGGGCGGCATCCATGTCGGCGAAGGCCGGCATGGTCCCGAGAAGTAGAACGACCGCAGTCGTCGATGCTAGAATTTGCCGTCGCATGAGTCTCCTCCCTCAAGAGTTGTGATTGCGATCCGGAGCGGCCGCCGGCACGCGGCCGCTCCGACACTTTCCCGACCTAGACGTATCGAAACACGCCGATGGCGTAGACGACCGAAAGGGCGAGAGCCCACCACAGGCTGGGCCCGACGAGGCCCAGCCAAGCGAGATGGATGAAGGCGCTGCCGAGCAGCGAAACGAACAGGCGGTCGCCGCGCGTCGTCTCGAAGCGCAGCACGCCGACGCGCGGATTGCCGCCCGGCGAAAAATATTCCCACGCGGCCATGCCGGCGAGCATGAGGAAGATCGCGCCGAAGAAGGCGGCCGTCGGCCAGGTCCACGCCATCCACGAAAGGTTCATCGGCGGCCTCCTTCCTAAACCCGGCCCAGGGCGAAGCCCTTGGCGATGTAGTTGCGCACGAACCAGATCACGAGTGCGCCGGGGATGATGGTCAGCACGCCGGCCGCCGCCAGCACGCCCCAGTCGAGGCCCGAGGCCGAGACCGTGCGCGTCATCGTTGCGGCGATGGGCTTGGCGGCGGTGGTGGTCAGCGTGCGCGCGATCAGCAGTTCCACCCACGAGAACATGAAGCAGAAGAAGGCGGCGACGCCGATGCCGCTCGCGATCAGCGGCATGAAGATCTTCAGGAAGAAGCGCGGGAACGAGTAGCCGTCGACATAGGCGGTCTCGTCGATCTCCTTGGGCACGCCCGACATGAAGCCCTCCAGAATCCACACCGCCAGCGGCACGTTGAACAGGCAGTGCGCCAGCGCCACCGCGATATGGGTGTCGATCAGGCCGAAGGCCGAATAGAGCTGGAAGAAGGGCAGCGCGAACACCGCCGGCGGCGCCATGCGGTTGGTGAGCAGCCAGAAGAACAGGTGCTTGTCGCCGAGGAAGCGGTAGCGCGAGAAGGCGTAGGCCGCCGGCAGCGCCACCAGCACCGACATCGCCGTGTTCATCACCACGTAGATGATCGAGTTGATGTAGCCCGAATACCAGGAATAGTCGGTGAAGATGACGCGGTAGTTGCGCAGCGTCGGGTTCTGCGGCCACAGCGAGAAGACGCCGGTGATCTCCGCATTGGTCTTGAAGCTCATGTTGACGAGCCAGTAGATCGGCAGCATCAGGAAGACGATGTAGAGGGTCGGCACCAGCCACGAGAAGCGCGCCTCGCCGCCGCGGCGGCGCATGCGGCGCTGAAGCGCGGCGTCGCCCGCCCGGCGGGCGGGCGCGGATGCGATCCCGCCGCTGCGCATGGTCACTGCGGTGTCCTTCGCCTCGGCCATGTCAGCGCTCCGCGTCGTAGCTGGTCATGACGGTGTAGAACACCCATGACAGGGCGAGGATGATCAGGAAGTAGATGATCGACATCGCCGCCGCCGGCCCGAGGTCGAACTGGCCGATCGCCATCTTGACGAGGTCGATCGACAGGAACGTGGTCGAGTTGCCGGGGCCGCCGCCCGTCACCACGAAGGGCTCGGTGTAGATCATGAAACTGTCCATGAAGCGCAGCAGGATGGCGATGGTCAGCACCCGCTTCATCTTGGGAAGCTGGATGTAGCGGAAGACGGCCCAACGCGAGGCGCCGTCGATCTTGGCCGCCTGGTAGTAGGCGTCGGGGATCGAGACGAGGCCGGCATAGCAGAGCAGCACGACGAGGCTGGTCCAGTGCCACACATCCATCAGCACGACGGTGATCCAGGCGTCGACGGGATCGCGGACATAGTTGTAGTCGATGCCGAGCGCCGCCAGCGCGCGGCCGAGCAGGCCGATGTCGATGCGGCCGAAGACCTGCCAGATGGTGCCGACCACGTTCCAAGGGATCAGGAGCGGCAGCGCCATCAGCACCAGGCAGACCGGCACGCCCCAGCCCTTCCTCGGCATGTTGAGCGCGATGAAGATGCCGAGCGGAATCTCGATGGCCAGCACGGTGAAGGAGAAGGCGAGGTTGCGGCCCATCGCGTCCCAGAAGCGGCGCGAGTTGAGGATCTGCTCGTACCACTCGGTGCCGGCCCAGAAGAAGACGTTGTTGCCGAACGTGTCCTGCACCGAATAGTTGACCACCGTCATCAGCGGGATCGCGGCCGAGAACAGCACCAGAAGCAGCACCGGCAGCACCATGAACCAGGCCCTGTTGTTCCAGGTCTTCATGGCCTAGCCCTCCAGCTCCACGCGCCACGACCCGGCATAGAGGTTGATGCCGGCGGGATCGAACACCACGTGCGGGTCGGCCGGTATCTCCTCGTCCTCGCCGGCGATCACCGCGATCTCGCGGCCCTCGAGGCTGGCGCGCACGATCTTGCGCCGGCCGATGTCCTCGACCTTGGCGATCGAGACCGGCATGCCCTCGCGGCCGAGCCGGACGAATTCGGGGCGGATGCCGAGCTCCACCGCGCCGTCGAGCGCGCCCCGCGGCCTGCCGGGAAGGCGGACGACGCGGCCGCCGATCCGCGCCTCGTCGCCCGCGACGGCGACGGGCAGCACGTTCATGCCGGGCGAGCCGATGAAGTAGCCGACGAAGGTGTGGCGCGGCCGCTCGAACAGCTCGTCCGGCGTGCCGATCTGGACGATCTCGCCGTCATACATGACGACGACGCGGTCGGCGAAGGTCAGCGCCTCGGTCTGGTCGTGGGTGACGTAGACCATGGTGAAGCCGAAACGGCGGTGGAGCTGCTTGAGCTGCGAGCGCAGCATCCATTTCATGTGCGGATCGATGACGGTCAGCGGCTCGTCGAACAGGATGGCGTTGACGTCGGAGCGCACGAGGCCGCGGCCGAGCGAGATCTTCTGCTTCTGGTCGGCGGTCAGCCCCCGCGCCCGCCTGCCGGCAAGCGCGGCGAGATCGATCATCTCCAGCGTCTCGCGCACCTTGCGGTCGACGTCGGCCTCGGGCACGCGGCGGTTCCTGAGCGGGAAGGCGAGATTGTCGTAGACGGTCATGGTGTCGTAGACGACCGGAAACTGGAACACCTGCGCGATGTTGCGCTCCTGCGTCGAAAGCGCCGTCACGTCCTCGCCGTCGAAGAGCAGCCGCCCTTCCGACGCGTGGATCAGGCCGGAGATGATGTTGAGCAGCGTGGTCTTGCCGCAGCCCGAGGGGCCGAGCAGCGCATAGGCGCCGCCGTCCTCGAAGGTGTGGGAAACCTCCTTCAGCGCATAGTCGGCCTCCGATTTCGGGGCGTCGCCGTAGGCGTGGCGGATGTGGTCGAGGTCGATGCGCGCCATTCTCCCGCCCTCCCCTATGCCGCCAGCCCTTCGGCCGGGCGCACGGCGCGGCCGGCCTCGTCGAACGCCATCAGATGGCGCGGATCGACGAACACCTCGATCGTCTCGTCCGGATCGAAATGGTGGATGCCCGGCGTCAGCATCACCCAGCGCGCATCGGCGAAGGCGAGATGCACGAAGCTCTCCGAGCCGGTGATCTCGGTGACCGTGACCTTGGCCGTGACGGGCACCGCGGCGGCCGACGCCCGCTGCAGGGACAGGTGATGCGGCTGGAAGCCGACCACATAGGGCCCGTCGGGCGCGCCGGCGAGGCCCGCCGGCACCGGCAGGCGGACGCCGCCGTCGAGCTCGAACGCCGCGCCCTTCTTGCGCAGCGCAATGGTGTTGAGCGGCGGATCGGCGAAGGTCTTCGCCGTGATCAGGTCGGCCGGACGGCGGAACACCTCGACCGTCGGGCCGAACTGGGTGACACGGCCTTCGCTCAGCGTCGCCGTGAAGCCGCCGAGCAGCAGGGCCTCTGAGGGCTCGGTGGTGGCGTAGACGAAGATCGCGCCCGACTCGGAGAAGATTTTCGGCAGCTCGGCGCGCAGCTCCTCGCGCAGCTTGTAGTCGAGATTGGCGAGCGGCTCGTCGAGCAGCACCAGCCCCGCCTTCTTGACGATGGCGCGGGCGAGCGCCGTGCGCTGCTGCTGGCCGCCGGAGAGGTTGAGCGGCAGGCGGTCGAGATAGGGGGTCAGCCGCAGCAGCTCGGCGGCGCGGCCGACCTCGCGCTTCACCGTCGCGGGGTCGGCGCCCGCGACGCGGAGCGGCGAGGCGATGTTCTCGTAGACCGTCATCGCCGGATAGTTGATGAACTGCTGGTAGACCATGGCGACGTTGCGCTTCTGCACCGGCACGCCGGTCACGTCGGCACCGTCGAAGACCACGGAACCCGCGGTCGGCCGGTCGAGCCCGGCCATCAGCCGCATCAGCGTCGTCTTGCCGGAAAGGGTGGGGCCGAGGAGGACGTTGAGCGAGCCGTGGGCGAGCGCCAGCGACACGCCGTCGATATGCGTCTCCGCGCCCACGACCTTGGTGACGTTCCTCAGTTCCAGCATGTCGCCTCCTCCCGGCTCCCTGCCTTCCCGGATCGCCGCGCGCCCTTCGTGACGCGCCGACGGCGATCCGTCTTCTTGTTGCCGCGGCGGCCTACTCCGCCGCTTCGTTCCTTCCGCGTTCCGCCTTGCCCTGCATGTATTCCTCCAGCGCGGCCGCCTCCCCGGCATCGAGCCTCAGGCCGAGCTTGGTGCGGCGCCACAGCACGTCTGCGGCCGTGCGCGCCCATTCCCTGTCGATCAGATAGTGCACCTCCGCCTCGTGGAGGTCGGCGCCGAAGCGGCGGCCGAGATCGTCCGGCGACGTCGCATCTGCCAATATGGAGCGCGCGCGCGTGCCGTAAAGCCGCAGCAGACGGCGGGCGTGGACGGGCGCGAGAAACGGGAAATCGCGCCGCAGCCGCGCCAGCTCGGCGTCGAAGCCCTCGACCGGGAATTCGCCGCCCGGCAGCGGCGCGTCGGTGGTCCAGCGCGGCCCCTTCGCGCCGAGCGCGGCCTCGATCTTCTCCAGCACGTGCTCGGAAAGCCGGCGATAGGTGGTGATCTTGCCGCCGAAGACGTTGACGAGCTTGGCCTCGTCCTCGCCGCCCTCCACCTTCAGCACGTAATCGCGGGTGGCCTCCTGCGCCTTCGAGGCGCCGTCGTCGTAGAGCGGGCGCACCGCCGAATAGGTCCAGACGATGTCCTCGCGCCGCACCGGCTCGGCAAAATATTCGCTCGCGGCAGCACACAGATAGTCGATCTCCGCATCGCCGATGCGGGCCTCCTTCGGGTCGCCGTCATAGTCGCGGTCGGTGGTGCCGATCAGGGTGAAATCGTCCTCGTAGGGGATGGCGAAGACGATGCGGCCGTCGGCGTTCTGGAAGAAGTAGGCGCGCGGGTCGTCGTATTTGCGGCGCACGACGATGTGGCTGCCCTGGACCAGGCGCACGTTGTGGACATCGTTCCGGCCGAGCGCGTCGGCCAGCACGTGGTCGATCCACGGGCCGGCGGCGTTGACGAGGAGCCGGGCCCTCACCTCGCGCCGCCTGTCGCCGCGCGTGTCCTCGAGCCCGACCAGCCAGTGGCCGCTTTCGCGGCGGGCGCTGGCGACGCGCATGCGCGTGACGATCGTTGCGCCGCGGTCGGCGGCGTCGCGGGCGTTGAGCACCACGAAGCGGGCATCGTCCACCCAGCAGTCCGAATATTCGAACGCCCGGGAGAACAGTTTCTTCAGGGGCTTGCCGGCCGGGTCGCGGCGCATGTCGAGGGTGCGCGTCTTCGGCAGCAATTTGCGGCCGCCGATATGGTCGTAGAGGAAGAGGCCGAGGCGCAGGAGCCATGCGGGGCGCAGCCCCTCGTGGTGGGGCAGCACGAAGCGCATCGGGTGCACGATGTGCGGCGCGTTGCGCCACAGGACCTCGCGCTCCATCAGCGATTCGCGCACGAGGCGGAACTCGTAATGTTCGAGATAGCGCAGGCCGCCATGGATCAGCTTGGTCGAGCCGGACGAGGTGCCGCTGGCGAGGTCGCCCATTTCCGCGAGACAGACCGAGTATCTCCTGCCGACGGCGTCGCGGGCGATGCCGCAGCCGTTGATGCCGCCGCCGATGACGAAGACGTCATGAATCGGGGTGCCGCTCACACGATCCTCCCGCGCTGCCGCACCGGCGCGTTGTTGTGTTGCCGGTTTTCGAAAGCGCGAAGGAATTATTTCGCAATTCTAACGAATGTCAAACGAAAACAGATGAAGTGCCGATCACGTCTTCTATCCGCGTGAAGTTTCAATCAGTTGCACCTCGGCGTCGCGGCAGATGGTGCGCACGGTGTCGTGGCGGCAGGTGTCGGTGATGAAGGTGTTGACCTGCGACAGATGCCCGATGCGCACCGGCGCCGTGCGCTCGAACTTGGTCGCGTCCGCCACCAGGATCACATGGCGGGCGTTGGCCATGATCGCCTGCGCCACCTTCACCTCGCGATAGTCGAAATCGAGCAGCGCCCCGTCATGGTCGATCGCCGACACCCCGATCACCGCATAGTCGACCTTGAACTGGCGGATGAAGTCCACCGCCGCCTCGCCGACGATGCCGCCGTCCGAGCCGCGCACAACCCCGCCCGCGATCACCACCTCGGTCTGCGGGAACACCCGCATCCTGTTGGCCACGTTGATGTTGTTGGTGATCACCATCAACCCCTTGCGGTCGAGCAGCGCATTGGCCACCGCCTCGGTGGTGGTGCCGATGTTGACGAAGAGCGAGGCGCCGTCGGGGATCATGCGCGCGGCGGCGCGGCCGATGGCCTCCTTCTCCTCGGCCGCGATCTTGCGCCGGGCCTCGTATTCGACGTTCTCGACGCC
>JALHFU010000339.1:0-1949 GCA_022838525.1 Hyphomicrobiales bacterium | reverse complement strand
TGATGCCGGTCGTCCTTGCCGCGTTCGGTGAACGCTTTCGCGTCGGCGTCGTCGGTCTCGGCGCCGAACATCCTGGCGCGCTCGCCGTCGCGGGTGACGCCCTCCCGGCGCAGGTAGTTGAGATGCCGGGCGAGCGGGCCGCGCTCGCCCCTGTTGCGCACGACGAGCGCCTTGACGGTGCAGAAGCGCGTGCGGCTGGTGATGATGCGGTTGGCGCGGATGGCCGCCACACGGCCGCGTGCGAAGTGCGGCCCGCGCCCCGACGTGATCTTGCCGGATCGCGAGACGCGGCCGCCGGCCTTCTGCGCGGCGGCGAGCGCCTGGGCGACGAAGGGCAAGGCGCGCTGCGCCTTCGGGGAGCGGATGCGGCCCGGCCGGACGCGGAAATCGTCGTCGCGGCTCATGGCTGAAAAACCTGAGATGTGCGGTTTCCGTTGAAATCGCGCGATAAACTGAAGGGCCACACATCGCGGCACGAAAGCGCGATGTGCAAGAAATCTGGAAAGCACAAATTAAAACAACCGACCGACATAGCCGCGATGTGCGGCTTTTTATCTTGCCTTACCTCGGTTGTTGCTTCCGCTCTCCCGCACAATACCGCGATCAATACAACAGCGCCCGCAGGGATGCGAAAACCTACGACAATCATCGCCGCGCTCCTTCCGCCTCCGGCGTCCGCACGAACAGGCCATCGGATGGCGGCACGAGCGCCGAAAGATCGACGATGGTGCGCGTGTCGGGTGGACGGTCGGAAGGAAGATCGGCGGTCGCCGGATCGTCCACTTGTTGGACGTTCGAGCGTCCGGCAAAGAGCGGCGCGCGCGACCATGACGGGCGCGAGCGTTTGCCGCCCGCCGGCGCGATGGCGACCTTTCCGTCGATCATCGGCATGATCTTAGCGATGTAATCGACGGTCTCGGTGGGCAGCCTACGGCCGCGCGCCAGATGCTCGTCGTAGCGCGCGGGACCGGCATTGTAGGCGGCCAGCATGCCCTTGATCGTGCCGTAACGGTCGTGCATCTCGCGCAGATAGGCCGCGCCGGCGAGGACATTGTCGCGCGGCAACCAGGGATCGTTTCCGAGACGATGCCTGGCGCGTAGTTCGCTCCATGTCGCGGGCATGATCTGCATCAGCCCCATCGCACCTTTCGGCGAAAGGGCGGCCCGATCGCCGGTGCTTTCGGCGGCCATGACCGCGCGTATCCAGCGCGCGGGAATGGCGAAGCGCTTCGCCGCCTCGGCGATATGCTCGGCATAGGGATCGGCGACGGCCGGGACTGCGGTCGGCGCGGATTGTGCGACCGCGCTACCCGTTCCGGCGCAGCAGGCGAGCGCAGCGGCCAGCAGCAGAATGGCGCAATGTGACGCCATCCTGTCTCCGCTACGACGCCAGCCTGCCAGCGTGCTCGCTTCGGTCAAGGGCAAGGCGCAAGCGCCGGCCGATGGCCGCCCTGGACCTTCGCTGCGCGCGCCGGCCGTCCGGTCGACGAGCGGGACGAAGGGGTGAGACGGCTTTCCCGCGAACAAAAGGGTGACCGGGAAAAGCATCGGTCAGTCCCGTTCCTCGCGCGGCCGTAGACGTTTCCAGACCAGCCGGAAGGTGCGCCCCTCGTCGTCGGCCTGGAAGAGCGCCGGACGAAACAGCTCTGAAAAGAGCGGGCTGTCGATCTCCAGGGCGATGTACTCTCCGGCTCGTTCGCCGACACGTTTCCAGGCACCGCCGACGTCGGGGCCGTTTTCGTCGTCGAGGTGGATGCGATAGTGCGGCGCGTTCTCGATGCTGCTCGTCTCGGTGACGACGAGCACGATCGCCTCGTCGAATCCGAAGTGCCGGGCGCGGCCGGCATAACCGTTGGCGGTCGGCTCAAAGATATTGGCAGGCATTGTCAGTCTCCTTGTGACTGGTTGGGGAAGTGCGTCGGCGCGCGCCATTCGAAGCGGCCGGCGCC
>JALHFU010000120.1:10182-12177 GCA_022838525.1 Hyphomicrobiales bacterium | reverse complement strand
CGTATCGCAAGCCTTGAACCCGGCCGCGCTGCTCAATGGGTCCCGGCTCTCCCTCGCTTCGCTCGGTCGGCCGGGATGACGCAGCGGCGGCGTCCCGCCATGGGCGGTTGCCGGCCGTTCAGCGGGAGAGGATGCTGGCAGGCAGGCGAGGGACGCCGGCCGCCACGAACCGAAGCGCCCCGCCTCTATTCCTGCGCCGCTTCGGCCGTCACGTCCTCTTCCTCGTCCTCCGGCAGCTCGCCCTTGAGCGCGTAGGCCTTGCCGTCCCAGCGCCAGATCAGGCCGGGGCCGGCAGTCCCGCCCCCCCTTGGGCGCGCCGGCAGGGTCACGATGTCGGGCCAGCCGTCGGTCACCGCCTTGGGGTCGGTGTGGAGGTGGACGTTCTCGGTGTCGTAGACCGCGCGCCAGCCTTCGCCGCCGTCGCCTTCCCCGCCCGCGTCCGGCGCGAAGCCGGTGATGTTGCAGCCCGACGCGCCGTAGTACCACGACGAGCCGCACAGCCGCGTGAACAGCACCCGCCGGCCGCCGTCGAACTCGGCCATCGCCGCGGTGAGCTCCGGCTCCGAGGCCGTCGAGAGCTTGAAGGCGGCGATGTCATCCCGCCGCAGCGTGCGCGCGAGGTTCGTGTAGGAGGTGTAGGGCGTGAACGTCACCGGCGTGTAGGCCGACATGTCGCGCAAGCTGCAGCGGTCCTGAGCCGCCGTGATCGCGATGCGCGAGCCGCGCAGCGGGAACGCCGCGCTGCCGATCGCCGCCTCGAATGCGCCGCCGGCGCCAATCCTCGCCCGCAGGCCCGCCTTGAGCGGCTCTATGGCCGCGCGCGGCACGGCGATCCGGACGCCGCCGTCCGCGGCAGCCGCCCTGGTCTCGAAGACACGGCCGTCGACGTCGAGCGTGGCGGCGGCGTTGCCGTCCGGGACGGTGCCGGCAAGGGTCAGGTGCAGGCTCCAGCGCTGCGCCGCGCAGGAAAGCGCGGCCTGCGTCACCGCCGTCTCGCCCTGCGGCGCGGGCAGCGTCGCGCGCGCCTCGACCTCGTCGGCCGCCCAGCGGTCCGTCGCCTGCGCCAGCGCCGGCTGGGCGGCGAGGACGAGGCCGAGGGCGGAAATGGCGGTGCGCAGAAGAGCGGTCGTTCGGGCCGCGCCCCGGGCGCGCGGCGCTTTACCGGAAGCTGTCGGCAAGCATTTCCCCCAGAATCGGTGATGCGTTCGGTGAACGGCGATCCTACCGCCGAATGCCGCACGGACAAGGCCGGCGGCCTTCACAAACGCATGACCGGCCGGATGGGAGGTTGGGACGACCGCCTCTGGCGCGCATCCGCGCACGGCAGCCGTGCAGCCGCACTCCCTTGCCCGGCCCGGCATTCCTGCTAAAAGAGCCGCCGATCCTGAGGGGCGGCGCGGCCGCAGATCCTGAACGGGCGGCAGGGCCGCCGGCGCGAAACGGGGAAGACATGGCCAAGTGGAAAGACGTCAAGAAGGTGGTTCTGGCCTATTCGGGCGGACTGGACACCTCCATCATCCTGAAGTGGCTGCAGACCGAGCTCGGCGCGGAGGTCGTCACCTTCACCGCCGATCTCGGCCAGGGCGGCGAGCTCGAGCCGGCGCGCCAGAAGGCCGAGATGCTCGGCATCAAGGAAATCTACATCGAGGACGTGCGCGAGGAGTTCGTGCGCGACTTCGTCTTCCCGATGTTCCGCGCCAACGCCCAGTATGAGGGGCTCTATCTGCTGGGCACCTCCATCGCCCGGCCGCTGATCTCCAAGCGGCTGGTCGAGATCGCCGCCGAGACCGGCGCCGACGCGATCGCCCATGGCGCCACCGGCAAGGGCAACGATCAGGTCCGCTTCGAGCTGTCGGCCTACGCGCTCAACCCCGACATCAAGGTGATCGCGCCGTGGCGCGACTGGGAGTTCAAGTCGCGCACCGACCTGCTCGACTTCGCCGAGAAGCACCAGATCCCGGTGGCCAAGGACAAGAAGGGCGAGGCGCCGTTCTC
>JALHFU010000120.1:0-10154 GCA_022838525.1 Hyphomicrobiales bacterium | reverse complement strand
AGCGCCTGTCGCCGGCCGCCCTGCTCGCCGCGCTCAACGACCTCGGCCGCGACAACGGCATCGGCCGCATCGACCTGGTCGAGAACCGCTTCGTCGGCATGAAGTCGCGCGGCGTCTACGAGACGCCCGGCGGCACCATCCTGTTGCAGGCGCACCGCGCCATCGAGTCGATCACGCTCGACCGCGGCGCCGCGCACCTCAAGGACGAGCTGATGCCGCGCTATGCCGAGCTCATCTACAACGGCTTCTGGTTCTCGCCCGAGCGCGAGATGCTGCAGGCGCTGATCGACAGGAGCCAGGAGGACGTCGAGGGCGAGGTGCGGCTGAAGCTCTACAAGGGCAACGTCATCGTCACCGGCCGCCGCTCGCCGAAGTCGCTCTATTCCGACGCGCTCGTCACCTTCGAGGACGACCGCGGCGCTTACGACCAGAAGGACGCCGAAGGCTTCATCCGCCTCAACGCGCTCCGGCTGCGCACGCTGGCGTCGAGGAAGCGCAACGTCTGATCGAAGGCCGCACGGCGAAACGAAAAGGGCTGCCCGAAGGCAGCCCTTTTGCTTTCGGCCTCAGGCCCGCATCACTTGTCGATCTCCCGGGCCATGATGGCGATGGCCTGCTGGTAGACCCGGGCGGCGTTCCAGCCCGCGATCGCGCCCATATTGGCCTCGTAGCTCGCACCGGGCTTCCAGCCGTGCGCCCGGAGGAAATTGGCTGTGGAGATCAGCGCCGTCTCGCGGTCGCGCAGGTTCCGGTTGCCCACGCCGTATTTCAGGACGTTGCCGGGCAGGAACTGGGTGTGGCCGATCTCGCCATGCATGGCGCCGACCGAGCTCGCGGTGAGCGCGCCGCTGTCGACCAGCTTCAGCGCGGCGATGGCGTGCGGCTTGAAGAAGTCCGGGCGGCGGCAGTCATAGGCGAGCGTCACGATGGCCGAGATGGTGTTCTGCTTGCCCATATAGGAGCCGAAGCCCGTCTCCATGCCCCAGATGGCGAGCAGCACCCCCGGCGGCACGCCGTATTGCCGCTCGATCTGGTTGAAGAGCCCCGCATTCGACTTCTTCAGCGAGCGGCCCTTGGAAATGATCGTCGAGGCGCCGCGGCGCTGCATGAAGGATTCCACCGAGCCGCTGAACGCCTTCTTGACGGCGCGGTCGGCCTTGATGGTCGCCGAGGCGTATTGCGCGCTGGCCAGGGCCGAAAGGCCGCCCCTCTTGACGCCGGCGGCCTTCGCCTCGTTGGCGAAGTTCGTCTTCCACGTCTCGAAGCCCGCGCCGTTGTTGCCGCACGCGGCGGCCTGCGCCGCGCCGCCGGAAAGGCAGAGCGCCACAAGCGCCGCGCCGAGAATTCCGCCTTTCAAACCTGCTGCCATTCCTCTCTCCTCGTTGCCCGATTCCGCCCCTTCGGGCGGAATTCTGCCAATCGCGGGCCGCCTTGTCACCCGCCTGACGAAAGGTTGATCCGCACGGATGCCGCCTTTACCCGGTAGATAGCGCCGCGATCTTGCCGCCGTCTTACCGAAGGCGCAGTGGCGCGAGAAAATGTCGATGTCATGGCCTCGGGCGGGGCCGTGCGCCCGGCAAAGCTTGACTCCGGGCGGTTTTTCCTGTCTAGGACGCGGGAAATCAGCGACGAGTGACAACTCCGAGCCGCCGACCGGGGCGCGTCTCACGATGAAGACGACGATCCCGGAGGTCAACACCCGGCAGCGCGATGCGCCCCCAGGTGCTTTTCGGTTTTGGGGTTTTGCATCCGGGCGCTGAGCCATTACCTCTCTGGCGAGCGCAATTCGTCAGGGAACGGGAAAAGCGGATGTTTGAATCACTTCAGGAACGCCTCGGTTCCATATTGAACGGCCTTACCGGCCGCGGCGCGCTGTCGGAAGCCGACGTGTCGGCGGCGCTGCGCGAGGTGCGCCGCGCGCTGATCGAGGCCGACGTGGCGCTCGAGGTCGTCCGCTCCTTCGTCGACCGTGTGCGCGAGAAGGCCGTCGGCGCCGAGGTGCTGAAGTCGATCAAGCCCGGCCAGATGGTCGTCAAGATCGTCCATGACGAGCTGGTCGCCATGCTGGGCGCGGAAGGCCAGACCGTCGACCTGAACGCGCCGGCCCCGGTCGTCGTCATGATGGTCGGCCTCCAGGGCTCCGGCAAGACCACCACCACCGCCAAGATCGCCAAGCGGCTGACCGACCGCCAGGGCAAGAAGGTCCTGATGGCCTCGCTCGACACGCGCCGCCCGGCCGCGCAGGAGCAGCTTCGCCAGCTCGGCGAGCAGACCGGCGTCGCCACGCTGCCCGTCGTCGCCGGCCAGACCCCGGTCGAGATCGCCCGCCGCGCCGTGCAGGCGGCGAAGCTCGGCGGCCACGACGTCGTCATCCTCGACACCGCCGGCCGCACCCATATCGACGAGCCGCTGATGGCCGAGATGGCCGAGATCAAGGCCGCGTCGAACCCGCACGAGATCCTGCTCGTCGCCGATGCGCTCACCGGCCAGGACGCGGTCAACCTCGCCCGCAACTTCAACGAGCGCGTCGGCGTCACCGGCCTCGTGCTCACCCGCATGGACGGCGACGGGCGCGGCGGCGCGGCCCTTTCCATGCGCGCCGTCACCGGCCGGCCGGTCAAGCTCATCGGCACCGGCGAGAAGATGGATGCGCTGGAGGAGTTCCACCCCAAGCGCATCGCCGACCGCATCCTCGGCATGGGCGACATCGTCTCGCTGGTCGAGAAGGCGGCCGAGACCATCGACGCGGAGAAGGCCGCGGCGATGGCGAAGAAGATGCAGGCCGGCAAGTTCGACCTGAACGACCTCGCCGACCAGCTTCGCCAGATGCAGAAGATGGGCGGCATGGGCGGCATCATGGGCATGATGCCCGGCATGGGCAAGATGAAGGACCAGCTCGCCGCCGCCGGCTTCGACGACAGGATGTTCGCGCGCCAGATCGCCATCATCCAGTCGATGACCAAGGCGGAGCGCGCCAATCCCGACCTCTTGAAGCACTCGCGCAAGAAGCGCATCGCCGCCGGCTCGGGCACCGATGCGGCGCAGATCAACAAGCTCCTGAAGATGCACCGCCAGATGGCCGACATGATGAAGGCCATGGGCGGCAAGGGCAAGGGCGGCGGCATGATGCGCGCGGCCATGGGCGGGCTGGCCTCGAAGATGGGGCTGGGCGGCCTCGGCGGCATGGGCGGCATGCCGGACCTGTCGAAGATGGACCCCAAGCAGCTCGAGGCGCTGCAGAAGCAGGCCGAGGCCGCGGGCTTCGGCGGGGGGATGCCCAAGGGGCTTCCGGGCGGCATGCCCGGCCTCGGCGGCGGCCTGCCGGGCCTGCCCGGCGCGCCGAAGCTGCCCGGCCTGCCCGGTTTCCCGAAGAAGAAGTGAGGGAGCGAAGATGACGACGGAAGACGACGACGTTCAGCGCGCGCGCGTGCTGCTGCGCGACTTGAGGGCCTCGATCGACAACATCGACGCCGCCATCATCTACATGCTCGCCGAGCGCTTCCGCTGCACCGAGACGGTGAGCCGGCTCAAGGCCGAGCACGGCCTGCCGCCGGCGGACCTGACGCGCGAGGCCGAGCAGATCGCGCGGCTGCGCCGGCTGGCCGAGGACGCCCGCTTCAATCCCGATTTCACCGAAAAATACCTGAGCTTCATCATCCCGCACGTCATCCGCCACCACGAGGCGATCGCCGCGGGAGAGAAGAACGCCGATCTCGTCGCCCGCTCGTCCTGAGACGCGGGCAGAAATACAGGACGCACATTCCGACAGGAGAAAATCGAATGGCTCTGAAAATCCGTCTGGCCCGCGCTGGCTCCAAGAAGCGCCCCTACTACCACATCGTCGTCGCCGACGTGCGCAGCCCGCGCGACGGCCGCTTCATCGAGCAGCTCGGCGCGTGGAACCCGATGCTGCCCAAGGACGGCGAGCGCGTGAAGATCAACGAGGAGCGCGTCAAGCACTGGCTGTCGAACGGCGCGCTGCCGACCGACCGCGTCGCCCGCTTCCTCGCCGATGCCGGCCTCGTGACGCGCGAAGCCCGCAGCAACCCGACCAAGGGCGTGCCCGGCAAGAAGGCGCAGGAGCGCCTGGCCGCCGCCAAGCAGGCCGAGGAGGAGGCCGCGGCCAAGGCCGCCGAGGCTGCCGCCGCCGCCGAGGCCCCGGCCGAGGAAGAAGCCGCTTCCTGATCGTCCGGCACGGATCGCGGGGAAGGCCAGAGCGGCATTCCCCGATTCCGTATCGGAGAACGGAGAGTGGCACGCCGTTTCCGCCCGTTGGCGATGCGGCATGCTCCGATGCGAAAAGGCCCGGCGCGCAGGCGCCGGGCCTTTCGGCTTGTCAGCTATGCGGTCAGCCGCGGGAGGCGGCGGCGAGGCGGGCGCGGATCGCCGCGCGCCAGTCCTCGAGAAGGCGCCGGTCTTCCTTCGAGAAGGCGGCGCGGTGCACGAGCGCCTCGAACGTGTCGTCCGGATGGCAGCGCTCGTATTCGCTGCGCAGCAGGTCGTCCTCGGTGCGCGACAGCTCCTCGCTCGCCCGGTCGGCCTTCATCCCTCTTCCTCCGAAACGCGGGACCCGACGACCGGCGAGGACGCGCCCGCCCCGGCGCGCCCCACCGGTCTGTGCCGGCTACTGTCCGATCTGCTCGAACAGGGCGGCGAAATGGTCCTTGGCCTTGCCCGGGTGCTTGGTGCCCTTGGCCTCCTCGGCGTTGACCGGCTCGCCGGCCACGACCAGCATGATCATGCCCATGGCGTAGTGCGGCGTGCACTTGATGCCGTAGACGCCTTCCTTCTCGACCGTGTAGACGATCTCCTCGTTGATCTTGCCCTTGAAGGTGGCTGCGCCTTCCGGCAGCATGCCCTTGATCGACTCGGCGTTGTGGCCCTTGTCGGTGGCGACGAACTTGATCGTGTCGCCCGGCTCGACCTTGAGGAAGTCGGGCTCGAACACCATCGCACCCTTCTCGCCCTTGTTGAGCATCTTCACCTCATGCTCGGCCGCGCCGGCGGCCCCAGCCATCGCAATGACCGCGGCAGCGGCCAGCATCACAAGTTTCTTCATCATTGCTTTCCTTCCGGTCTGTGGACGGCCTTTGCCGTTGGCGTGAAGATAGTCGCCGCACAGCATCTAAGATTTGCGCTGGCGCAAACAAAGGGTACAAGAGCAGCCGCGGCGTTGCGCCGCAAGGCTCGTTTCTCGGCGCTTTCGGGGGGAGATTGCCGCCTTTCCCGCAGGCCCGGCAGGGAGGCAGACCACGTGCCGATGCTCGACCGTTCCGTGATCGCCGGCCTGCCTCCCTTCGAGGGGTTGCAGCCCGAGGATCTCGACCGGGTGCTGGAGCAGGCCCGCTCGGCGCGCTACCCCAGGGACAGCGTGGTTTTCGAGCAGGGCACGGAGGCGACCTCCTTCTTCCTGCTGCTCGACGGCCATGTCCGCGTCGTGCGCGTCACGCCGGAGGGCGAGCAGATCATCTCGCGCTACATCAATGCCGGCGAGATGTTCGGCCTCGCCGTGGCCATGGCCCGCACCACCTATCCCGCGACGGCCGTCGCCGCCGTCGACTGCGTCGTCGTGGCGTGGCCGAACAGCGCCTGGGCGGATTTGTCGCGGCGGTTCCCGAGCTTCGGGGCGAGCACCTACCGCACCATCGGCAAGTGGCTGCAGGACACCCACACCCGCATGCTGGAGATGGTGACGTCGCAGGTCGAGCAGCGCGTGGCGCACGCCCTGCTCAGGCTGGCGCATCAGGCCGGGCGCAAGACGCCCGAGGGCATCGAGATCGACTTCCCCATCACCCGCCAGGACATCGCCGAGATGACCGCCACCACGCTGCACACGGTCAGCCGGCTGATGAGCGCGTGGGAGGAGAAGGGCATCGTCAGCAGCGGCCGCCAGAAGGTGACGATCGTCGACCCGCACGGGCTGATGCTGATCGCCGAGCAGCGCCCGCGCAAGTGACGCCGCGCCCGCGACGGCGGCCTCAGCCGCGGCGGTAGAGCAGCCAGTTCTTGACGAAGCTGCCTTCCGACAGCGAGGAGAAGCGCGAGGCGCGGTTGCGGCCGGCCGACTTCGAGGCGTAGAGCGCGCGGTCGGCCTTGGCGTAGAGGTCGTCGGGGTTCTGTGCCTGCGTCGCCATGCAGATGCCGAGCGACAGGGTGATCGGCCCGTAATTCGTGCCCTTGGCGACGTTGACGAACGGCGCTTCCATGACCGCCTGGCGCACCTCCTCGGCGATGCGGAACGTCGCGTCCTCGCCCGATCCCTCGAGGATGATGGCGAACTCCTCGCCGCCGGTGCGCGCGACGAGCGCGTCGTCCTTGACGGTCGAGCGGATCAGCCCGGCGACGATCTGGATGATGCGGTCGCCGATCGGATGGCCGAAGCGGTCGTTGACCGTCTTGAAGCGGTCGATGTCGGCGAGGATCAGCGCGCTGAACACGACGTTGCGGTTGCTGTCGTAGATGGCGGCCAGCGCCTTGTCGAAGGCGCGCCGGTTGGCGAGCTGCGTCAGCGCGTCGGTCTCGGCCAGCCGCTTGTATTCCTCGAGCTGCAGCTTGACCTTCTGCAGCTCGCCCGACTTGTCGCCGATCGACGACACGATCTGGTTCTGGCTGGCGAGCGAGCTCTTCGTCGCCGTCGCCGTCACGGAGATGATCTTCTCGAGGAACTCGCGCGACAGCGGCTGCGGGCCGCTGAGCCCGCTCGACGTCTCGCCGAGGATCTTGCCGTAGGTCTCCATCGAGGCCCGCTCCTTCTTGAGCAGGCCGATGATCTCGCTGAGCTTGGTGATGATCCTGGAGTGCGCCTCCTCGACCGCGTCCTCGTCGCCGCGGGTAAGGAAGCGGGCGGCGATCTCGTCGAGCTGCTTCTGGGTCGGCCGTGAGCCGAGCTCCGACAGCGCGTCGACGAGGTCGCGCCGGCCTGCCGTCACCGCCTCGTAGAACAGCTCGTAGTTGCGCGGCAGGCCCGGCACGCCGAGCTGACGCATGGTCAGGACGACGGTCGTGGCCGCGTCCGGCCGGCCGTTGGAGTGCTCGGGGCGCTCCGTCGCGTGTATGGTCTGTCCACCCGTGCTCACGCCGCCACCCCCATTGCGCAAGGCTTTGCACCGAAACCCCGCCCCGCGACCGCGGAGCCGGGAATGAAATCGCGCACACCTTTCGCACGGCTGCGCCTGAGCTGCCGTGCGATTCCGTCAAGTTAACCCTGCGTCATTAAACGCAGGTTAACTGAAACGTCCCCCTGCACGCCTTGACGGTAAGGTTGTAGACAAATGCGAACCGGCACTGCGTCGCACCCGCCAAGGAACGGCAGGCGAGCAACCTTCTCTCCTGCCATCACGAATTCGCGAGCATGCAACGTTTCAGTGCAGGATGCCTTAGATCACCGGTTTATCCGGATATCAAGACAGGAAGGTTCGACGAATGTTTCGACAGGCAATTCTTTTCGGCGCGACGGTTCCCATGCTGCTGATGGGGGCGGGTTGCGCCGCGGGCGCGGTGGACGAGACCTTCGACACCGCCGACGCCGGCGCGATCCACGTCACCACCGTGGCCGACGGCCTTTCCCATCCCTGGGCGATCGCATTCCTTCCCGACGGCGGCATGCTGGTCACCGAGCGGGCGGGCAGCCTGCGCCATGTCTCGGCTGCGGGCGAGGTGTCGGAGCCGCTCGCCGGCGTGCCGCAGGTCGATGCGCGCGGCCAGGGCGGCCTGCTCGACGTCGCGCTCGATCCCGACTTCGCCTCGAACCGCCTCGTCTATCTCTCCTTCTCCGAGGCCGGCGACGGCGGCAACGGCACCGCGGTCGCGCGCGGCACGCTCGATGCCGGCAATGCGGGGCTCGGCGATGTCGAGGTGATCTTCCGCCAGCAGCCCAAGGTCGACAGCACCGGCCATTTCGGCTCGCGCCTGGTCTTCGACCGCGACGGCAACCTGTTCGTCACGCTCGGCGACCGCCAGTCCTCGCGCTACCGCGGCGAGGCGCAGAACCTTGGCACGCATATCGGCAAGATCGTGCGCATCCGGCCGGACGGCGGCGTGCCGGAGGATAACCCCTTCGTCGGCCGGGACGGCGCCCTGCCGGAAATCTGGGCCTATGGCGTGCGCAACGTGCAGGCGGCCGCGCTCCATCCCGAGACCGGCGTCCTGTGGGAGATCGAGCACGGCCCGCGCGGCGGCGACGAGCTGAACGTCATCGCGCCGGGGGCCAACTACGGCTGGCCGATCGTCACGCTGGGGGTCGAATATTCCGGCCTCACCGTCGGCGACGGGCTGACCACGGCCGAAGGCATGGTCGACTCCATCTACAGCTGGACGCCGGTGATCGCGCCGTCGGGCATGCTGTTCTATTCCGGCGACGCCTTCCCCGCCTGGCAGGGCAACCTGTTCGTCGGCGGCCTCGCCTCGACGGCGCTGGTGCGGCTGGAGCTCGACGGCGAGCGGGTCGTCCACGAGGAGCGGCTGCTCGAATCGCTGGGCCTGCGCATCCGCGACGTCGCGCAGGGCCCGGACGGCGCGCTCTACGTCGCGACCGACGAATCCGACGGGCAGATCCTGCGCATCGCGCCCGGGGAGTGATGCGAGTGATTGCAGCGGCCGGGCCGGCGACCGGCCGCCCGTCTCAGCGGGCGCCGGCGGCGACCCGCTCGGGCTCCTCGGTCTCGCCGCTCGTGTCCAGCGGTCCGGGCTTGCCGAACAGGTAGCCCTGCGCGACCTGGCAGCCGGCGGCCTTGAGCAGCGTCGCCTGGTTCTCGGTCTCGACGCCCTCGGCGATGGTGTGGACGCCAAGCGCCCGCGACAGGCCGACGATGGTCGACACCACCGCACCGGAATTGGCGTCGGTCTCCAGCCGGCGGACGAAGGACTGGTCGATCTTCAGCTTCTTGAACGGGAAATCGACCAGATAGGAGAGGTTGGAATAGCCGGTACCGAAATCGTCCACGGCGACCGAGATGCCCATGCGCGACAGCTCGTCGAGGATGGCGGCGGCGTGCTCGCGGTCCTGCATCATCGCCGTTTCCGTCACCTCCAGCTCGAGCCGCTTCGGGTCGATGCCGGTGGTGGCGAGGACGTCGCGCACCAGCGCCAGGAAATCCCGCGTCATGAACTGGACCGGCGAGATGTTGACCGCGACGAAGCAGTCCTGCGGCAGGAAGCGGGCGTCCTCGCAGGCCTTGCGCAGCACCCATTCGCCGATCGGGCCGATCATGCCGGTCTCCTCGGCCACGGGCACGAACTCCCCGGGCGGGATCATGCCGCGCTCGGGATGGCGCCAGCGCATCAGCGCCTCGTAGCCGACGGTGCGGCCGGAGGCGAGGTCGAGCTGCGGCTGGTAGTGCAGCTCGAAGTCGCCGCGCTGGAAGGCGCCGTGCAGCTCGGATTCGATCCATTGCCGGTATTCGGCGACGCGGCCCATCTGCTCGTGGAACACCGCCCAGTTGCCCATGCCGCCGGCCTTGGCGTGCTGGAGCGCGAGGTTGGAGCGGCGCAGGAGCATGATGGGATCGACCCCGTCCTTCGGCATCGCCACGATGCCCACCGCCATGTTGACGGACTGCAGGTGCGAGGGGAGCTGGTAGGGCTGCATCAGCTTGCCGATCATGTCCTCGACCAGCTCGTCCACCGGGCCGAGCTGCACCATGTCGGGGATCAGCACCGCGAACTTGCCGGCCGCGATGCGGCCCATCTCGACGCCAGGCGGCAGGACCTCCTTCATCCGCTCGGCGAAGGCGCGCACGAGCTGGTCGCCCTGGTCGTAGCCGATGGAGTCGTTGATCTGCTTGAAGCGGTCGATGTCGATGTCGAGCAGGAAGGCGGGCTTGCCGGTGCGGATGGTGGCCGAGGCCGCTTCCGCGATCTTGCCGATCATCGCGGCGCGCCCGAGCAGGCCGGTCAGCTTGTCGATCTGGGTCTCGCGATAGACGTAGGAGGCCGATTCGTCGACGCCGGCGAAGAAGGAGATCGTCGCGACCGACGCGGCGAGCGCGCACAGCCCGGCGATCATGCCGCCGGCGACGTCGGCGGGCAGCCCGGCGATGTCGCTGCCGAAGCCCGCCCGCAGCGCCCACAGGCACAGGACGAAGCTGCCGAGCCCCGAGGCGGCGATCGTCATCAGCCGGAAGGCCCTGCTGCGCGCCGGTGTGCTGCCTTTACGG
>JALHFU010000119.1:0-10166 GCA_022838525.1 Hyphomicrobiales bacterium | reverse complement strand
CGCCGCCCGGCCCCGCCCGCGCACCGGCTTTTTGCGGGACGCAAAAAAGATTTGCCCGCGGCCATTGCCCGGCAGAGCGGAATTTTCACGCAGCCGCGGCTGTTTGGTCGGCGCGCGCATCGCAGGATGCGCCACTGCGTGTGATGATCATCCAAGCAACGGAAAGAACAGATGGAGGCGACAGTGACGGTTTCGCCGGACGGAAACGAAAATTTTCCTGAATCGTCCCAAATGACGAAAGAAAAATTCGGAACGGAATTTGAATTTCCTGCCGATATGCACCTGCCGGATTTCAATTATCTTCTTTCGCATCCGGAAGGGCATCAGATTTTGCAAACCCTGATCGAGGCGGCATCGATCGTCTCGCGCCGCCGCGGCGCGGCGCGGGGCGCGCCGGTCTGAGCCCTTCCGCCACCATCCGCATCATCAGCGCCCGCATCATCAGCCACGGATACAGACATGACGCTTGAGAATTTGAAGCCCGAGACGCTGGCCCTGCATGGCGGCATCTATCGCGCCGATCCGGCGAGCGGTGCGGTGGCGGTGCCGATCTACCAGACCACGTCCTACCAGTTCCAGGATACGGGCCACGCCGACCGGCTGTTCGCGCTCGACGAGATCGGCCATATCTACACCCGCGTCTCCAACCCGACGCAGGAGGCGTTCGAGACGCGGCTGGCGGCGCTCGAAGGCGGCGCGGCCGCGGTGGCGCTGGCGTCGGGGCAGGCAGCCTCGGCCTTCTCGATCCTCAACCTTGCCGGTGCGGGCGACAACATCGTCTCCTCGACCGACCTCTACGGCGGCACCTGGGCGCTGTTCGCGGCGTCGCTGAAGCATTTCGGCGTCGAGGTGCGGTTCGTCGATCCCGCGGACCCGGAGAACTTCCGCCGCGCCACCGACGAGCGCACCCGCGCCTACTATGCGGAATCGCTGCCCAATCCGAAGCTGAACGTCTTCCCCATCGGCGAGGTGGCCGACATCGGACGCTCGTTCGGCGTGCCGCTGATCGTCGACAACACGGCCGCGCCGCTCGTCATCCGTCCGCTGGAGCACGGCGCGGCGGCGGTGGTCTATTCGACGACGAAATATATCGGCGGCCACGGCACCACCATCGGCGGCGCCATCGTCGACGGCGGCACCTTCCCCTGGGAGGAGCATGCGGAGCGCTTCCCGACGCTGACCCGGCCCGATCCGAGCTATCACGGAAAGGTCTGGGTGGAGGCGGCGAAGGCGCTCGGCCCCATCGCCTACGGCCTCAGGGTGCGCACCGTGCTCCTGCGCGACGTCGGCGCGGCGATCAGCCCGTTCAACGCCTTCCTGCTCATCCAGGGGCTGGAGACCCTGCCGCTGCGCATCCGCCAGCACAACGAGAACGCCGTCCGGGTCGCGGATTTCCTCCACAACCATCCGAAGGTCGCGAAGGTGATCTTCCCGCGCTACCAGACCGGCGAGGAGAAGCGCCGCGCCGACGCCTATCTCAAGCCCGGCAGCTATGGCGCGCTCGTCGGCTTCGAGCTGAAGGACGGGCGCGAGGCGGGGCGGCGCTTCATCGACGCGCTCCAGCTCTTCTACCATGTCGCCAACATCGGCGATGCCCGCTCGCTCGCCATCCATCCCGCGACCACGACCCATTCGCAGCTTTCCGACGAGAACCAGCTCTCGACCGGCGTGACGCCCGGCTATGTGCGGCTTTCGGTCGGCATCGAAGACGCGGACGACATCATCCTCGATCTGGCGCAGGCGCTCGACCGCGCCTGACCGCCTCATCCTCGCAAGGAAGGGACCAGAACCATGACGAACAAGGCATCGGCAAAGGCAAGGGGCATCTCCCGGCGCAGGTTCATCGGCGCGGCCGGCGCGCTGGGCGTGGCGGCAACGGCGGGCGGCGTGCTGTCGCGGCCGCTCAGGAGCCACGCGACCGCCGGCAACCCGACCAAGATCCGCCTGTCGTGGACCGAGTTCGCCGCCTGCCACTCTCCGGTGGCCTACGGCGTCTCCGAGGGCGTCTATGCCAGGCACGGCCTCGACGTCGAGCTGTTCTATCAGGGGTCGAGCGGCCAGACGCTGATCCAGTCCATCGCCACCGACAAGACCGACGCCGGCGCCGGCCTGCTCTACGACTGGGTGAAGCCGCTGGAGCAGGGGCTCGACGTCAAGCTGTTCGTCGGCTCGCATGGCGGCTGCACTCGGCTTCTCGCCTCGAAGTCCTCCGGCATCGAGAAGCTCGAGGACCTGAAGGGCCGGAAGATCGCCTCCTACGACGTCGCCAGCCCACCCAAGCATTCCTTCCAGGTGGCGCTGGCCAAGGCCGGGCTCGACCCCGAGCGCGACGTCGAATGGCTGAACGTGCCGTTCGACCTCGTCGGCGAGGTGGTCGGGCGCGGCGAGGCCGATGCGCTCGCGCATCTCGACCCGTGGGCCTACGCCCACAAGAAGAAGTTCGATCTCCACGAGGTCTACAACACCCAGAGCGGCGTCTTCGACGGCGCGGTGTGCTGCGTGCTCGGGGTCAACGCGAATTTCCTCGAGGCCAACCGCGACGCGGTGCGCCGGCTGGCCGAGGCCAATATCGAGCTGCACGAGTTCGCCGCCGCCAATCCCGACAAGGTCGCGGACTGGTTCGTCAAGAACCTCAACCCCGGCTTCCCGCTGGAGGACATCCACGACAACATCGCCTCGTGGGACCTTCACAACCACCCGGTCGGCAAGGAGCTGGTCGATCAGGTCGAATGGGCGGCCGACGACCTCGCGCTGATCAAGGTGCTCGATCCGACGACCAACAGCCGCGAGCTCGCCGAGCGCGTCACCATCGACATCCTGGCCTGAGGCGGGGGACGCCGGTGAGCGCGTTGACGGAAACCGGCGCGGCGGGCGGCGGCTACGCCTCGCCCGCCGTCGGGCAGAGGCTGTGGCGGCCGGGCCTCTATGCGGCCGGAACCTGGCTGCTCGCGGCCGCCGTCACCGTCTTCCTGCCCGACCTCATCCCGTGGGGCAGCCGCGACGTCTTCGTCGCCCTGCTCCTCGCCGGCGCCGCTGTCTTCGCGCTGCTCGCCTTCGGCATCGACAGGCTCGGCCGCTCGCGCGACGCCGTCGCCTATTACGGCCCGTGGATGATCGCGCTCGGCGTCTGGTTCGCGCTGTGGGAGCTGGTGACGGCCAAGCTCGGCTGGCTGCCGAAACCGTTCTTCTCGCCGCCGCACGGGCTGCTCCACGTCTATATCGTCGACTGGGAGCGCATCGCGATCTGCATCGCCTATACGGCGCGGCTGTGGACGCTCGGCTTCTTCTCCGGCATCGCCGTCGGCTTCGTGATCGGCGTCGGCCTCGGCTGGTCGAAGGTGTTTTCCTACTGGGGCATGCCGCTCCTGAAGCTGATCGGTCCGGTGCCGGCGAGCGCCTGGATTCCGGCGACCTTCTTCCTGTTCCCCTCGACCTTCCAGGCCTCGATCTTCCTCGTCGCGCTCGCCTCCGGCATTCCGGTCGCGATTCTGACCGCCTCGGGCGTCAACCAGGTCAACCGCGCCTATTACGACGTCGCGCGCACGCTGGGCGCCGACAGCCGCTTCCTGATCCTGCGCGTGGCCATCCCGGCGGCGCTGCCCAACGTCTTCGTCGGCCTGTTCATGGGGCTCTATTATTCCTTCGCCGTGCTGGTGGTGGCCGAGATGCTGGGGGCGAAATACGGCCTCGGCTGGTATCTCCAGTTCCAGACCGCCTATTCGGCCTACGCCAACGTCTACGCCATGCTCATCATCATGGCGCTCCTGTGCTCCGGGCTGGTCAAGCTCTTGTTCGTGGTGCGCGACCGCGTGCTCGCCTGGCAGAAGGGGGTGGTGCAATGGTAGCCGCTGCCGCCGTCGGGCCGGCCGAGGCGCCGCCCGGCCTTGCGCTCTCCTTCCGCGCCGTCTCCCACGAGTTCCGGCTCGACGGCAGGCCGCTGCCGGTTCTGGAAGCCATCGACCTCGACGTCGCGCCGGGCGATTTCGTCGCCCTGCTCGGGCCGTCGGGCTGCGGCAAGTCCACGCTGCTGCGGCTCGCCGCCGGGCTCGACGCGCCGGCGTCGGGGGCGGTGCTGGCCGACGAAGCCGCCATTGCCGGACCGGACCCGTCGCGGGTGCTGGTGTTTCAGGACCCGACACTGTTTCCCTGGCGCAGCGTGCGCGACAACATCGCGGCCGGGCCGCAGGCGCGCGGCATCGCGGGAAAGGCGCAGGCGCGGATCGACGCCGCGCTCGACCTCGTCGGGCTCGCCGACTTCGCCGCCGCCTATCCGCACCAGCTTTCCGGCGGCATGGCGCAGCGGGCGGCGTTGGCCCGCGCGCTGGTCAACGACCCGCGCCTGCTGCTGCTCGACGAGCCGCTGGGCAAGCTCGACTCGCTGACGCGGCTCGCCATGCAGGACGAGCTTCTGAAGCTGTGGCAGCGGGCCGGCTACACCGCGCTTCTCGTCACCCACGATGTCGAGGAGGCGCTGCTGCTCGCCAACCGGGTGATCGTGCTCAGCGACCGGCCGGCCCGGATCAAGGCCGACCTGACCATCGACCTGCCGCATCCGCGCCGCCGCGACGGTGCGGAGATCGTGCGGCTGCGCCACGACATCCTCGCCATCATGGGATACGGCGAATGAGGACGGCCGCGTCCCTCCTGCCGCGCTCGCTCAGGGCGCTGGAGGTGCTCGGCGTCGCGCTCGTCGGCGTCGCCGTCCTGTGGTGGGCCGTCGTCTACGGGCAGGTGATCGCCAACACCGGCATGGCGCCGCAGCGCACCTTGCCCTGCCTGCTCCGCACCTCCGACCTGTGCTCGCTGGCGATGTCGCTGTGCAAGGAATGGCATTTCCTCGGTATCAGGCGCTATTCGGCGGAGCTGTTCTGGATCGGCGCGGGCGTGTGCCTGGTGTCGGCGGGCGGCGCATTCGTGCTGAGGCCGCGGGCGAGATAGGCCGCTTCGCCGACCGCACCCCTGAATACCAATACCTGTAATGAATGACTGTTCATTCTATATTGAACTGCAATCCGTCTTCCGTTAAGGTCGCGCTGTCCCGCTGGAGAGGAGGCCAGACGCGATGGCAGGGCAGACGCTTCCGGAATTCGACAATCTGCGGGTTTCGGTCGCCGGTGCCCGGGCCGATATCGTGCTGGCCCGGCCGGAGAAGCTCAACCCGCTCGACTGGACGACGGTGCGGTCGCTGAAGGCGGCCTCCCGGGCGCTCGAAGCCATGGACGACGTCCGCGTCGTGGTGATCCGCGGATCGGGCAAGGCGTTCTCGGCGGGGGGCGACCTTCAGGGCTATCTCGACCTCTACGCCGCGCCGGAGCGGTTCGCCGTCTTCCTCGAGGATTTCCGCGAGCTGCTGTGCGGCATCGAACGGTCGCGCAAGGTCTATGTCGCGGCGGTCGACGGCGTGTGCGTCGCGGGCGGGCTGGAGCTGCTGCTGGCATGCGACCTCGCCGTGGCAGCGGCGCAGGCCCGCATCGGCGACGGGCATCTGAATTTCGGCCAGCTCCCGGGCGCTGGCGGGTCGCAGCGCCTGCCGCGCGCCATCGGCGCCATGCGGGCGCGGGAGCTGATCTTCACCGGCCGGCTGGTCGATGCGGACGAGGCGTTGCGTCTCGGGCTCGTCGTCGCGGTCGCGCCCGAAGGCGGGCTCGACGAAGCCGTCGATGCGCTTGTCGCATCCATGCTCGCCCACGGCGCGCGCGGCCTTGCCGGCGCCAAGCGGCTGGTCAACGAAGGGCTTGCCATGCCGCTCGACGAGGCGCTGCGCTTCGAGATCGGCCTGGTGCACGCCTATGCCACGGGCGATCCCGACGCCATGGAGGGACTGGCCGCCTTTGGCGACAAGCGGCCGCCGCGGCTGAGCGACACGCTCGCGCCGCCTTGCGGCGGAAAAGGGGGGTGACCGCCATGTGGGCGCTGCGCGACAGATACGCACTGGCGGGCATCGGGGCGACGGAGTACCGCAAGGCCTCCGGCCGCACCATCCTCGCCCAGGCGGTGGAAGCCTGCGACAGGGCGCTCGCCGATGCCGGCCTGCCGCGCGAGGCGGTGGACGGCATCGTCAGCTTCCAGTTCCGCGATTCCGCGCCGGCGATGGCCGTGGCAACGGCCATGGGCCTTCCCGCCGCCCATCACTGCGTCGACTACGAGGCCGGCGGCAACGGCGCCAACCTCATCATCCTCGCGGCCATCGCCGCGATAGAGGCGGGCCTCGCCACCAACGTCCTGTGCTTCCGGGCCATGAACGGGCGTTCCGGCTTCCGGCTCGGCGGCGGCCGCGACATGGTGGCGCGCGGGGTTTCCCAATACACCGCACCGTTCGGCTGGATCACCTATCCGCAGGCGATGGCGATGTGGTGCCGCCGCCACATGAACCGCTACGGCACCACCAGCGAGCAGCTCGGCCGGGTCGCCGTCGATATCCGCGCCCATGCGCTCGACAATCCGCGCGCCATGATGCGCACGCCGCTGACGCTCGACGATCATCAGGCATCGCGCCTGATCGTCGATCCGTTCCGCATCTACGACATCTGTCTGGAGACCGATGGCGCCTGCGCGGTCCTCGTCACCTCGACCGAACGCGCGAAGGACCTGCGTAAACCGCCCGTGCTCGTCACAGCCGGCGTCTATGGCGGCGGGCCGGCCCAGGGCGACGACCTGTTCGACGCCATGCGCTGGCCCGACCATTCGCAGAACTTCCTCGCTTATGTCGGCGACGAGCTGTGGCGCCGCGCCGGCCTCGGCCCCGCCGACGTCGATATCGCCGAGATCTACGACTGCTTCACCTACAGCGTGCTGATGGCGCTCGAAGGGCTGGGCTTCAGCCGGCCGGGCGAGGCGGCCGGCTTCGTCGAGGACGGCGGCATCCGCCGCGACGGCGGCCGGCTTCCCGTCAACACCCATGGCGGGCTGCTGTCCGAGGCCTATATCCACGGCCTCAACCATGTCTGCGAGGCGGTGGAGCAGCTGCGCGGCGATGCCGGCCCGCGGCAGGTCGAGGGCGCGCAGGTGGCCGTGACCACTGCCGGCGCGATGACGTGCGGCAGCGCGCTGGTCCTGAGGGCGGCATGATGGACGACGCATTCTCCGCCCTGCGCCCGCAGCCGCAGCCCGACCCGGACTCCGCGCCGTTCTGGGAGGGGCTGGCCGAAGGCCGGCTGCTGCTGCAGCAATGCATTGCCTGCGCCCGCCACCGCTTTCCTCCGGCCGAGACCTGCCCGCACTGCCGCAGCGCCGAGGCGGAATGGCAGCCCGCCGCCGGCACGGGGCGCGTCTATAGCTGGATCGTGGTGCGCCATCCAATTCCGGCGGAGGTCTTCGCGGCCGAGGTTCCGTATGTCGTGGCGCTGATCGATCTCGACGAAGGCGTGCGCATCGTCTCCAATCTCGTCGGGATCGAGCCGGAAGCGGTGCGCGACGGCATGCCGGTGCGCGTCGTCTTCCGCGACGGCGGCGGGCGCGTGCTGCACGCCTTCCGCCCGGAGGAGGGCACCGCAGCAACCGCAGCAGGGGGAAAGACGTGATCGCCGAAGGGATCGAGGCCGCGCAGGCTTCGGCCATACTCGACCGTATGGGCCGCATGACGCGCGAGGAACTGCTCGCGCTGCAGTTCGCCAAGCTGAAGCGGCAGCTCGACCGCCTCTACCACACCAACGCCTTCTATCGCGCCAGGCTCGACGCGGCCGGCGCGCAGCCGGAGCGCATCCGCTCCATGCACGACTTCCGCGAGCTGGTGCCGCTCTCCACCAAGGCCGAGTTCCTCGCCGACCAGGAGGAGCACCCGCCCTTCGGCCTCAGGGTCGGCGTGCCGCACGGCGAGATCGCGCTCGTCAACATGACCGGCGGCACCTCGGGGCAGGGGCAGGAAGTCTACGGCCGCACCTATGCCGACATCGTGGTGCAGGGCTATCTCCACGGCCTGCCCTGGTTCATGGCCGGCCTGCGGCCGGGACATTTCGCCATGAACTGCGTGCCGGCCGGCGGGTTGACGACCGGCGGCTGGGGGCCGCCCGAGGGCTTCCGCATCGCCGGTGCGGCCGCCATCCATGTCGGCGGCGCGATGACCACCGACGCCAAGATCGCGATGATGCGGCGGTTTCCCAACGTCAACTTCATCTACGCCTCCACCAACTATGTGATGACGCTCGCCGAGGGAATGCGCCGGGCGGGGATCGACCCCAGGGAAGCGTTTCCGCGCCTGAAGACCATCTTCCTCGTCGCCGAGGGCTATTCGCTCGAATGGGCGGAGCGGATGAAGGAGTTCTGGGGCGCGGCCCTGCACGAGGGCTACGGTTCGACCCAGGCGGCGGGCTTCTCCCACGTCACCTGCCGTCACGGCGTGGCGACGCCGGACGGCCGCCGCGCCATGATGCACGCGCTCGAATGGCACACGCTGATCGAGATCATCGACCCGGAGACCGGCGCGCCGGCCGAACCGGGCGAGGAAGGCGAGATCGTCGTCACCAATCTCGACATCGTCGGCGCGCCGGTGCTGCGCTTCTCCAGCCGCGACAAGGCGCGCTACCTGCCGCACCACGCCTGCTCGTGCGGACGGCCGTGGGACGGGATCGAGACCGGCACCATCGGCCGCTACGACGACATGATGAAGATCCGCGGCAACAATGTCTGGCCGGCCGCGGTGGACGCCGCCGTCTTCGCCTTCGCCGAGGTCGAGGAATATTCCGGCCGCGTCTTCGTCGACGATGCCGGGCGCACCGACGTCGAGGTGATGGTGGCGCTGACGCCGGAGGGCGAAAGCCTCTCCGCCGACGACAGGGCGGCGCTGACAACGCGGATCGCCGAGAAGATCAAGGAAAGGACCAATGTGCGCATGTCGATCCGCCCGATGAGGCGGGAGGACCTGCCCAGCTTCGCCTACAAGGCGAGGCGCTGGCGCGACGAGCGCCAGGAGGGCTACAGCCGGCTCGCGCGCGGGGACGGGAAGGGAGGATGAGGATGGAGATTGCCGAGATTGCCGCCGCTGCGCGACGGATCAGGACGGATGCGGCGGCCATCGCCGCGGCCGGCGACCAGCTTCTGGTCGGCCAGGCGATCCAGATCGGCCGGCTCGCCGAGTGGATCGAGGAAATGGCGTCGATCCCGCTCGGCCTGACGCCGGACGAGCGGCGCAGCGGAGCGCCGGAGATCGGACGATGAGCGGCCGGCTGGAAGGCATGACGGCGCTCGTCACGGGCGCGGCGTCGGGCATCGGCAAGGCGACGGCCGAGCGCTTCGTCGCGGAGGGGGCGAACGTCGTCCTCGCCGACATCAACGAGGCCGCCGGCGCGCCACTTGCCGACGGGCTCGGCCCGCGCGCCCGCTTCGTGCGCGTCGATCACAACGACCGGGCGCAGATCCGTGCGGCGGTCGCGGCCGCGCTCGACGCGTTCGGCGCGCTCGACACTGTGGTCGCCAATGCCGGCGTGTCGTTCGCCGGCTCCGTCGAGAGCGCCGACGATGCGGTGCTCGAGCGCGTCATCGGCAACAATCTCGTCGCCCAGTTCAAGGTGGCGCAGGAGGCGCTGCCCGCGCTTCGCGAGCGGGTGAAGGGCCGGCATCTTCAGGTGTCGATCCTGTTCACCGCCTCGCTCCAGAGCCTCAAGGCCAAGCCGAACTTCAGCGTCTACACCGCGTCCAAGCACGGCGTGATCGGCATGGTGCGCTCGCTGGCGCTCGAGCTCGCGCCGGCCGGCATCCGCGTCAACGGGGTGTGCCCGACCGTCACCGACACGCCTTTGCTGCGCGAGTTCACGGTGGCGATGGCCGACGACGAGGAGGAGGCGATGCGCCGCTTCCGCGCCACCGTGCCCCTCGGCGTGATAGCCGAGCCGCGCGACGTGGCCGCGGCCTTCGCCTTCCTCGCCTCGCCGGACGCCCGGATGATCACCGGCCATGCCCTGACCGTGGACGGCGGCCAGATGGCCATGTAGCGGAGGAGCAGGGCCATGGAGGGACCGTCGTTCAGGCTGGACGGGCAGGTGGCGCTGGTCACGGGCGCGGGCGGCGGCCTCGGCCGGCTCGCCTGCCTCGCCTATGCCGCGGCCGGGGCGTCGGTCGCTGCATCCGGCCGGGACCGCGCCAAGCTCGAGGAAACCGCGGCGCAGGTGCGCGCGGCGGGCGGACGCGCGGAGATCGTCGTGGCCGACCTCGAGGAGAAGGGCGGCGCGCAG
>JALHFU010000118.1:0-10235 GCA_022838525.1 Hyphomicrobiales bacterium | reverse complement strand
TGCCGGCTGGAGACCGGCCGCACGCACCAGATCCGGGTGCACATGGCGCATATCGGCCATCCGCTGGTCGGCGACCGCGACTACGGCCGCGCCTTCCTGACCAAGGCCAACAAGCTCGCCCCGCCGCTCGGCGATCTGGTGCGCGCCTTCCCGCGCCAGGCGCTCCACGCGCGGCTCCTCGCCTTCCGCCATCCCTCGACCGGCGCGCCGATGCGTTTCGAGGCGCCGCTGCCGGCCGATCTCGCGGAACTTGTCGAGGGGTTCCGGCGTTGGGGCGGCGAGGCATAGTCCCTGCGGGGACCGGGCGTTCATATTTCCGTGACGCTGTGTTTTTGGCCGCGGCGGGATCGTGTTTTCGCCGCAAACG
This sequence comes from Hyphomicrobiales bacterium, assembly GCA_022838525.1. Taxonomy (GTDB): domain Bacteria; phylum Pseudomonadota; class Alphaproteobacteria; order Rhizobiales; family Rhizobiaceae; genus Aerobium. Next base: position 9,868 of record JALHFU010000118.1, on the reverse strand, counting down.
TTCCTATATAACACCTTCGACGCGGTGCGCCCTGTCGCGGCCGCGCTCGAGCGTCCGCCGGTCCGTGGGGACGCAAACACGCGAAGAGAGGGAGGGTGCTTTATGGCCCAGACACTACCCAGCATCGTTTCCGGAGAGGGCGGTCTTACCCGCTATCTCGAAGAGATCAGACGATTTCCCATGCTCCAGCCGCAGGAAGAGTACATGCTCGCCAAGCGGTATCAGGAGCATGACGACACCGACGCCGCGCACAAGCTCGTCACCAGCCACCTCAGGCTCGTGGCCAAGATCGCCATGGGCTATCGCGGATACGGCCTGCCGATCGGCGAGGTCATTTCCGAAGGCAATGTCGGGCTGATGCAGGCGGTGAAGAAGTTCGAGCCGGAGCGCGGCTTCCGGCTGGCCACCTACGCCATGTGGTGGATCAAGGCGGCGATCCAGGAATACATCCTGCGCTCGTGGAGCCTGGTGAAGATGGGCACCACCGCCAACCAGAAGCGGCTGTTCTTCAACCTGCGCAAGGTGAAGGGCAAGATCCAGGCGCTCGACGAGGGCGATCTGAAGCCCGAGCAGATCACCGAGATCGCGACGCGGCTCAACGTGTCCGAGGAGGAGGTGGTGTCGATGAACCGCCGCCTCTCGGGCGACGCTTCGCTCAATGCGCCGATCCGGGCCACCGAAGGCGAATCCGGCGAATGGCAGGACTGGCTCGTCGACGACAGCCAGAGCCAGGAGCAGATGCTCATCGAGCAGGACGAGCTGGACAATCGCCGCGGCATGCTCTCCGAGGCGATGTCGGTCCTGAACGAGCGCGAGCGCCGCATCTTCGAGGCGCGCCGGCTCTCCGACGAGCCGATGACGCTCGAGGAGCTGTCATCGGAGTTCGACATCTCGCGCGAGCGCGTGCGCCAGATCGAGGTGCGCGCCTTCGAGAAGGTGCAGGACGCGGTCAAGGCGGCGGCCCGCCGCCAGGCGCAATCGCTGCGCACCATCGAGGCCGAGCCCGCGTAAGGCGCGCCCGGTCCGGTCCACGGGGCCGAAAGAATCTCCGGAACGAGAAAGCCGCCGCGAGTTTTCGCGGCGGCTTTTTCTATGTACCGTCGCGAACGACGAGGGGCCGAAGGCGCGTGCGGCTTGCCGGTCCGGCGGCTCAGCCGCTGCTTGCCTCGCTCCAGGCGCGCAGGGCGTCCTGGAAGACGCGTTCGCCGGGGACGCCCTTTTCCATCGACAGCAGGGCGCGCCGGCCCGACTGGTAGACGATCGGGATATCGACCCAGCTCTGGCGGCGCAGGAGGTTGAGGTTGACCTCGGTCTCGGCCGGGGCGTCGCTCAGCGCGATGAGGAAGAAGCCGTCGGCGATCTTGGCCGGAATGCCGATCAGCGGGTTGCCCGGGGCCTGCTCGGTGTCCTTGAAGGCGATGCGCGATACGTTGGAGATGGCGCCGCCCTCGAAGCCGTCGGGGGTGAGGAAGATCATCTCGACGATGTGGCTTGCCGGCAGCGTCCGGTCGCCGTTGCGGCGGATGGTCATGCGAAGCTGCACGTCCTTGCCGGGAATGGTCGCCTCGGCGCGGATCGCCGGCTCGGGCGGCAGGTCGCCGCCGGGCGATTCCTGCACCAGCGACCACACGATCGACCCCATCTCGGCCGAGCCCTGCGCGGCGGAGGTGCGCTCCTCGTAGAAGATGGCGCGCTGGCCGACGGCGACGGCGGCCGGCTGCTGCTGCGTCTCCGCCGGCGGCGCGGGCTGAGCCTCATCCGGCGGCGGGGTGGCCGCGGTGTCCGTGGACGGCTCCTCGCCGTCGGTGGCGGCCGGCGGTTGCGCCGGCGGCGTCGTGGGCTGGACGGCCGAAGCGACGGAGCTGCCCTCGCCGATGCCGGGCTGGCCGCCGGCCGGGCCATCGTCGACCTCGGTACCGTCGGCGAGAAGCCGCTGGGTGAATTTCTCGGGGCCGTTCGCGGCCGCGGGCGTCGAGGGCTGCGGCCCGGGTTCCGGCTGGGGAGCGGCCGCCTCCTGCTCGGGCGGCTCCGGCGCTGCCGGCTCGGCCTCGTCCGGGGGCGTCGCCGCCAGATCCTCGGCGGTTGTCGCGGCCTCCTCCTCGGGTGACGCGGTCACGGCCGGGGCGTCGGAAGCGGTGGTCGACGGGCCGTCGCCGCGGCTGAGCCAGAAATAGCCGCCGCCCACTGCTGCCAGAAGCAGAAGCACGAGCGCGGCCGCAAGGCCGGCGCGACGGCTGCCGCCCCCGGCGGCGGGCGCGGCGCGGCGCGGCGCGGTGTCGCCGGCAAGGCGCTCGCCGGCCGGGGCATCGAGCGTGTCGGCCGCCGGGCCGGCGGCAGTGCGCGGCGAAGCGGCGGGCGTGCCGGTGGAAGACGCCGGCTGCTTCGGCTCGCCGGCGGATTCCGTCTCGGGTGATGCCGATGACGACGCCGCCTCCGGAGCCGGCTGCGGGCGCGGGGCGGGGGCGGGAGGAACAGGCGCCGACGGCTGGTCGAGCGAGGCGAGCACGTCCTCCAGCCCGTCGTCCTTGTCCGCGGCCTTCGGCGCGTCGTAGTCGGCGCGGACGACGGCGATGGCGTCTTCCAGCGCCTTCCTCTGCCGCTCGACCACGGCGGCCGGCGGCGGCGGGTCGATGGCCTTGAGCTTGGCCTCGATGGTGGCGCGCGCCTTCTCGAAGACCTTCTCGCGCATTTCCGGCGTGTTGTCGCCGAGCGCGCCGATCGTCTTCCTAAGAACCGCTACGAAATCCGCCATGCCCTGTCCTGCCCGTGATCTGTTCCGGCGGCCCGGAAGGCCGGACCGGAACGTTTGCCGAACCTAGTCCTGAAAAGGATCGGTAACAAGTATCGTGTCGTCCCGCTCGGGGCTGGTCGACAGCAGCGCCACCGGAGCGCCGATCAGCTCCTCGATGTGGCGCACATATTTGACCGCCTGCGCCGGCAGGTCGTTCCAGCTCCGCGCGCCGGCCGTGGTGCCCTTCCAGCCTTCCAGCGTCTCGTAGATCGGCTCGACGCGCGCCTGCGCGCCCTGGCTGGCCGGCAGGTAGTCGATGACCTCGCCGTCGAGTCGGTAGCCGGTGCAGACCTTGATCTCGTCGAGGCCGTCGAGCACGTCGAGCTTGGTGAGCGCGATGCCCTTGATGCCGTTGACGGCGACGGACTGGCGCACCAGCACCGCGTCGAACCAGCCGCAGCGGCGCTTGCGCCCCGTCACCACGCCGAACTCGCGGCCGCGCGTGCCGAGGAACTCGCCGACCTCGTTGACCTGCTCGGTGGGGAAGGGGCCCTCGCCGACGCGGGTGGTGTAGGCCTTGACGATGCCGAGCACGTAGTTGAGCGTGCCGGGCCCGATGCCCGAGCCGGCCGAGGCCTGGCCGGCCACGGTGTTGGACGAGGTGACGAACGGATAGGTGCCGTGATCGATGTCGAGCAGCGTGCCCTGCGCGCCCTCGAACAGGATGCGCTCGCCGGCACGGCGCGCGTCGTCGAGGATCTTCCACACCCGGTCCATGTAGGGCAGCACCTTTTCGGCCACGGAGGTCAGCTCCTCCATCAGCGCGCCGTGAGCCACTTCGCCGTGGCCCAGCCCGCGCCGGAGCGCGTTGTGGTGGGTGAGCAGCCGGTCGACCTTCGCCGGCAGGGTGTCGATGTCCGCCAGATCCATGACCCTGATCGCCCTGCGCCCGACCTTGTCCTCGTAGGCAGGGCCGATGCCGCGCCGCGTCGTTCCGATTTTCGTGCCGGAATTCGAGGCCGCATCCTCGCGGAATCCGTCGAGCTCCCTGTGAATGGACAGGATAAGCGCGGTGTTTTCGGCGATTTTCAGGCGGTCGGGGCCGATTTCGACGCCCTGCTCCCTGATTCGCTCCAGTTCGGCGACGAAGGCATGCGGGTCGAAGACGACGCCGTTGCCGATGACGGAGAGCTTGTTCTGCCGCACCACGCCCGAGGGCAGCAGCGACAGCTTGTAGGTCTTGCCGTCGACCACCAGCGTATGGCCGGCATTGTGCCCGCCCTGGAAACGCACGACGACGTCGGCGCGTTCGGAAAGCCAGTCGACGATCTTGCCCTTGCCCTCGTCGCCCCACTGCGAACCGACGACCACCACATTGGCCATGGAGACATTCCTCTTTTCCTGCCACCGGACGGCCGCGCCCGGCGAAACGACAGGCCTCTATAGCCGCAAGCCGGCGGCAGCGCGACCCCGGAAAAAGGCGGCATCGCAGGTTCTGGCGGTGTTTCGCCGCCCTGTGGCGCATTTACACGCAGGACCGGGCGGAATAAGCCGCAGCGATGCTGCGCAACGCCTATGTCCTCCTGCTTCTGACCACGCTTTTCTGGGGCGGCAACGCCGTCGCCGGCAAGCTCGCCGTCGACCACATCTCGCCGATGGTGCTGAACGCGCTGCGCTGGGCGGTGGCGGCGGCGATCATGACGGCGATCGGCCTGCCGCAGCTTCGGCGCGACTGGCCGGTGGTGCGGCGCAAGCTGCTCCTGCTCGGCGCGCTGGGCGCGGGCGGCTTTTCGCTGTTCAACGCCGCGATGTATTCGGCGCTGCTCTACACCACGGCCATCAACGTCTCGATCGAGCAGGCCGGCATGCCGATGCTGATCTTCGCCGCCAACTTCCTGCTCTACCGCATGGGCGTGGCGCCGGGGCAGATCGTCGGCTTCACCATGTCGCTCGTCGGCGTGGCGCTGACGGCGAGCCACGGCGACCTGACCCGGCTGGCCGAGCTCGACCTCAACCGCGGCGACCTGATGATGCTCCTCGGCATCGTCATCTATTCCGGCTACACCGTAGCGCTGCGCTACAAGCCGGCCGTGCACTGGCACAGCCTGATGCTGGTGATGTGCGTCGCGGCCTTCCTGTCGACCCTGCCCTTCGTGGCGTGGGAATGGGGCACGGAGCGCATGATCCTGCCCGACGCGCGCGGCTGGGCGCTGGTCGCCTACACCGCGATCTTCCCTTCGGTGCTGTCGCAGGTGTTCTACATCCGCGGGGTCGAGCTGATCGGCGCCAACCGCGCCGGGCTGTTCATGAACATGGTGCCGATCTACGGCACGCTGCTGTCGGTGCTGATCCTTGGCGAATCCTTCCACCTCTATCACGCCGCCGCCATCGTGCTGGTGCTGGGCGGCATCTGGCTCGCCGAGCACAGCGGCCGCAAGCGCGCCGCATCGTGAGTTTGTCTCGAATGTCCCTCTCTGCTATCATGATAGCAAAGGAGAGCGACGATGGGCCAGCTTCTGGTGCGCAAGTTCGACGACGATCTGAAACGCCGCCTGCGCGAGCGGGCGGCGCGGCACGGCGTGAGCATGGAGGAGGAGGCGCGCATCATCCTCCAGGCCACGCTGCTGAAGGACGAGGGCCGCCAGCCGGGCTTCGGCACCCGCTTCGCCGCGCTGTTCGCGAACATCCCCGACAATGACGAGCCGCTTGAGCCCTTCCCGTGGGGGCCGGACATCAAGCCGGTGGATTTCGAGGAATGATCGTCCTCGACACCAATGTCGTGTCGGCGATCATGCGGCCGGCGCAGAACCCGGCGGTCGCGCACTGGCTCGACCGGCAGTCGCCCGAGTCGGTCTGGATCACGGCCATCACCGTTCTCGAAATCCGCTACGGCCTGCTGGTCCTGCCGGAAGGCCGGCGGCGCAGCGAGCTTCTGGCAAGCTTCGATCGCGTGGCCGATGCGCTCTTTTCCGGGCGCATCCTCGCCTTCGATCAGGATGCGGCGGCCCGCAGCGCCGAGATCGCCGCGCGGCGGCGGCTTTCCGGCAAGAACGTCGCTCCCGGCGACACCCAGATCGCCGGTATCGTGGCGGCGCGCGGCGCGGTGCTGGCCACCCGCAACCTGAAGGATTTCGACGATCTCGACATCGCGCTCGTCGATCCCTGGACCGCCTGAGCGGCCCGTCTTCCCGCTTTCATGCGGTTCCGGGCGGGCGATGCTGCGCGCCGTCCCGCCCGGAATTTCCCTACGCCGCGACGTCGAAATGCAGCGGCTTCGCCGAATCGATGCGCGGCTCGGCGCGCAGCGCGTCGAGCACGTCCTGCGGCACCGGCGCGTCGAGATAGAACAGCGCCAGCGCGTCGCCGCCGACCTTGTCGCGGCCGAGCTGGAAGTTGGCGATGTTGACGCCGTGGCTGCCGAGGATCGTGCCCAGCAGGCCGATGATGCCGGGCACGTCCTTGTTTGTGGTGTAGAGCATGTACTCGCCGACCTCGGCGTCGAGGTTGATGCCCTTGATCTGGATGAAGCGCGGCTTGCCGTCGGAGAAGACGGTGCCGGCGATCGAGCGGGTGCGCAGCTCCGTCTTGACCGTCAGCTTGATGTAGCCGTCGAACACGCCCGACTTGTCGCGCTTGATCTCCGACAGGATCACGCCGCGCTCCTTGGCCATGATCGGGGCCGAGACCATGTTGACGTCGGCGACCTGCGGCCGGATCAGGCCGGCGAGCGCGGCGCTGGTCAGCGCGCGGGTGTTCATCTCGGCGGTGGCGCCGTCGAACAGGATCTCGACCTCCTGGATCGGCTCCTCCGTCACCTGGCCGACGAAGGCGCCCAGCACCTCGGCGAGCTTGATGAACGGCTTGAGCCGCGGCGCTTCCTCGGCGGTGATCGAGGGCATGTTGATGGCGTTCGACACCGCGCCCTTGACCAGATAGTCGGCCATCTGCTCGGCGACCTGCAGCGCGACGTTCTCCTGCGCCTCGGTGGTGGCGGCGCCGAGATGCGGCGTGCAGACGACGTTCTCCATGCCGAACAACGGGCTGTCGGTGGCCGGCTCGACCTCGAACACGTCGATGCCCGCGCCGGCCACCTTGCCGCTCTTCAGCGCCTCGATCAGGTCGGCCTCGACGATCAGGCCGCCGCGGGCGCAGTTGATGATGCGCACGCCGTCCTTCATCCTGGCGAAGGCGTCCTTGTTGATGATGCCGCGCGTCTTGTCGGTCATCGGCGTGTGCAGGGTGATGAAGTCGGAGCGGGCGAAGATGTCGTCGAGCTCGACCTTCTCGACGCCGAGCTCCTGCGCGCGCGCCTCCGACAGGAACGGATCGTAGGCGATGACGTGCATCTTGAGGCCGATGCCGCGCATGGCGACGATGGAGCCGATGTTGCCGCAGCCGATGATGCCGAGCGTCTTGCCGGTGATCTCAACGCCCATGAAGCGGTTCTTCTCCCATTTGCCGGCATGGGTCGAGGCATTGGCCTCCGGAAGCTGGCGGGCGACCGCGAACATCAGCGCGACGGCGTGCTCGGCGGTGGTGATCGAGTTGCCGAACGGCGTGTTCATGACGATGATGCCGCGGCGCGAGGCGGCCGGGATGTCGACGTTGTCGACGCCGATGCCGGCGCGGCCGATCACCTTCAGCTTGGTGGCGGCGGCGATCACCTTCTCCGTCACCTTGGTCGCGGAGCGGATGGCGAGGCCGTCATACTGGCCGATCACCTCGAGGAGCTTCTCCTTGTCCTTGCCGAGGTCGGGCAGGTAGTCGACCTCGACGCCGCGATCCTTGAAGATCTGGACGGCGGTGGGGGAAAGCTTGTCGGAAACGAGCACGCGGGGCGCCATGATGGCCTCCTTCGTCATCAGTTCTGGTCGTTTGCGGAAAGGAAGGGCCGCCGCCGGGGCGGCCCCGAACGGGTCAGGCAGCGGCCTTGAGGACGGCCTTCTGCGTGGCGAAGGCCCAGTCGAGCCACGGGCCGAGCGCCTCGATATCGGCGGTCTCGACCGTGGCGCCGGCCCAGATGCGCAGGCCGGGAGGCGCGTCGCGATAGGCGCCGATGTCGAAGGCGACGCCTTCCTTGTCGAGCAGGGACGCGACGCCCTTGGCGAAGGCCGCCTGCGCGTCGGCGTCGAGCGCGGCGATCTCCGGATCGACGATCGACAGGCAGACCGAGGTGTTCGAGCGCGTCGCCGGATCGACCGCGAGGTTGGCCAGCCAGCCGCTTTTCTGCACATAGGCGTCGAGCGCGGCGAAATTGGCGTCGGCGCGGGCGATCAGCCCGTCGAGGCCGCCCGCCGACTGCGCCCATTCGAGCGCGTCGATATAGTCCTCGACGCAGAGCATCGACGGGGTGTTGATGGTCTCGCCCTTGAAGATGCCCTCGATCAGCTTGCCGCCCTTGGTCATGCGGAAGATCTTGGGCAGCGGCCATGCAGGCGTGTAGCTCTCCAGCCGCTCGACGGCGCGGGGAGAAAGGATCAGCATGCCGTGCGCGGCCTCGCCGCCCAGCACCTTCTGCCAGGAGAAGGTGACGACGTCGAGCTTGGCAAAGTCGAGCCGCTGCGCGAAGGCCGCCGAGGTGGCGTCGCAGATGGTCAGGCCCTCGCGGTCGGCAGGGATGAAATCGGCGTTCGGCACGCGCACGCCAGAGGTGGTGCCGTTCCAGGTGAAGACGACGTCGCGCGCGAAGTCGATCTGCGAAAGGTCCGGCAGCCGGCCGTAGTCGGCCTCGATCCTGCGCACGTCGGGCAGCTTGAGCTGCTTGACGACATCGGTGATCCAGCCCGCGCCGAAGCTCTCCCAGGCGACGGTGTCGACGCCGCGGGCGCCGAGCAGCGACCACAGCGCCATCTCGACGGCGCCGGTGTCGGAGGCCGGCACGATGCCGATGCGCCAGCCGGCCGGAACCTGCAGCACCTCGCGCGTCAGCTCGATGGCGCGCTCCAGCTTGGCCTTGCCGACCTTGGCGCGGTGCGAGCGGCCGAGCGGGGCATCGGAAAGCGCCTCAAGCGACCATCCGGGACGCTTGGCGCAGGGACCAGAAGAGAAATTGGGATTTGCCGGACGCAGGTCCGGCTTCGGAAAAGTCGTCATAGCGGTTCTACCCTCTCAGATAGCACGCCCCTCGGTGGGGAGGGGTGGCCCGCCGCGGCAATTACGCCGATGCGCGGAAAAGCGCAAGAGGCAAAAACGAGGCGGCCGCTCCCTCGACGTGAGCACGCTCCACGACCTCGGCCGCGACTGGCCCGCTGTCGACAGCCGCATCGCCCGCCGGGTGAAGCCCACCTTCCGGCTCGCCGTCCTCAGCGGCGCGAGTCGGCGCTATACATCCTCGGCGGCGCCCTCACCGCCTTCCTCCACATGTCGGCAGTAACGTAAGCATATGCTTACGTAATTTTGCACCGCAACATCGGCATGGCCGTGCTTGCGGTTTCGCGCCGCCGTGGCACGCTGGCCGTGCCGCGCGGCGACATTCCGGCGGCGGTGTAATCCCGGCTACTGAGGCGCGGAGGCGAATTCGCTATGGCTGATCCCGACAAGAACAGCGAAGCAGGTCGAAGCGGAGCCGCGGAGGAGGCGGATGCGATGACCATCCACGACGTTCCCCTCGTCCAGCCGCCGATCGTGCCGTGGATCAGCTTCCGCGACCAGCGCTGCTGGGAGGCGGTGCTGCATCTCGGGCGCAAGGTGGCGTGGAAGGCGGACACCGTCATCCAGCGGCCGGAGGACGAGGTCTCCGGCATCTTCCTGCTGCGCTCGGGCACGATCAAGGTTGCGGCCGCGAGCCCGGGCGGGCTGCAGCGGACATTGTGGCTGATGGGCGAGGGCTCGGTGCTCGGCGAGGCGGCGATGTTCGGCCGTCATCCCTACATGCACGAGATCGTGGCGACCGAGGACTGCGTCGCATACGAGTTCTCGCGGGCGACGGTGATGGACACGCTGCTCGTGCACCATCCGCAGGTGAGCGCCGCGCTCCTCTCCAACATGGCGGCCAAGTGCTACATCATGTCGACGCAGGTCGAGGACACGGCCTTCCTGTCGGCGGCGCGCCCCGCTCGATGAAGCCGGCGAGCCGCCCGACGTCGGCGACGACGATGTCGTGGGTGCGTTCCTCCAGCAGGCCGGCGCGGCGCATGG
>JALHFU010000117.1:0-13537 GCA_022838525.1 Hyphomicrobiales bacterium | reverse complement strand
CGCGAAGCTGTCGGGCGCCTGCTTGAGGCGCATGTTGATGGCGCCCGCGGGCTCGCCGGCGCCGCCGAACAGGCCGGCCGGGCCGCGCAGGATCTCGATATGGTCGATGATCGCCATGTCGGGCTGGGTGCCGTAGATCGAAGACAGCGGCGCGGGCAGGCCGTTGAAATAGAGCGTGTCGAACTCGAAGCCGCGCGAGTAGAGGCTGGAGCGGCCGTTGTCGTTGGTGAGCACGACCATGCCCGGCGTCTTCTTCAGCGCCGTGTCGAGCGAGGTGAAGCCGCCGTCCTCGAGGCGCTCGCGCGTCAGGACGGTGGTCGATTGCGGGATCTCGCGCAGCGGCCGCACGTCCTTCTCGCCGACGCTGATCAGGTCGGTGGTGTAGCTGCCGGTGCCCTCGGTCTCGTAGCTCGCGCCCTGCACGCTGATCTCGGGAAGCAGCGTCTCGTCGCGGGCCTCCTGCGCGACCGCGCCCGCCGCCCAGAACGAAGCCAGCATCGTCGACGCCGCCAGCAATGCCGCGTGCCTGCTCAAGACCACCTTTTCCATAGACCGGACCCCCATGTCGCCAGAGTGCTTGCCTGCACCCTAAAAAGTTGAATGTAGCTGTCATGTTTGATAAAGAAATGGTGGCTGGACTGCCAGACGCCGCACCTTTGCGCCGTCGTCAAAATCGTTTGCCAGAACTTCGAGTTGTGCCGGCGCGGTACGCGCGAGCATTGACGGTGCACAGGAGGCAAAGGCAGTGGACCCCGTATCGAGCCGAGCGCGACCGCATTGATCCCGACCAAGCAGCGACAATCGAGCACCGTCAGCCTCGCGGAGATCGAGGACACCTCCACTCTCGTCGGCCGCCGCTTCGCCGTCGACGGCAAGCCGCTGGCGCGCGAGGAGGCGGCGCTGTCGGGGGCGTTCAGCATGATTCGCCTGCGCCCCGGCATCGTGGTCCACACCTCCGACGCAACGGAGCTGCACGACCTGACGACGCGGGTCGAGCAGCAGCCGGGCCTCACCATCCACTTCTTCCTCGAAGGGCGGGCCGATGCGCGGCTGGGCGGCGTGCCGCTCAGCCTCGGGCGGTCCTCCGGCCGGGCGGTCGAGGGCGTCGTCACCGCCCGCGCCGAGCCGGACCTCTTCGAGCGGCACGCCCATGAGGGCGACCACGTCCGCAAGGTCAACGTCACCATGACCCGCGAATGGCTCGCCGACAGCGCCTTCGTCACCACGGAGGAGTTCCGCATCGTCAGCGAGTTCGCCGCGACCCATCGCGGCCGCTTCTCTTGGACGCCGGCTCCCTCGGTCGTCTCCATCGCCGAGCAGATGCTGCGCCCGCCCACCGCCTCGCAGCTGATGCGCAACCTCTACCTCGAAAGCCGGGCGCTCGATCTCGTCGCCGAATCCTTCGCGGCGCTGACGCTGCAGACCGAGGGCGACCGCCTGGCGCGGCTGAAGCCGTTCGACCGGCGGCGGCTGCGCCTGATCGAGGATTTCCTCGCCGAGCACGCGCACGAGGTCGCGTCGCTGGAGGAACTGGCCAAGGTCGGCGGCGTCAGCGTCAGCACGCTGCGCCGGCTCTTCCAGGCGGCCTACGGCGTCAGCGTCTTCGAGCATCTGCGCTGCCTGCGCCTGGAGCGGGCGCGGCTGGCGCTGGAGCGCGGAGACGTCCCGATCGCCGAGGCGGCCTTCCTCGCCGGCTATGCGAGCCCGGCCAATTTTGCCACAGCCTTCAAGCGCCGTTTCGGCTTGACGCCCACGGATGTGAGGCGGCACTGAGACCGGCGTCGGCATCACCGGAGTTCATCATGACAGCAGCATCCCTCGTCCGTCAGGTCCTCGCCGCGCTCGTCCTGTGCTGGGCGGCCGCCGCCGGTGCGCAGGCCGACCCGCTCACCGTCCGCCACGCGCAGGGCGAGACCGTCCTGCCCGCACGGCCGCAGACCGTGCTCGTCTTCGACCTCGCCGCGCTCGACACGCTCGATGCGCTCGGCGTCGAGATCGCCGGTGTTCCGGGGTCCAACATCCCCGACTATCTGGCGAAGTACCGCGGCGACGGCTATGCGAAGATCGGCAGCCTGTTCGAGCCCGACTACGAGGCGGTGCACGCCGCCCGCCCCGACCTGATCGTCATCGGCGGCCGCTCGGCGCCGCGCTATGGCGAGCTCTCCAGGATCGCGCCGACCATCGACCTCACCGTCGCGCCCGACGACTTCCTCGACGGCGCCAAGCGCAATGCCGCGCTGCTCGGCGATATCTTCGGCAAGGAGCAAGAGGCGGCGGCGCGCATCGGCGATCTCGACGCCGCCCTCGCCGACCTGCGCGAGAAGGCGCGCGACGCCGGCAGGGCGCTGATCGTCATGACCAACGGCGGCAAGGTCACAGCCTACGGCACGGGCTCCCGCTTCGGCTGGGTGCACGACATCGGCCTGGAGCCCGCCGTCGCCGACGTGACGGCGGCCACCCACGGCGAGGCGATCTCGTTCGAGTTCCTGCTCGAGACCAACCCCGACTGGCTGATCGTCATCGACCGCGACGCGGCGGTGGGCAATGCCGGCGCGGCCGCCAGACGGACGCTCGACAACGAGCTCGTCGCCACCACCACGGCCGCCCGCAAGGGCCAGATCATCTATGTCGACACCGCACGCTGGTATCTCGTCGGCGGCGGGCTCGGCGCGCTGCGCGTCATGGTCGACGAGCTCGCCGCGGCGCTGGGCGGCGAAGGCTAGCAGGCATGCGGTCGCGGCTCACGCCGGCGCTCGGCCTCGCCGTTGCGCTGGCAGGTCTTCTGGCGCTTGCGGCGGCAAGCCTGTTCATCGGCGTCGGCCGGGTCGGCCTCGCCGACCTCCTCGGCGGCGCGGAGGGCAGCCACGCCGCCATGCTCCTCGCCGTCAGCCGCATCCCGCGCACGCTCGCCGTCATGCTCGCCGGCGCGGCGATGGGCATCGCCGCGGTCATCATGCAGATGCTGTTCCGCAACCGCTTCGTGGAGCCGACCACGTCGGGCACGGTCGAGGCGGCGAGCCTCGGGCTCGTCACCGTCGCGCTTCTGGCACCCGACCTGCCGCTGGCGGGCAAGATGGCCGTCGCGGCCTCGTTCTCGCTCGCCGCGACCTTCCTGTTCCTGCGCCTCGTCGAGCGGATTCCCGCCCGCTCCGTGCTTTTGGTGCCGCTGGCGGGGCTGATGCTGGGCGGGGTCATTGATGCGGCCGCGACCTTCCTCGCCTATCGCCACGACCTGCTCCAGTCGCTCGCCTCGTGGACGAACGGCGACTTCTCCGGCGTGCTGCGCGGGCGCTACGAATTGCTGTGGGTCGGCTTCGCGCTCGCCGCCCTCGCCTATCTCGCCGCCGACCGTTTCACCGTCGCCGGCATGGGCGACGCCTTCACCGCCAATCTCGGCCTCGACTACCGCCGCATCGTCGCCTTCGGCCTCGTGGTGGTGTCGATGGTGACGGCGGCGAGCGTGGTCACCGTCGGCACGGTGCCGTTCCTCGGGCTGATCGTCGCCAACCTCGTCAGCATGGCGATGGGCGACAATCTCAGGCGGTCGCTGCCGTGGATCGCGATCTCGGGCGCGGCCTTCCTGCTTGCCTGCGACATGGCCGGCCGGCTGATCCGCTACCCCTACGAGATTCCGGTCGGCACCGTGGTCGGCGTGCTCGGCTCGGCGGTCTTCCTGTTCCTGCTCCTGCGCCGGGAGGCCCGGCTTGGCTGACGCCGTCGTCGCGACAGGACAGCGCCGCAACGCGCGCCCGGCGCTCGCGCTCGCGCTTCTCGCCTGCGCGGCGGTCGCGGCATGCGCCGCCTTCATGACGGTCGGGGTGCGCGGCGACTGGAGCTTCGTGCTGCCGTTCCGCGCCGCCAAGCTCGCGGGGCTCGTCCTCGTCGGCGTCGCCATCGCTGTCTCGACCGTGCTGTTCCAGACGCTGACGCAGAACCGCATCCTTTCGCCGGCGATCATGGGCTTCGACGCGCTCTACGTCGCGATCCAGACCGCGCTGGTCTTCGTCCTCGGCGCGCGCGAGCTGTCGGGGTTCGACTCGCGGCTGCGCTTCCTGTTCGAGGCCGGCGCGATGATCGCCGCCTCCTTGCTTCTGTTCCGCTGGCTGATCGTGCATCGCGGCCGCAGCCTGCACCTGATGGTGCTGGCCGGCGTGGTCTTCGGCGTGCTGTTCCGCAGCCTGTCGTCCATGCTACAGCGCATCCTCGATCCCAACGAGTTCTCGGTGCTTCAGGACTTGCTCTTCGCCAGCTTCAACAGTGTCGACACCGCCCTTCTCGGCGTGTCGGCGGCAATCATCGTCGTCGTCTGCGCCGTGGCCTGGCGCATGGCCGAGGCCCTCGACGTGATGGCGCTCGGCCGCGAGACGGCCATCGGCCTCGGCCTCGACCATCGCCGCATGGTCGATGCGCTGCTCCTCATGATCGCCGTCCTCGTCTCGGTCTCGACGGCGCTTGTGGGACCCGTCACCTTCTTCGGCCTGCTGGTCGCCAACCTCGCCTATGCCTTCGCCGGCACCGGGCGCCATCGCGTCACCCTGCCGGCCGCGGCGTTCGTCGCCGTGGTGGCGCTCGTCGGCGGGCAGACCGTGCTCGAACGCGCCTTCGGCATGGACACGGCGCTCAGCGTCATCATCGAGTTCGTCGGCGGCATCGTCTTCATCCTGCTGCTCCTGCGCGGAAACTGGCGATGATCGAGATCGAGGGCGTCTCCAAGAGCTACGGGCCGGCACGCGTCGTCGACGACGTCTCGCTCACCATCGCCAAGGGCGGGCTGACGGCGATCATCGGCCCGAACGGCGCCGGGAAATCGACGCTGCTGTCGATCATGGCCCGCCTCCTCCCGATGGACGGCGGCAGGGTGGCGGTGGACGGCCTCGACGTCACCACGACCAGGGGCGACGTGCTGGCGCGGCGCCTCGCCGTGCTGCGGCAGGACAATCACATGACCGCGCGGCTCACCGTGCGCGACCTCGTCGCCTTCGGCCGCTACCCGCACTCGAAGGGCCGCCCGACCGCCGAGGACGCGCGGCACATCGACGAGGCCATAGACTGGCTCGGGCTGCGCGGGCTGGAAGAGCGCTTTCTCGACGAGCTTTCGGGCGGGCAGCGCCAGCGGGCCTTCGTGGCCATGGTGCTCAGTCAGGACACCGACTACCTGCTCCTCGACGAGCCGCTCAACAGCCTCGACATGAAGCACGCCACCGAGATGATGGCGCTGCTGCGGCGCACGGCCGACGCCTTCGGCAAGACGGTCGTCGTCGTCCTCCACGACATCAACTTCGCCTCCTGCTATGCCGACCGCGTCGTCGCCCTGCGCGAGGGGCGGCTCGCCTTCGACGGCACGCCGCAGGAGCTGATGCGCAGGGACGTGCTCGCCGCCATCTACGACATGGACATCGAGATCCACACCATCGCCGGCCACCTGTTCGGCGCCTATCACCTCTCGGGGAAGAACGGTTCGGGGGCGTAGGAGCGCCGGGCGCCGCACGCGCTACCTTCCCTCCAGAATCTCCGCGATCTCGCGATAGCCCCGCGCGCGGGCATGCTGCAGCGGCGTCACGCCGTCGCGGTCGGCGATGCCGATATCCGCGCCGGCATCGACCAGCAGCCTGACGATCTCGACATGGCGCGGCCCGCCGTCGCTGAGGACGATGGCCTCGAGCAGGGCGGTCCATCCGAGGTTGTTGACGTGATCGACATCCACCCCGGCCTCGATGAGCGTCCTGACGGTCTCGACATGGCCGCGCTCGGCCGCCGGTATCAGCGCCGTGCCGCCGAAGCGGTTGGTGCTCTTCAGGTCGGCGCCGTGCGCGAGCGTCAGGCGCAGGATGTCGAGACGGCCGCGCGCGCCGGCATAGAGATAGGGGCTGTCGTGAATGTCATCCTTGGCATTGACGTCGGCGCCCGTCTCGATGAGCAGCCTTGCCGCCTCGACATGGTCGGCATGGGTGGCGAGAAGCAGCGCCGTCCGGCCCCGCCCGTCGCGCGCATCGACATCCGCTCCGGACGACAGGAGCGCGGCGACCGCCGCCGCATCGCCGCGCGCGGCCGCGTCGAGCAGGGCACGGTCGTTCGTCCCGGACATGGCAATCCCCGTCATCGTCCCAAGCACCGCAATGACCAGACAAAGCGCGCGCAGCCCGGCGCAAAGGGTCGTCCGCATCCCGTTCGGCGTCCTGTCTCCTCGCGAGCCGACTGTATCATCGATCCGCGTCCCACGACACGCGCGCGCGTCCGCTGGTGATGTCGGCGACCAGTCGCCCCACCGCGCCGGCCTCCGCCTCGTCGACGCTCAGCGACAGTTCGGCCCCGGTTGCGGTGAAGGTCTGGCCGAGCACCCGGACCGCCGGCAGCGCGTCGAGACGCGCCTGCACCAGCGCCAGATCGCCGAAGGTGCAGGCGATCCGCGCGCCGACCGTCTCGACCAGCGGAACCTTCGCCGCGGCGCGCAGGCACAGCGCTGCTGTGCCGCCATAGGCGCGCATCAGGCCGCCGCTGCCGAGCAGGATGCCGCCGAACCAGCGCGTGACGACGACGGCGACGGCGTCCAGCCCCTGCCCGTCGATCGCCTGCAATATGGGCTTGCCGGCGGTGCCGCCCGGCTCGCCGTCGTCGCTGAAGCGATAGCCCTGCCCGATGCGCCACGCCCAGCAATTGTGGTTGGCCGACGGGTCCGCGTGCCGGCCGACGAATTCCTTTGCGGCCGCTTCCGAGGCGACCGGCCCGGCCACCGCGAGAAACCGGCTCTTCCTGATCTCCTGACGGGCGGTCTCCGTCGTGGCGAGGGTGGACAGCGTGGCCATGCCTCCGTCTAGCATGCGGAGCGGCGGAGCCAATCCTCTTTGCGGTGAAGGCTGCGGGCCGCGCCGCCCCCCCTATGCCGGGATGCGGCCTTCCTCCACGCCGTGGCAGGCGACGACAGTGTCGCCGGCGCGGTGGGTGCGCGGCACCTCGGCCTTGCAGCGGGCATTGGCGAACGGACACCGGGGATGGAAGGTGCAGCCCGAGGGCGGGTTGAGCGGGCTCGGCACGTCGCCGGCGATGGGGATGCGCCGCCTGCCGGTCATGGCGAGATCGGGCACCGCGTCGAGCAGCATCCGCGTATAGGGATGGCGCGGCGCGTTGAACAGGGTGCGGGTGTCGGCCTGCTCGACGATCCGTCCGAGATACATGACGCCGACGCGCGCCGACATGTGATAGACGACCGCGAGATTGTGGCTGATGAGCAGATAGGTCAGGCCGAGCTCGGCCTGGAGCTTCTTCATCAGGTTGAGGATCTGCGCCTGCACCGACACGTCGAGCGCCGAGGTCGGCTCGTCGCAGATCAGGAAGCTCGGTTCGCCGGCAAGCGCGCGGGCGATGGAGATGCGCTGCCGCTGGCCGCCGGAGAACTCGTGCGGGAAGCGGGCGCCGTCGGACGGCGCCAGCCCGACCTGCCTGAGCAGCATGTCGATGCGCCCGGAAATCTCCTTCTCGTCCTTCGCCAGCCCGAGGAAGCGGATCGGCTCGGCGATGATGTTGCGCACGCGCATGCGCGGGTTGAGCGAGGCGTAGGGGTCCTGAAAGATCATCTGCAACTGCGCCTGCTCGGCCGCGTTGCGCCTGCGGGCCTCCGCCGTGCTCAGATCCTTGCCCTCGACGGTGAGCCTGCCTTTCGACAGCCCGTAGAGGCCGACGATCAGGCGCGCGACCGTGGACTTGCCGCAGCCGGATTCGCCGACGAGGCTGAAGGTCTCGCCCTGGCGGATGTCGAAGGAGACGTCCTCGACCGCGCGCACGGTGCGCGTCCTGCCGCCGGCCAGCCGGCCGATCAGGCCCGGGCCGGCGATGAAGTAGCATTGCAGGCCCTCGGCCCTCAGCTTGACAGCGTCCTGTGCCGGCTCGGCGCTCATGCCTCGGCCTCCTGAGCATGCGTGCCTTCCGGCCGGGTGTAGAGATAGCAGGCGACCTGCCGCGAGCCGACCGTCGCGAATTCCGGCGGCGCGGAGAAGCAGACCGGCATGGCCTTCGGGCAGCGGTTGCTGAAGGCGCAGTTGTGCTGGCGCTCGGTCAGGCGCGGCATCGCGCCGTTGATCTGGGCGAGGCTCTCGACGTCGTCGCCGATGGAGGGGATCGCGCCCATCAGCCCCTGCGTATAGGGATGCCTGGCGTCGTGGATGACATCGGCCACCGGCCCCGTCTCGACCACCCTGCCGGCATACATCACCACCACGCGGTCCGCCGCCTCGGCGATGACGCCCATGTCGTGGGTCACCAGCATGACCGAGGTGCCGCGCTCGCGGCACAGCGACTTCAGCAGCGTGATGACCTGTGCCTGCACCGACACGTCGAGCGCGGTCGTCGGCTCGTCGGCGATGATGAGGCGCGGATCGGCGCACAGCGCCAGCGCGATGACGACGCGCTGGCGCATGCCGCCGGAGAACTGGTGCGGGAAGTGGTCGATGCGCTCGGCCGCGGCCGGCACGCCGACCGCGTCGAGAAGCGCGACGGCCTTGTCGCGCGCCTGCTTCCTGCTGAGCGGCAGGTGGGCGCGGATGGTCTCGCAGAGCTGGTCGCCGATGCTGAACAGCGGGTCGAGGCTGGTCAGCGGGTCCTGGAAGATCATGCTGATCTGGCGGCCGCGGATCGTGCGCATCTCCTTGCGCGACAGCCGGTCGATGCGCCTGCCGTCGAACACGATCTCGCCCGAGGCGAGATAGCCCGGCGGGTCGAGGAGCCCGATGATCGCCGAGCCGGTCAACGACTTGCCGGCGCCCGACTCGCCGACCACGCCGACGATCTCGCCGGCCTCGATGGTCATCGACACGCCGTCGATGGCGAGCAGCGGCCCGTGGCGCGTCGCGAACTCGATGCGGATGTCGCGGACCTCGAGGAGCGGTTGCGCGGCAACCTTGTCTCGGGAAGCAGCGTCTTGGGAGGCAGCCATGTCAGCGCAGCCGTGGGTTGAGCGCATCGCGCAGCCAGTCGCCGAGCAGGTTCACCGCCAGCACCAGCGTGCCGAGCACGGCGGCCGGGAACACGGCGATCCACCATTCGCCGGAGAACAGGTAGTCGTTGCCGATGCGGATCAGCGTGCCGAGCGAGGGCTGGGTGCTGGGGATGCCGACGCCGAGGAAGCTCAGCGTGGCCTCGGCGATGATGGCGAGCGCGAGGTTGATGGTGCCAATGACCAGAACCGGCGTCATGATGTTGCGCAGGAGATGGCGCGACATGATGGTGGCGGGGCCGAGGCCGAGCACGCGCGCGGCCATGACGTATTCCTTGCCCTTCTCGACCAGCACCGAGCCGCGCACCGTGCGCGCGTACTGGACCCAGAACGACAGGCCGATGGCGAAGACCACGGCGGCCATCGCCAGGTTCTCGTTGCTGCCGCGCGCCGTCGCCTTGATGACGCCGTCGATGAGCAGCGCGACGAGGATCGCGGGAAAGGTGAGCTGCACGTCGGCGATGCGCATGACGACGCTGTCGACCAGCCCGCCGAGATAGCCGCTGACGAGGCCGAGCAGGATGCCGACCACCATGGCGAGCAGCACGGAGCACAGGCCGACGATCAGCGACAGCCGCGTGCCGTACATGATGGTCGAGAGGATGTCGCGGCCCTGATTGTCGGTGCCGAGCACGTAGCGCCAGTCGCCGCCTTCGAGCCATGCAGGGGGCAGAAGCGAATCCATCAGGTTGAGCGCCGACAGGTCGTAAGGATCGTGCGGGGCGAGCCACGGCGCGCCGAGTGCGCCGACGACGAGGACGGCCGTGACGACGGCGGCGGCGACCGTGACCCGCGACCGCCGGAAGCTGTACCAGAGATCGCTCGCCAGAAAGCGGCGGAAGCCGTTGGTGAGGGCGTTCATGAGCCGGATTCCGAAGCGGCGGTGCGCAGGCGCGGGTCGACGGCGAGATAAAGAAGGTCGACGACGAGGTTGATGGTCACGAAGATGACGCCGACGAACAGGAGATAGGCCGAAATCACCGGCACGTCGGAGAACTGTACGGAGCGGATGAACAGCAGGCCGAGGCCGGGCCACTGGAACACCGTCTCGACGATGATCGAGAACGCGATCAGCGAGCCGATCTGCAGCCCGACGACAGTGATGACCGGCACGAGGGTGTTCTTGAGCGCGTGGCGGAAATAGACGGCGCGGTCGTCGAGCCCGCGCGCCCGCGTGAACTTGATGAAGTCGGTGCCCAGCACCTCGATCATGCCCGCCCGCACCAGCCGCATGATGAGCGTCATCTGGACGACCTCGCCGCGGCCGAAGGTCGGCAGGATGCGGAGATAGACGCCGAACAGCAGGATCAGCAGGATACCGATGACGAAGGGCGGCAGCGACACGCCGAGCAGCGAGATCGCCTGGAAGGCGCGGCTCAGCGCGCCGTCCGGATGCAGCCCGCAATAGACGCCCATCGGGATGCCGAGCGCGAGCGCGAACAGGGCCGCGACCGCCGCCAGCTCGATGGTGGCGGGCAGCCGCTCCATGATGAGCTTCATCACCGGCTGCCCGTCGCGGTAGGAGACGCCGAAGTCGCCGGTGGCGATCCGCGAGACGAAATCGCCGAACTGGACGATCACCGGCCGGTCGAGGCCGAGCTCGGTCCTCAGCTTCTGCCGGTCCTCCATCGAGGTTTCCTGCCCGACCATGCTTGCGACCGGATCGCCCACGAACTGGAAGATCAGGAACGACATCAGTGCGACCGCGAGGAGGACGAAGATCGAGTGCCCGATGCGTCTGAGCAGCAGTTGGAACACGGGACCCTCCTCGCGGTGCGGCCGGTGCGGTCAGTCGACGCGCGTGAAGCGCAGCTCGAGGCGGTCGTCGGGCCGCTGGTGGACCTCGACGTTCTTCTTCTTGACCCAGACGAGCGTCTGCTGGTGGAGCGGGATGTGGGCGTAGTCCTGCCGCACCAGATCGAAGGCCTCGAACATCAGCTCGTTGCGCCTGGCCTCGTCCATCTCCGAGCCGATCTGCGTCGTCAGCTCGTCCACCTTCGGGTTGGAGTAGCCGCCGAGGTTCCAGGTGCCGACCTGCGAGGTGGGCGTGTTGAGCAGGTCGTAGAGAATGTTGTGGCCGTCATTGGTCGAAGTGGCCCAGGCGTGCAGGTAGAAACTCGTATCGCGCGACAGCACCTTCTGGAAGAACAGCGACCGGGTCTGGGCCTGCAGGTTCACCTTGACGTTGATGCGCGACAGCATCGCGGCCACGGCCTGGCAGATTGCCTCGTCGTTGACGTAGCGGTCGTTGGGGCAGTCCATCGTCAGCTCGAAGCCGTCCTTGTAGCCGGCCTCCTCCATCAGGGCCTTGGCCTTGTCGACATCGAAGGGCAGGCGCTGGTCGAAGCGCTCGTCATAGCCGTTGACGCTCGGCGCGATCAGCGTGCCGGTCGGGATCGAGCCGTTGCGCATGATGCGGCTGCGGATCGCCTCGACGTCGATGGCGTGATAGAAGGCCTGGCGGACGCGCATGTCCTTGAACGGATTGGCGCCCTTGACGCTGCTGTAGAGCAGCTCGTCGCGCGCGCTGTCGAAGCTCAGGAAGACGACGCGGCTTTCCGGCCCCTGCAGGATGTCGAAGTCGGGCATCTGCTCGATGCGCGCGATGTCCTGCGAGGGCACCGGGTACATCATGTCGACATTGCCGGACAGCAGCGCGGCGACGCGCGTGGCGTTGTTGGAGATCGGCGAGAAGATCGCTTCCTTGATGTTGTAGGCCGGCTCGTCCCACCAGTCCTCGTTGGCGGCGAGCACGGTCTTCTCGTCGCGCTGGCGCTGCGTCAGCCTGAACGGGCCGGTGCCGTTGGCGCGGTGGGTGGCGGTGTTCTCGCCGCCCTTGCGCACGTCGGCGGGCGCCTCGGCGCCGTTGGCCTTGCTCCAGGCGGCGCTGACGATGAACCAGTCGGCCAGCTCGGAAAGCAGGATCGGATTGGGCTGCCTGGTCTCGATCTCGATCTCGTGGTCGCCGATCTTGCGGATGGCGGCGATGCTCTGCACGCGCGGCTTGACGTCGGAACCGTCCATCTGCGAGCGCTCGTAGCTGAACAGCACGTCGTCGGCGGTGAAGGGCGAGCCGTCGTGGAACCTGACGTCCCGGCGCAGCTTGAAGCGCCATACGGTCGGGCTTTCGAGCGACCATTCCTCGGCCAGCGCCGGCTCGATCTTCATGGCGCGGTCGCGGCGCACCAGCCCCTCGTAGATGTTCGCGAGCAGGCCTACGGTGGTGTATTCCGTCGTGCTGTGGGGGTCCATGGTGATCGCGTCACCCTGGAATGCCCACTGGAATGTTTGTGCATACGAATTTTCCGACGCGGCTTGCACCGCGAAAGCACTGATTGCGAGCGCTGCGGCCGCCTTCAGCAAGAATCTAGCCATCGGTATCTCCCATTGTTCCCCGCGATTTTCATTCGCGAGGACGGATGATAGGAATTACTGAATGCCAATGTCAATGAAGTGCATGCAAAGAATACGTTACCGGATGGCGACATGCGCTTCGTTGAGTGCAGACGGCGTGGTAACGCCGAGATGGGCCATGGCGATGGCCAGCTCGTCGATGAGAAGCTGGAGCGCGTGACGCACGCCCGCCTTGCCGCCGGCCGCCAGCCCGTACATGGCGGCGCGGCCGACGAGCACGAAGTCCGCGCCGCAGGCCAGCGCCTTGGCGACGTGCTCGCCGCTGCGGATGCCGCTGTCGAGGATGACCGTGAAGTCGGGGCCGACCGCCGCGCGCACCTCGATCAGGCTGTCGATGGTCGCCATCGCGCCCTCGACCTGCCTGCCGCCGTGGTTGGAGACGACGATGGCGTCGGCGCCTTCCTCCCTCGCCCGCACCGCGTCCTCAGCCGACTGGATGCCCTTCAGGATCAGGCGGCGCGGCCACTGGCGGCGGATCTCCTTGACCACGCCCCAGTCGAGCCGCGCGGAGGATTGCGAGGACATGTAGGCCGCGAGCGACTGGGCGCTACTCTTGGGCGGTGCGTAGCGCTCGATCGAGGCGAAGCGCGGCACGCCATGGCGCAGCGTCTCCAGCGCCCAGCGCGGCCGCGAGGCGATGTCCATGACCAGCGACGGCGTCGGCCGCAGCGGAAGCTGGAAGCCGTTGCGCAGGTCGCGCAGGCGGCGCGAGGGCCGCGGCACGTCGACGGTGACGACCAGCGCCTCGAAGCCGGCATTGTCGGCCCTGACGATGAGGTCGTCGACGACCGCCTCGGACTTGGCGACGTAGAGCTGGAACCAGCTTCCGGGCGCGATCTCCCCTATCCGCTCGATCGAGGTGGTACCGGCCGTGGACAGCGTGTAGGGCAGGCCCATCTCGGCGGCCGTGCGCGCCACGCTCTCGTCGCCGCCCGGCCAGATCAGGTTGGTCAGCCCGATGGGGGCGATGCCGATGGGCGCAGCCCAGCGCCGGCCGAGAAGCCCGGTCTCGGTGGCGACGACCTCCGTGTTCACCAGCGCGCGCGGCCGCAGGCGGATGGCGTCGAAGGCGGCGGTGTTGTGCCTCAGCCCGCCCTCGTGGCCGGCGCCGCCGTCCATGAAGTCGAAGATCACGCG
>JALHFU010000338.1:0-1975 GCA_022838525.1 Hyphomicrobiales bacterium | reverse complement strand
TAGCTGTCGGGGGCGACCAGCGCGCCGGTCGAGGCGCCGCCGACCGGCTCCATGAGGAAGGCGAGAACCGTGTCCGGTCCCTCCTCCTCGATCCGCTCGCGCAGCATGCCGGCATATTTCAGCCCCCGCTCCTCCTCGGTGAGGTTGTCGCGGTCGAGATAGGTCCTGGGCGCGGGAACCTTCGGCATGTCGCGCATCATCGGGGCGAACGGCCGGGCGAGCGGGTCGTATCCCGTCAGCGCAAGGGCGCCGAGTGTGCAGCCATGATAGGAGGGGAAGCGCGAGATCACCTTGTGGCGCCGTTCATGGCTCTTGGCGAGCGCGTACTGGCGGGCGAGCTTGATCGCGGTTTCGACCGCCTCGGAGCCGCCGGAGACGAAGAAGACGCGGTCGAGCCCTTCCGGCATCAGCGAGGCGGTCTTCGCCGCCAGCTTCTCCGAGGGCTCCGTGCGGAAATGCAGGCGATAGCCGAAAGTCGCCTTGTCCATCTGCGCCTTCATCTTGGCGAGCACGCGCGGATTGGAATGGCCGATATTGGAGACCATCGCGCCCGACGAGCCGTCGATGTAGCGTTTGCCCGTCTGGTCGTAGAGATAGATTCCCTCGCCGCGGTCTAGGAACGGTCGCGGCTGCCGCGACTGGTAGAAGAGATGCGGGGATTCGCCGGTCATTTTGCACCTTCGAGATATTTGCGCAGGAAGTTGCGCGTGCGTTCCTGGGTCGGGTTGCGGAAGACCTCGCCGGGCGGGCCTTCCTCGACCACCACGCCGCCGTCCATGAAGATCACGCGGTCGCAGACCGAGGCCGCGAACGCCATCTCATGGGTGACGATGATCATCGTCATGTGCTCCTCGGCGAGCTTCTTCATCACCTGGTTGACCTCCTCGACGAGCTCGGGATCGAGCGCGGAGGTCGCCTCGTCGAACAGCATGAGCTTGGGGCGCATCGCCAGCGCGCGCGCTATGGCCGCGCGCTGCTTCTGACCGCCGGAGAGCCGCGAGGGGTAGTAGTCGATGCGGTCCAGCATGCCGACATGGGCGAGCTGCTCTTCGGCGAGCAGGTCGGCATCCCTGGCCGACAGGCCCTTCAGCAGCCTCGGCGCCATGGTGACGTTCTCGCGCACGGTCAGATGCGGGAAGAGATTGAAATGCTGGAACACCATGCCGATGTGCTGGCGCATGGCGTTGATGTGCTTCTCGTACTGCCGATGGGGGAGCCCCTTGTTGACCTGCACCCCGTCGAGCCAGACCTCGCCGCCGGTCAGCGGATCGAGATCGTTGATGGCGCGCAGAAGCGTGGACTTGCCTGAGCCCGAGGGGCCGATGATCGCCACGATCTGGCCGCGGTCGACCGAAAGCGAGATGTCCTTCAGCACCTCCAGGTTGCCGTAGGATTTCTGTGCGTGGCGGATCTCCACGAATGGCTTGCCATCGGTCATGCGAGGTCCTCGACGTGTCAGCGGGAGAGCTGCATCCTGCGCTCGACCCGGCGCAGCACGGCTTCCATTCCAAGGTTGATGACGTAGTAGAGCGCCGCGGCGGCGGCGTAGAATTCGAAGGCGCGATAGGTGCGCCCGATCGCCAGTTGCGCCGAAAGCGTGATCTCGCTGACGCCGATCACCGACACCAGTGCCGAATCCTTCAGGAGCGCGATCATGTTGTTGCCGATGGGAGGGATCACGTCCCTGACCGCCTGCGGGATGACGACGCGCATGAGCGCCTGCGTGCGCGACAGGCCGAGCGTGCGCGCGGCCTCCATCTGGCCCCTGTCGACCGCCAGGATCGCCGTCTGGATCAGCTCGGAATTGTAGACGGCGAAATGCAGGCCGAGCCCGATGACGCCGGCGACGAAGGCGGGCAGGTCGATGCCCAGCTCGACGAGGCCGAAATAGATCAGGAACAGCTGCAGCAGGAGCGGCGTGCCCATGAACAGCCACTCGAACAGGCGGAAGGGCAGGCGCACGACCATCGGCGCG
>JALHFU010000116.1:0-10529 GCA_022838525.1 Hyphomicrobiales bacterium | reverse complement strand
CCGAACACGGCGAGGAAGCGCACCCGGCGCAGGTCGAAGCCGAGGCTCGCGGCGGCGTCGCCGCCAAGCGTCAGCGCGTCGAGCGGCCGCGCGACGAGGAAGAGCATGGCCCAGCCGACGGCCATGAAGGGCGCGGCCAGCCACAGATGCACCATGGAGCGGTCGGCGAGCGAGCCCAGCATCCAGAACACGATCTCCAGCGCGGCGAACGGGTTGGGCGACAGGTTGAGCGCCAGCGACGTCATCGCGCCGGCGAAGGCCGAGACGGCGATGCCGGCGAGGATGACGGTGAGCGTGCCGCCGTCGGCGCCCGCCATCGCCCGCACCGCGAGGACGGCGGCGAGAGCGCCGGCCAGCGCCGCGACGGGCAGGCCGAGCGGAAAGGCCGCCGACAGGCCGGTGTAGATCGCCAGCACCGCGCCGAGCGAGGCCGAGGCCGAGATGCCGAGCAGGCCGGGCTCGGCCAGCGGGTTGCGCAGGTAGCCCTGCAGCACGGCGCCGGAAAGCCCGAGCGTCGCGCCGATCATCAGGCCGAGCAGGGCGCGCGGCAGGCGGATCTCGCGCATCACCAGCGTCAGCGCGCCGCCGTCGTCGTGGAACAGCGCGGAAAGGCTGGCGCCGACGCCGGTGCCGGCCGGCCCCGTTGCCAGCGACAGGACGAAGAACAGGGCGGTCACCGCCGCAAGGACGGCGAGCACCGCGGCGAAGCGGGCGCGCTCGCTCATGGCGCCGCTCCCGCGCGCTGCGCAGCGGCGCGCAGCAGCCGCACCGCCTCGAGGGTGAACGGCCCGCCGCAGATCCAGTAGCGGTCGGGGATGCGCACCAGCCGCCCCTCGGCGACGGCGCGGAAGGCGGGATGGGCAAAGTTCTCCTGCGCCAGCGCCGGCCTGTCGTAGCCGGTATCGCCGAGCACGACGAGGTCGGGCCGCTCCAGCACCAGCCGCTCCAGCGGCAGGCGGGCGAGGCCGACGATGCCGAGCTCCGCGCCGAGATTCTTCAGGCCGGCTGCCTCGATGGCGGCATGGGAGAGCGAGCCCGCGCCGGAGGTGTAGCTGTTGGCCGAATAGACGACGGCGGTGAGCGGCAGGTCGGGGGCGGCGTCGAGCGCGGCGAGGCCGGACTGAAGCTCGCGCGCCAGCGCCTCGGCCCGCGCCTCGCGCCCAAGCAGCGCGCCGACGCGGCGGAGGTTGGCGAGGATGTCGGCGAAGGAGGATTCGGGCTCGAAGGTCTCGACGCGGAAGCCGAGCCGGCGCAGCATCTGGACCGCGGGGCCGGCGGTGTAGGTACCGGTAAGCACGAGGTCGGGCCGCATGAGGAAGACCTCCTCGGCGAGGCCGTGATTAATCCTGTAGCGGCCGGCCTCGGCGGCGAGCGCCGCCGTGTGCGGATCAGCGGCGAGGAAGGAGACCGACAGGAGCTGCCCCTCCTCCGCCACCAGCATGGCGAGCTGGTCGGTGCAGACGTTCATCGACACGACGCGGCGGGGCGGCTCGGCGGCGAGCGCGGCCGGGGACATGGCAAGCAGGAGCGGCAGGAGGACGGCCGCGCGCAGCCATCGCCCCGCCGCGGCGGCGGGAGCCGACCGGCAAGACAGGCTCCCGCGTTCCGGCATCAGAACGTCGCCTTGAAGCCGGCGTAGGCGGCGATGCCCGGCGTGCCGTAGTTGCGGACGGTCTGGTAGTCCTGATCGAGCAGGTTCTCGCCGCGCAGATAGATCTCGGTCGACTCCGTCAGCTGATAGGCAACCCTGGCGTTGAGCAGGACATAATCCTTCAGGTCGCCGGTGGCGTCCACCGTGTCGGCGACGAACTTGACGTCGCCGCTCACGGTCCACTTCTCCGCCGGCCGCACAGAGGCGGAGAGAACCGCCATGTGCCGCGGCACATTACCGGTGCGTGCGCCGGAGGCCGCTCTCGAATCCGTATAGGTGTACGAGCCGCCGAGGTTGAGCCAGTTCGTCACCTCGTAGTCGAAAGAGGCTTCCACGCCCTGCGAGCGCGTGGTGCCGGGAACCTGCACATAGCCCGAGGTGAAGCCGATTAGGTCCTCGATCTCCAGCCAGAAATAGGTGAGGTCGGTCGTCAGGCGGCCATCGAGGAACTTCTGCTCGACGCCGATGTCGAAGCTGACGCTGGTCTCCGGCCTGAGGCCGGGATTGCCGTAGCTCGGGTCGTAGAGCTGGTAGAGGCTCGGCGCGCGGAAGCCGGTTCCGAGCGACGAATGCAGGCGCGTGGCCGTGCCGCCGAAGAGGTAGGAGGCGGTGCCGCGCCAGGTGGTATGGCCGCCGAACTCCGAGTGGTCGTCGTGGCGCAGCCCGGCGGTGAGAACGAAGTTGTCGACGGGTTCGACCACCGCCTGCGCCCAGACGCCGGTGAGGTTGATCGAATTTCTCGCCTGAACCAGCGCGACAGGCGGGAACACGCTCCAGTCGGGCGTGGCGGTTTCGGCGACCTGGCGTTCGTGGTCGGCGCCGTATTGCAGCAGGATACGCTCCGACACCTCGAACGAGGACTGGTAGTCGAACTTCTGCCTCGTCGCGATAAACGTGCTGGTCAAGGGCGTCTCGATGCTGTCGCGGTCCATCCGGAACGCCTGGGCGGAGAAGGTATTCTTCCACCTGCCGTCCATGAGGTCGAGGTTGAAGCCGACGCGGCCGGCCATGATCTCCGTTTCGGTTCGATTGGTGGGGTTGTCAGCTCCGAAATCATCGAAATCCGCCTTCGCATCGACGTAGAGGAGCGAGCCGAAGACGGAGAACGCCTCGTTGATGCGGTGCTCGGCGGTGAGGTCGAGCGTCACGTTGTCGTAGCCGTCGCGCTCGGAACCGCCGTCCCATGCCGAGATGCCGTCGGTGCGGAAGCCGGTGACGTTGGCGGTGATCCGCGAGCCGTCATTGGCCCCGGCGAAGCCGTAGCGGCCCCTGACCGTGCCGAAGGAGCCGCCCTCGACATGCACCGTGTGGCGGATGCCCTCCTCGACCGCGCCGAGCGTGGTGATGTCGACGACGCCGGCAATGGCGTTGGAACCGTAGAGCGTGCTCTGCGAGCCCTTCAGCACCTCGATGCCGGTGACGCCGCCGGTGAGCAGATATTCGTAGGCCGCCTGGACCTGGATGCCGGTGGTGTCGGAGACGTCGATGCCGTTGTAGAGCGTCTTGACGTAGCCGCCCGGCAGGCCGCGGACATAGAGGTTCGACGTCGCCCCGAGGCCGCCGTTCGCGGTGAGCGAGATACCCGGCAGGCGGATCAGGTAGTCCCGCACCGAGACGAGCGACTTCTCCTCGATCTCCTCCTTCGTCACCTGCTCGACCTTGGAGCCGGTCTTGTTCTTCTCGGTCGGCGTCCTGTTGGCGGTGACGCTGATGGTGTCGAGCACCGTCGCGCCGCCGGCCTGGTCGGAGAAGGACTGCGCCCCGGCCGTCCCGGCCATCAGCGCCAGTGCGCTGGCGGTGGAGATGAGTATCCTGTTCATGCCTGTCCCCATACGGTGCTGGGAGGCGCGCAGCGCCTCCGGGCTTGCAAGAACCGCACCGAAAAAGGGGAAGGGAAAATCTGGAGAAACCCCCCGGCCCGTTCGCATGCGGCAACACATCCTCGTGTCACCGCTACGGAGGGCCGCGCCTGCATACCCCTCGTATGCGGGCAGGGTGACCGGAGCGGCAGGTCTCCTGGCTTCCGTGTCATCGCCCTTCTTCCGCCTTCCCGGCCTTGCGGCCAGTGGCATCGGGAAGATGGCTCAACGGTTACAGTTGCGGGGGCAGCCGCGGCATTGGCCGGATATTCCGGCCGCACCGCGTTCCCTTTTCATCCACCTCGCGGCGGAACCAGCTCCGTCTGCCGTGCTAGCGCCACTTCACCCGTGCGTCAACGCGCGCGTCGAGGCGGCCATCAAATTCCCATAAAATTGGCTTCCAAAATAAACATGATTGTTTTAGTCGTGTTTTTGCTCCCGGGCGGGAGCCCGGAGGTTGCATGTCGCGCCCGGATGTGACAGGGCATCCGCACGGACAGACGCCGGACAGCATGCGAAAGCGGAAAGTGCCAGAATGTCGTCTATCGTGTTGAAGAGTTCGCGCCGTCACGACCTTGCCCGACGGGCTTGCAGGTCGATCCTCGGGGCGCTGGTCGCCGCGACCCTGATCGCGGGCCCCGCCGCCCTGGCGCAGGAAACCGCCACTCCGCCCGCCGCCGTCGAGCCGCCAGCAGCCGAGCAACCCGCCGTCACCGACCCGGCCGCGCCGCAGACGCCGCCGGCGGCAACGCCCGCCCCCGGCGGCGCGATCGAGGCGCAGGCGCCCGACGTCGAGTTCGCCGACGAGGGCGAGAGCGCCGGGGACGGGGCGGTCGGGCGCGACGACACGCTGCCGCACGACCTGTCGCCCTGGGGCATGTTCATGGCCGCCGACTGGGTGGTCAAGGCGGTGATGATCGGCCTTGCCATCGCCTCGCTCGTCACCTGGACGGTGTGGCTGGCCAAGTCGCTGGAGATCGCCGGCGCCAAGGCGCGCGCCGGCCGCGGGCTGAAGCGCATCGTCCAGGCCGAGACGCTGCCCGACGCCGTGCGCTCGCTCGACCGCAAGAACGGCCCGACGGCGCTGATGGTGCGCGCCGCCGCGCACGAGATGGAAGCCTCGCGCTCCACGCTCGCCTATGGCGGCGCGCCGGGCCTCAAGGAGCGGGTGACGTCGCACCTGTCGCGCATCGAGGCGCAGGCCGGCCGGCGCATGACGCGCGGCACCGGCATCCTCGCGACCATCGGCTCCACCGCCCCCTTCGTCGGCCTGTTCGGCACGGTGTGGGGCATCATGAACTCCTTCATCGGCATCTCGGAGGCGCAGACCACCAACCTTGCCGTGGTGGCGCCGGGCATCGCCGAGGCGCTGCTCGCCACCGCGCTCGGCCTCGTCGCCGCCATCCCCGCCGTCGTCATCTACAACGTCTTCGCGCGCTCGATCGCCGGCTACCGGCTGCTGCTCGCCGACGCTTCGGCGGCCGTGGAGCGCCTCGTCAGCCGCGACATCGACCGCCGCGCGGTGCCCGAGACCGCGCACGCGCTTTCGAGGGCAGCGGAGTAGGACCATGGCCGGAAGCCTCAACGCCAGCGCCGAACGCGACGAACTCGAGGAAAACCACGAGATCAACGTCACGCCGTTCATCGACGTGATGCTGGTGCTGCTCATCATCTTCATGGTGGCGGCGCCGCTCGCCACCGTCGACGTCAATGTCGACCTGCCGACCTCCTCGGCCGCGCCGCAGCCGCGCCCGGACGAGCCGCTCTACGTGACGGTGCAGCAGGACCTGTCGGTGACGGTGGGCAACGAGCCGGTCGCCCATATCGACCTCAGAGACGCGCTCGACCGCTTCACCGGCGGCGACAAGGAAGCCCGCGTCTTCCTGCGCGCCGACAGGTCGGTCGCCTATGGCGACCTGATGAACGTCATGAACCTGTTGCGGGTGGCGGGCTATCTCAAGATCGCGCTGGTCGGTCTCGAAGGCGTGCCCGACGAGGCCGCAGCGGGCGCAACGGAGGCGCGCGAGGAATGAGCCCCCGGCCCGACATAGCCTGGTCGCGGCAGCTCGCCGGCATCTCGGTGTCGGCGGTGATGCTGTGGATATTCGCGGGCACGGTCGTGCTCGCCGCGCACGGCGTGGCCGGCTGGTGGGTGATGCGGGAACGGCAGGAGCCGATGGCGAGCGCGCCCGAGCCTGCCGCCATCATGATCGACCTCGCGGCGGTGCCGATGGCGCCGGCCGCGGTGGAAGACCAGATCGCCCCGGACGAGGTCGATTCGGAAGCGGCCGAGGCGGTCGAGGCCGAGCCGGTGGAGGAGATGGAGCTTGCCGAGGCGGTCGAGCCCGTGGTGGAGCCGATCGAGCCCGAGCCGGTCGAGGAAATCGAGGAGATCCCGCCGGAAACCGTCGAGGCCATAGAGCCGGAGCCGGTCGAGGAGATCGAGCCGATCGAGGAAATGGTCGCCGCGCTCGACCCCGTCGAGGTGCCGCTGCCGCAGGTGCGGCCCGAGCCTCCCAAGGAGGAGGTAAAGGAGAAGCCGAAGGAAAAGCCGCGCAGGAAGCCCGAGCCGGTCAAGGCCAAGCCGAAGCCGTCCGCGCCCGCCACCGAGCAGCGCAGGGCGCAGGTGCAGACCCAGCGCGAGGCGCCGCGCGCCGCCGCGCAGCAGAACAGCAGCGGCGCGTCCTCGTCGGTGTCGCCGGCGCGCTGGCAGGCCCGCGTCGCCTCGCATCTCGAGCGGCGCAAGCGCTACCCGTCGGCGGCGCGCAAGCAGGGCCAGCAGGGCACGGCGCAGGTGCGCTTCACCATCGACGGATCGGGCAACGTGCAGTCGGTGTCGCTGGTGCGCTCCTCGGGCGTGCCGCTCCTCGACGAGGAGGTGGTGGCGCTGGTGCGCCGCGCCTCGCCGGTGCCGGCCCCGCCGCCCGGCGTCAACCGCACCATCGTGGTGCCGATCCGCTTCAGCATGCGATGAGAAGGAAGGCCGGCGTTTCGCCGGCCTTTTCCTTTCCGCCCCCTCAGGCGACGGCGATGTCGGCCTCGGCCGTGGTGATGCGGCCGGTATCCTCCCGCCACCACAGCGTGAGCCGGCCGGAGGCGCGGGGCGCGAGCTGGAACTTGACATAGGGGTCGGCGGAGACGGAGCGGTAGAGATCGGCTGCGAAGGCGAGCTCGCCGTCGAGGCTGGCCTCGAAGCGCTCGATCAGCCGCTGCGGCAGCGGCGTGCCGTCCGGGCCGGGCCGCAGGCCGGTCTCCATCGGATGGCCGATGATGGTCAGCACCGCGCCGCTCTCGCCGGCGGCAAGCCGGTCGGGCACGCGTACCCGCGTCCGGAACAGGTTGTCGCTGGCATAGGTGCCGGGACTGGTCAGGCAGCCGCTGACGGTGACGCGCACCTCGCGCTCGGCGATGCGCACCGCGCCGTCTTCCAGCACCGCGACGGCGATCACGGTCTGGCTCTCGTTGAGCCGGATGCGCGTCTCGACCGCCGCCACCGGCGACAGCGGCGTGAAATGGAAGGTCGCGACCTGCGGGCTGGGGTTGGCAGGCGCGAAGATGTGGAGCGCGCGCACGCCCGGACCCTCGGCCGCGACGGAGAGCGGCACGGAGCTGCCGTTCTCGGACACGAAGGGCAGGTCGAGCGTCACGCCGCCCTCCTGCGGCTCGGCCGCGCCGACCAGCGCCACGATCTCGGGCACGCGCCGCCATGCGGCCGCCGCCCGGGCGTGCAACGGCGATGCGGCGCAGAGCGCAGCCGCGCCGCCGAGCATCAGCGCGCGCCGGCGCGACAGCGCGGCGGTCGGGCGGGAAAGCGGGTCTGCGGTCATGGTCGTTCCTTCCGCCATGGCGTCATCGCGCAGCGTCGGCCGCCGCGGAGCCGGCGACGCGCAGGGGGCCGCGCAGCGCCGCCCAGGCACCGGCGAGGATGCCGCCCGCGGCCACGAAGGAGGCCGGCGCCAGCGTCGACAGCCCGGTCAGTCCCTGCCCGATCGAGCAGCCGAGCGCAAGCGCGCCGCCGACGCCCATCAGCGCGCCGCCGGCCATCGAGCGCAGCATCGCCTGCGGGCTGGCGAAGCCCTCGAGCCGCGCGGTGCGCGTCGCGAGCGCGGTGACGAACGCGCCGGCGAAGACGCCGGCCACCACCGCGACGCCGAAGGACGGGCGCATGCCCGTCGCCAGCATCGCATACTGGATCGTCTCGCCGATCGGCGCAACGAAGGTGAGCGAGGCGAGCGGCGCCGGCTCGAAATCGTCGAAGCCGAGGACCCCGGTCGCATACCAGCCCGCCGCGACGAGAAGCCCGATGGCCGCGCCGCCGGCGAGGAAGGCCGCATCGCCGCGCCCGGTGCCGCGCAGGACGAGAAGGCCGAGACCGCCGGCGAGGACAAGCGCCAGCGCCAGGCGTGCCGTGCCCTCGGCAAGACCCCAGGACGACAGGAGCGCGGCGAGGTCGGGCGCGGCCGACACCGTCCCCCACGACGCGGCAGCGACGCGCAGCGGCGCGAGAAGGCCGGAGAGCGTGGCGTAGGCGGCAATGCCGAGGCAGGCCAGCACCACGAAGGAGCGCAGGTTGCCGCCCGGCAGCAGAACGAGGGCGCGGGCGCCGCAGCCATTGGCGAGCACCATGCCGTAGCCGAACAGCAGCCCGCCGGCCAGGATCACCGCCGGCGCGAAGGTCGTCTGGGCATAGAGCGAGCGGCGCAGATCGACGAGGCCGGCGGCGTCGAGCGCCTGGCTGGCGGCGACCGCCACGGCCAGCGCCAGCGCGAAGGCGCGGATCTTGGTGCGCTCGCCGGCGACCCACCAGCCGCGCAGGCCGGAGACGAGGCAGAAGCCCGTCGCCCGGGCGGCAATGCCGAAGGCGAGGCCGATCGCCAGCCCCGCCCACAGCGTCAGGTGATATGGTTCCATGCGCGTCTCGCGAGGTCCGCTGCTCCGGGAGGGACAGAAGCCGCGATCCCGGAGCGCCGTCAAGACCGGACCGCTTCACGAGTCGATGAGCGCCGCGGAGCGGTCCGTCTTTTCATTTCGATGCAGTTCCGGAGGGACGCCGCGTCGCGCCCCTGCCGGAACCGCAGGCCGGGCCGCCTCAGGCGGCGGTCGTGCCCCAGATGTCCTGCGTGATCGCCGCGTACCAGCCGAGCGTGTATTCCGCCTCGCGCTTGCGGAAGGCGGCATCCGCCTCGGCCGGGCTGACGCCGCCCGAACCCTCGACCGAGATCACCTTGCCGTCGGCGGCGCGGTAGACGCCGGCGACGGAGATGCCGTAGTCCGGGCCGATCAGGCTGTAGCAGGTGTTGGCCCAGACCGGCTCGGGCGAGGCGTCGCCGCCGAGCGCGGCGACGACGGCGGCCGCCACCACCTTGCCCTGCGTGTTGGCGGAGAAGCCGGATTTCGGCATCGGGGCGGCGATGGTGGCATCGCCGACGACATGGATGTCGGCGACCTGCGTGCTCTCGAAGGTCTCGGCCTTGATCGGCACCCAGCCGGATTCGTTGACCACGCCGGCGGCGTCGGCGATGAAGCCGGCCTTCTGCGGCGGGATGAAGTTCAGCACGCCGGCCTTGTGGACGGTGCCGAACTCGGTCTCGACCTCGCGGCTGGCGGCATCGACGCGCACCACCTTGCCGTCCTGCGACAGCGGGACCCACTCGATCAGGTCGCCGTAGAGCGCCTGCCAGCCGGCCGTGAACAGGCCCTGCTTGGAGAAGGCGTCCTTGGAATCGAGGATCAGGATCTTCGACTTCGGCTTGTGGGTCTTGAGGTAGTGGGCGATCAGGCTGACGCGCTCGTAGGGCCCGGGCGGGCAGCGGAACGGGTCGGCCGGCGCGCCGAGGATGAAGAGCCCGCCATCCTCCAGCGCCTCGAGCTGCGCCTTCAGGAGCTGCGTCTGCGGCCCGGCCTTCCAGGCGTGCGGGACGAGCTCGGCGGCGGCCTCGTCATAGCCCTCGATCGCATCCCAGCGGAAGTCGATGCCGGGGGCGAGCACCAGCTTGTCGTAGGCCAGCGTCTCGCCGGAGGCGAGGGTGACGGTGCGGCCGGCGCCGTCGACGTCGCGGGCGAGGTCGGTGACGAGGCGCACGCCGTAGCGCTCGGTCAGCTCGGCATAGTCGTGGCCGATGGATTCGAAATCGCGCAGGCCGCCGAGATAGAGGTTGGAGAATGGGCAGGTGTAGAAGCGGCCCGAGGCTTCGACCAGCGTCACGTCGATGGAGGGCGCGCGGCGCTTGATGTATTTGGCCGCCGTGGCGCCGCCGAAGCCGCCGCCGACGATGACCACGCGGCCCGAGGCGCCACCGTCGGCGCGGCCGATGGCCGGCATGGAGAGCGTGGAGCCGGCAAGCGCCGTGGCGCCGATGGACTTCAGGAGAGTGCGTCGCGAAATCATGGTCGGTCCCCTCACGGCTCGATCTCGGAGAAGTGGCGCGCCAGCGCCTCGAGTTCCTCGTCGCTGTAGCCCAGAGCGAGGCGCGTCATCACCGTGGCGTCCTTGGCCTCGCCGGCCTTGAAGGCGGCGAGCTGGGCGTTGAGCACCGTGAAGGCCTTGCCGGCGATGGAGGGGATCGAGCCGGGCGAGCGGCCGTCGGTGCCGTGACAGTTGGCGCAGGTGCCGGCGAGCAGCGCGACGCCAGCCCAAGCCGTCGAATTGCCGATGTTGGTCGCATTGCAGAACCCCCTCGCAGATGACCGGATGAAGCGGCATCTAACCGGCTCCGGGCGCGGGAGTCAGGCCATGGGCTTGCGTAGGGACACGAGGGTTCGAGGAGATTTTTCCATTATCTCCTCTCTTGGTAGAAATAAATTCCCGGATAGGTGAAAGCGGGAAATCAAATTCCTGAGTATTTTTATCATGTTTTCCTGAAAGGCCGTCGCGTCAGCGGACGGCCCACAGGAGCTTGAAACGCTCGTCGCGGCAGGTCTCGCCGTGGCGGGCGAAGGTCTGCTGCAGCACGGCCTCGTAGGGCAGCGGACGGTTGGCGACGAGGAAGAGGCGGCCGCCCGGCTTCAGCGCCTTCGAG
>JALHFU010000337.1:0-1981 GCA_022838525.1 Hyphomicrobiales bacterium | reverse complement strand
CAAGCTCGCGCAGTCGCTGGGGACCACCGTCGCCTCGATCCAGACGCTGGAGCGCGCGGGCGAACTGGCGGGCGTGTCCATGTCCGGCATCGAGCAGGCCACCAAGGATCTGACGCGCCGTCTCAGCCAGGCGGCCGCCGGGACCGGTCCCGCCGCCGATGCGCTGGACCGGCTGGGTCTTTCGGCCAACGACCTGATCGCGCTGCCGCTGGACCAGCGCGTCGGCGCGATCAACGCAGCCATCGAGAATTTCGTGCCTGCCGCCGAGCGTGCGGCCGTCGCGGGTCAGCTTTTTGGCGAGGAAGGCTCCATCGCCATGTCGCGCATCGACACTGCGACACTGCGCCAGGCGACCGAGGACGTGCTTGCCTTCGGCGTCGTCGTCTCGGAGCAGGATGCCGACCAGATCGAGCGGACGAACGACGCCATCTCCCGGCTCGGGCTGATCTGGCGCGGGCTGTCGAACCAGCTGGCGGTCGCCGCGGCCCCCGCGCTGGAAGCCGTCGCCAACGCCATGGCGGCGGTCGCCAGCCGGACCGGCCCGCTCGGTATCGCCATTCGTGGCCTCTTCGACAATATCGGCCGCCTGACCACCTATGCCGTGACCTTCGCGACCTTCCTCGCGGGCCGCTGGGTCGCCGGGCTGGCCGCCGCCGCGCTGTCGGTCCGTGGGTTGGCCACCGCGCTCGTCGTGTTGCGCGGGGCGCTGATCCGCACCGGCATCGGCGCTCTGATCGTCGGCGTCGGGGAGCTGATCTATCAACTTTCCCAAATCGTCGCCCGCGTGGGCGGGGTCGGCGAAGCGTTCCGGCTGCTCTCCGATCTGGCCTCCGAGGTCTGGTCGCGCATCGGGCTCGCGCTCGACGCCGCGCTGGCCCGCATGGCGGCGGGATGGGAAGGGCTGAAGGCCGCCGCGCTCTCGGCGCTCGACGGCGCCGTCGCAGGCGTCGTGGGTTTCGGGGATCACACCGTCGCGACCTTCCAAGGGGCCTATGACGGCGCGGTGGCGATCTGGGGCAGCCTGCCGGGGGCTATCGGCGATTTCGCCTACCAGGCCGCGAACGGTCTGATCGGCGGGGTGGAGGCCATGCTGAACGGCGTCGTCACCCGCATCAACAGCTTCATCGAGACGCTGAACGCCGCGCTGGCCCTGCTGCCGGAATGGGCCACCGGCGAAGGCGGAGTGCGGATCGGCACGCTCGATGCGGTGGAACTGGGCCGGATCGGCAATCCGTTCGAGGGGGCCGCAACGGCTGCAGGGGCTGCCGCGGCGGATGCCTTCTCGGCGGCCCTCGCACGCACCTACCTCGAGCCGCCCGACCTGGGCCTCGGCGCCATGGCCGACGATGCTCGCGCTCGGGCCGACGGCTATCGCGAGGCCGCCGGGATGCTGGCTGATGCCGCCGGACGGCCGCTGGCCAGCTGGCAGGCGCTGAAGGATGCCGTGACCGGCACGGGGACCGAGGCTGAAACCGCACTCGTCGATGCGGCCGCTTCTGCCGATGCCCTCACGGCCGGGCTTAATGACACCGCCACCGCCGCCGATGGCGCTGGCGGGGCAGCACGCGATGCCGGGGCCGCTGCAGCCGAAGGCGCGGACGCGGCCCTCACCGGCTGGCAGGCTGTCACGGCCGCGCTCGCCGACTATGCCGCCAAGGCGCGCGACATCGGCGGGGATATCGGCAGCGCGCTGGTCGGCGCGTTTCAGAGTGCCGAGAACGCCATCGGCGACTTCGTAAAGACCGGCAAACTCGACTTCCGCGACCTGGTCACCTCGATGATTGCGGATCTGGCCAAGCTCGCCGCCCGTCGTTTCATCCTCGGCCCGATTGCAAACGCGCTCTCCGGCGCGCTGGGCGGGGCGGGTGGCATCTTCGCCAACATCCTGCACACGGGCGGTATCGTCGGGTCTCAGGGCCCCGGCCGGATGGTCCCGGCCGGGGCCTTCGCGAGAGCCCCGCGCATGCACAACGGGGGCTGG
>JALHFU010000336.1:0-1985 GCA_022838525.1 Hyphomicrobiales bacterium | reverse complement strand
GGCCGACGCGGCCGCCAGCGTGCTCACGGCCGGCTACTTCAACGACAGCCGCGCCCAGCTGGTGAAGGATGACGTGATCTTCGCGATCGTCGACATCAATGCCTCCTCGGCCCTGCTCCAGCTCATCGTCACGGCCGTGCCGGCCACCGGCAACGTGACGGTCGCTGCGGCCGAGGGCGCGCTCGTCGGCGGACAGGCGAACATTCCCACGGTGCCGACGAACCTGGCCAACGACGCGAACGGCACGGCGATCGCCGCGGCCGTCAACGGCAACGCGGCGGCCATCAACGCGATCATCGCCGCGCTCGAGGCCTCGGGCATCACGCTCGGCAGCTGATCGCGGCACCGACCAGCAAGGAGGCCGGGATGGAAGCGGAAATCACGCGCGCGATGATCGTGAACTGGGCGCTGATCGACCTCGGCCACCCGGCCTCCTTCACCGACGACGCCAACGACCAGCTCGGCGGCATCGTCGATCTCGTCTGGCCGCGCGTCGTCGACAGGACCTTCGGCCTGCACGACTGGACGTTCTGCCGGCGCACGAAGAAGCTGCCGCGGCTCGAGGCGACGCCGGAAACCGGCTGGAAGCACGCCTTCACCCTGCCCGGCGACAAGGTCGGCGACCCGCTGAAGATGCTGTCGGACCCGCGGCGCGAGACGCCACTGCGCGATTTCTACCTCGAGGGCAACGAGGTGCATGCCGACGTCACCGACGTATGGGCGCGCTGCCGCGTGCTCGTCGATCCGCGCTACTGGGACCCCGCCTTCCGCTCGGCCTTCGTCACCGCGCTGGCCTCGGCGCTCGCCGTGCCCGTGATGCACGACGAGGACGGCGCCGCCAACCTTTACGCCAAGGCCTTCGGCTCGCCGAGCCAGGGCGGCGCCGGCGGCGAGTTCGGTCGCCTGATCGCGCAGAACATGGCCGCATCGCCCGTCGGCTCGCCGCTTGCAGGCTACGACCCGCTCATCACCGCACGCTGGAGCTAGGCCATGACCATCAAGGGAGGGCCGCGCCAGAGTTCCTGCAACGCCGGCGAGCTCGACCGCCTCCTGGCCGGCCGCGTCGACATCAAGCAGTATTATTCGGGCGGGCTGGCCTACGCCAATATCGAGCCCGTGCCGCAATCCGGCTTCCGCGACATGGGCGGCACCTGGGACATCGCGCCGGTGCGCGGCCGCGTCTCGGCCTTCGAGCCGTCCGGGACGTCGACGAACCTCGGGCCGCATACCGGGGCGCAGACGATCTGGAGCGGCAGCGTGTCGCAGCCGGTGGCGGCGGTCCACGTCGCCGGCCTGGGGGCCGACGTCGGCGTGCACACCGCGGCGGTGGAGCTGCAGATCGGCGGCGACTGGGTCCAGGCCGGCTCTGCCGTCGCCATCGGCGTGACCGCGAAGACCCGCACCTTCGCGCTGCCGCCGGGCGCCGCGGCCGCGGCCACCGCCGCGCGCATCCGCGTGACGTTCTCCGAGGAAGCCACGGCGACCCTCGGCGGCGTGACGCCGCTGACGGAAGGCTCCACGCTGGACATACCCCGATACGGCAGCCTGCGTCACGATTCCGGCGAGCGCTACGACCTGTCGCTGCAGCCGCGCTTCCTCGACATCTTCGAGGACGACGACTTCCGGGCCGGCCTCTGGCTCGAGCGCGTCGGCGAGGACGTGCAGCCGAGGGTGCATTTCTACTGCGAGAACGCGACAATCGGCATCTTCGAGCGCACCATGCGGCCGCTGCGCGTCCGCCGCGCGGGATCGGCGCAGGAATGGACCGTCGACGACTGGCCGTTCGACGGCATCCCGAAGGTCGACCTCGGCGGCGTGTACGAGCGTACCGACGACAAGTGGGAAGTCTTCCTGCGATGGACGTCGGCCGGCAACGGCGAAAACCTCTACATCATGCTGACCGTCGACGGCGAGCGGACGCCGGCGATCCCGCTGCGCGACACGAACGGCGACCCGACCACGCCGGCGAGCTCGCCGGACTGGCC
>JALHFU010000115.1:0-12432 GCA_022838525.1 Hyphomicrobiales bacterium | reverse complement strand
TTGGCGACGTAGATGCCGGCGAAGAAGCCGATGGCGATGATGGCGGCGTTGCCGGCCGCGCCGAATCCCTCCTCGCCCATCAGCGCGTTCAGCGCCATGGCGACGATGAAGGACAGGATGACCACGGCCGTGGCGGCCATGACCAGCCAGCCGAAACCCAGATTCCACAACATGCATTCCCTCCCGGACAAGCGGTGAAGGATGCGCCCCGTCATGACACCCGCATCAATTCGCCTGAGTATATGGATCAATCCTTATCCTTTGCTTGACGCGGCGTTTCGCATTAGAGCGGTCGGGCGATCCCGCGCCCGCCCCGATCCGCGAGCCCTTTCCCCGATGTCCTCCGCCACGCGCTTCATCCCGGCCCTCTTCGTCGTCCTGTGGGCGACGGGCTTCATCGGCGCGCGCTACGCCATGCCGTGGTCGGAGCCGTTCAGCTTCCTCGCCGTGCGCTTCGCGCTCGCCGCGCTGATCCTGCTGGCGCTCGCTCTGGCGCTGCGGGCGAAGCCGCTGTCGCGGCGGCAGGCCGCGCACGCCGTCCTCGTCGGCGCGCTCGTCCACGGCGTCTATCTCGGGGCCGTGTTCTGGGCGATCCGGAACGGCATGCCGGCCGGCCTCTCCGCCCTCATCATCGGCCTCCAGCCGCTGATCACGGCGGTCATGGCCGGCCTTGCGCTCGGCGAGAAGGTGCTGCCGCGCCACTGGGCGGGCCTCGCCATCGGCTTCGCCGGCATCGTCATCGTGCTCGCGCCCAAGATCGGCGACGCCGTCGGCGGGGTGACGGCGGCGACGCTCGCGGCCTGCGTCTTCGGCGTCGGCGCGATCAGCGCCGGCACGGTGTGGCAGAAGCGATGCCTCGCCGGGGCCGACCTCGTCTCCGGCACGCTGTGGCAGTATGTCGGCGCGACCGTCGTGGTGGCGGCGGGCTCGCTCGCCTTCGAGACGCGTACTTTCGTCGTCACCGGCGAGCTGGTCTTCGCCATGGCGTGGCTGGTGCTGGTGCTGTCGATCGGCGCGATCTTCCTGTTGATGCACATGATCCGCGAGGGCGAGATGGCGAAGGTGTCGTCGCTGTTCTACCTCGTGCCGGCGGTGACGGCGCTGATCGCCTGGGTCCTGTTCGGCGAGACGCTGACGCCGCTCCAGCTCGTCGGCATGGTCGTCACCATGGCCGGCGTCGCCATGGCGACGCGGCGCTAGAGCAATCCAGGAAAAGTGCGAAGCGGTTTTCCGCCCGGAATTGCGGAAAACAAAAAGCTAACCCGCCTTCACCTTCGCCCGCGCGTCGAGATAGCGCCGGATCGCCGCGTTCAGCTCGCCGCCGATGATGAAGATCGCCGAGATCATGTAGAGGAAGACGAGCGCGATCATGATCGAGGCGAGCCCCGCATAGGTCGAGGCGTAGGACGAGAAGCGGCCGAGATAGGCCGCGAAGGCCGACGAACCCGCGACCCAGAACACCAGCGTGAAGATCAGCCCCGGCACGATGTCGCGGAAGCGGCGGCGGCCGGCCGGCAGCCACATGTGCACCGCGATCAGCCCGAGCACGATGACGATCACGGCGATGGCGAAGCGCCAGAAGGTGATGGTGCCGGTATAGGGCTGTATCCACGGCAGGCGCTGCTCGGCGATGCCGACGGCGATCGGCGCGAACACCAGGAGCGCCGAGACGATCAGGAAGCCGAGCGTCGCCACCACGACGAAGCCGAGGCTCTGCGCCCTGAGCAGGAAGATCGACCGCGTCTCGATCACCCGGTAGGCGCGGTTCAGGCCGACCCGCAACGCCTCGATGCCGTTCGAGGCGAAGTAGAGGGCGATCAGGATGCCGAAGGTCAGCACGTCGCCGCGCTGCACGGTCAGCACGCTCGTCACCTCGCGGGCGATCGGCTCGGCGATCTCGTCCGGCCAGGTGTCGAAGACGAGGTGCACGGCCGTGTCGGCGAAGGCCTGCGCGCCGAGGAAGCTCGCGAGCGAGGTGGCGAAGATCAGGAACGGGAACAGCGCCAGCAGCGCCGACAGGGCGAGATGGCTGGCGATGGCCCAGCCGTCGTCGTTGTTGAAGTGGCCGAGCGCATCGCCGAGGATTCGCTTGGTGACCAGACCGGAAAGAGGAAAATTCCGGATAGGCGCCAACCGCCTGCCGCGATCCGCCGCCCCACGGAAGACGTTCATGTCCACAGCCTTCAACATTCTCGCCATCGTGTTCATGGTCGCCGTGCTGATCGTGCTGGTCCGCGGCCTCATCAACATGCTGCGGGGCGGCTCCGGCAACACCTCGAACAAGCTGATGCAGGCGCGCGTCATCCTCCAGTTCATCGCGCTGGTGTTCATCGTGCTGGCGCTGTGGGTTTCCGGCCGCTGAGCGCAGGGAGGCGAAGCCATGGTCATCCTCAACAAGATCTACACCCGCACCGGCGACGACGGCACCACCGCGCTCGGCACCGGCGAGCGGCGGCCGAAATACGACCTGCGCATCGCCTCCTACGGCACGGTGGACGAGGCCAATGCCTGCATCGGCCTGGCGCGGCTGCACACCAGGGACGCCCATCCCGAGCTCGACGCCATGCTCGGCCGCATCCAGAACGACCTGTTCGACCTCGGCGCGGAGCTCGCCACCCCCGACACCGGCGAGGACCTCGGCTACGAGCCGCTGCGCATCCTCGATTCGCAGGTCAGGCGCATCGAGAGCGAGATCGACGCGGTCAACAAGGGCATGCGGCCGCTGCGCACCTTCGTGCTGCCGGGCGGCTCGCCGGCCG
The DNA here is from genome assembly GCA_022838525.1 of Hyphomicrobiales bacterium. Classification (GTDB taxonomy): domain Bacteria; phylum Pseudomonadota; class Alphaproteobacteria; order Rhizobiales; family Rhizobiaceae; genus Aerobium. Next base: position 9,673 of record JALHFU010000115.1, on the reverse strand, counting down.
CGGCGGCGCTGCACCTTGCCCGCACCGTCGCGCGGCGCGCCGAGCGCATGATCGTCGAGCTGTCGCTCAAGGAGGGCGAGAAGGTCGGCGGCGCGGCGATCCGCTACATCAACCGCGTCTCGGACTTCCTGTTCGTCGCCGCTAGGGCGGTCAACGACCGGGGCGAAAGCGACGTGCTGTGGGTGCCGGGGCAGAACCGGTAGAGCGCAACACCGGCGGAAAGGTCCGGCACGCATGTTCATTCCGCTGCACGACGCCAACAGCCTCAAGCATATCCGGCTGCAATACGTCACGCTGGGGCTGATCGCGGCCAACGTCGTCGTCTATCTCCTGACCGCGCTGGGCAGCAGCGGCTTCACCGAAGCGGCGGTGATCGGCCTCGGCTACATCCCGTCCACCGTCTACGACATCGCCGAGCGGCCGGACGAATGGGTGCTGGTGCCGGACGACCTCACCTACGTCACCTATGCCTTCCTGCACGGCGACATCTGGCATCTGGGCGGCAACATGCTGTTCCTGTGGGTGTTCGGCGACAATGTCGAGGACGCGCTCGGCCACATCAGGTTCCTGTTGTTCTATCTCGCCTGCGCCGTGGCCGGGGCCTTCGCCCACGGCATGGTCGCGCCGGACTCGCAGGCGCCGCTGATCGGCGCATCCGGCGCCATCGCCGGCGTCGTCACCGCCTATCTGATGCTGCATCCGCGGGTGAAGGTGTGGGTGCTGGCGCTCGGCCGCATCCCGATCCGGCTGCCCGCCTCGATCCTGCTCGCGCTGTGGATCGTGTTCCAGGTGGCGATGCTTCTGCTCGCGGCCGAGGACGAGATCTCCTGGGCGGCGCATATCGGCGGCATCGTGGCGGGCGCGGTGCTGGTGCTCTTCCTGCGCCGGCGCGGCGTGCCGCTGTTCGATCGCGAGATCGTGACGCCGCAGGCCGTGGAGGTCGCCTCCGAAAGCGCGCCGCCCCCTCCGCCGTCCCCGCCGCCTTCTCCTTGGGGCAGGCGCTGATCCGCCGCGCCTTTCAAACGGTTTGAAAATCCGATCCGTATTGACGCTGCCGCGGAGGACCACTACAGCCACAGGCGGCCAGGGCCCATGCCGTCTTGCGAGCGACGGGGCGCGAACGGTCTCGCCTCGGCGAACTCCATTATCCGCAAGCGAACGGCAGGGATGCTGCCAGCCAGCACCCACGAATTTCTCGGAAAGGTTTTGAGCGCATGAAAGTTCTTGTCCCAGTGAAGCGGGTTGTGGACTTCAACGTGAAGATCCGCGTGAAGTCGGACGGGTCTGGCGTTGAGCTTGCCAACGTGAAGATGTCGATGAACCCGTTCGACGAGATCGCGGTCGAGGAGGCGATCCGGCTGAAGGAAGCCGGCAAGGCTTCGGAGATCGTCGTCGTCTCCATCGGCCCGGCGCAGGCGGCCGAGACGATCCGCACGGCGCTCGCCATGGGCGCGGACCGCGGCATCCTGATCAAGACCGACGAGACGGTCGAGCCGCTGGCGGTGGCCAAGCTGCTCAAGGCCGTGGTCGACGAGGAGAAGCCGGAGCTGGTGGTGCTCGGCAAGCAGGCGATCGACGACGACGCCAACCAGACCGGCCAGATGCTGGCCGCGCTGCTCGGCTGGTCGCAGGGCACGTTCGCGTCCGAGGTCGAGCTTGCCGACGGCAAGGCCAGGGTGACGCGCGAGGTCGACGGCGGCCTGCAGGTGGTCGAGATCAAGCTGCCGGCGGTGGTGACGACGGACCTGCGGCTCAACCAGCCGCGCTACGCCTCGCTGCCCAACATCATGAAGGCCAAGAAGAAGCCGCTCGACGAGAAGGCCGCCGCCGATTACGGCGTCGACGTCGCGCCGCGGCTCAAGGTGCTGAAGACCGAGGAGCCGGGCGGCCGCAAGGCGGGCGTCAAGGTCAAGGACGTCGCCGAGCTGGTGGCGAGCCTCAAGTCGGCCGGCGTTCTTTAAGCCTCGGAAAAGGGAGATAACTGACATGGCCATCCTTCTCGTTGCCGAACATGACAACGCGACCCTTTCCGACCAGACCGCCAAGGCGCTGACGGCTGCCTCGAAGATCGGCGGCGACGTCGACGTGCTGGTCGCCGGCAAGGGCGCCAAGGCGGCCGCCGACGCCGCGGCCAAGCTCGCCGGCGTGCGCAAGGTCCTGCTCGCCGAGGCCGACGAGCTCGCCGAGCGGCTTGCCGAACCGACCGCCGCGCTGATCGTCTCGCTCGCCGGCAACTACGACACGGTGATCGCGCCGGCCACGACCATGGGCAAGAACGTGCTGCCGCGCGTCGCTGCCCTTCTCGACGTGGCGCAGGTCTCGGAGATCATCGAGGTCGTCTCCGCCGACACCTTCAAGCGGCCGATCTATGCCGGCAACGCCATCCAGACCGTGCAGGCGACCGACGCCAAGAAGGTCATCACCGTGCGTACCGCCTCGTTCCAGGCGGCGGGTGAGGGCGGCTCGGCCGCGGTCGAGACCGTGGCGGCGGCGGCCAATCCGGGCGTGTCCTCCTTCGTCGAGAACAAGCTGTCCGAGAGCGACCGTCCGGAGCTGACCTCGGCCAGGATCATCATCTCCGGCGGCCGTGCGCTGGGCTCGGCCGAGAAGTTCGAGGAGGTGATCCTGCCCGTCGCCGACAAGCTCGGTGCGGCGGTCGGCGCGTCGCGCGCCGCGGTCGATGCCGGCTATGCGCCCAACGACTGGCAGGTCGGCCAGACCGGCAAGGTGGTCGCGCCCGAGCTCTACATCGCGGTCGGCATCTCCGGCGCGATCCAGCACCTCGCGGGCATGAAGGATTCGAAGGTCATCGTCGCCATCAACAAGGACGAGGAGGCGCCGATCTTCCAGGTCGCCGACTACGGCCTCGTCGGCGACCTCTTCACCATCCTGCCCGAACTCGAAAAGGCGCTTTGACGCTACGGCAGCACCCGGACTATTGTGGCGGGGCGGGGTAGACAGACGTCACCCCGCCCTTCTATTTTGCGCTGCAATATAACGGCCGCCAGGGCCGGAGCACGGGGCTGGACATGACGGGCAAGATTTCCACGGTGGGCATCATCGGGGCCGGGCAGATGGGCGGCGGCATCGCGCATGTCGCGGCGATCGCCGGCTACCGCGTCAAGCTGTACGACATCTCGCAGGAGCGGATCGAGGCGGGGCTGGCCACCATCAACGGCAACATGGCCCGCCAGGTCTCCTCCGGCAAGCTCGACGACGCCGTGCACCGCGCCGCGACCCAGCGCATCACCGCCGCGCCCGCGCTCGAGGACCTGGCCGACGTCGACCTCGTCATCGAGGCGGCGACCGAGGACGAGACCGTCAAGCGCAAGATCTTCGCCCAGCTCTGCCCGATCCTCAACCCGGAGGCGCTGCTCGCCACCAACACCTCGTCGATCTCGATCACGCGGCTCGCCGCCCAGACCGACCGGCCCGAGCGCTTCATCGGCATCCACTTCATGAACCCGGTGCCGGTGATGAAGCTGGTGGAGGTGGTGCGCGGCATCGCCACCGAGGATTCGACCTTCGAGACGGCCAAGACCTTCGTGTCCTCGCTCGACAAGACCATCACCGTCGCCGAGGATTTCCCGGCCTTCATCGTCAACCGCATCCTGCTGCCGATGATCAACGAGGCGATCTACACGCTCTACGAGGGCGTCGGCACGGTCGAGGCCATCGACACGGCGATGAAGCTCGGCGCCAACCATCCGATGGGGCCCTTGCAGCTCGCCGACTTCATCGGCCTCGACACCTGCCTGTCGATCATGCAGGTGCTGCATGACGGGCTGTCGGACTCCAAGTACCGCCCGTGCCCGCTCCTGGTGAAGTATGTCGAGGCCGGCTGGCTCGGCCGCAAGACCGGCCGCGGCTTCTACGACTATCGCGGCGACCACCCGGTGCCCACCCGCTGAGGGCGCCGGCGTCGGCCGGACGCACCCGATTATGGGCGCCGCAGCCCCTCACCTGCCTGCCGGCATCCTCTCCCGTGAACGGGAGAGGAAAGACTGCCGCAACCTCGCCGCTCCCCCTTCTCCCCGTTCACGGGGAGAAGGGGGCCCGAAGGGCCGGATGAGGGGCGGCGCCGGCGTTCGTGGATCGAATCGCCGCAGGATCGCCGCCAGCGCGATTTTTCCTTTATTTTCAGGGCTGCGGCGTCCGTCTCCCTTTACAAAGCCCGGTGAGGTCTAGAGTATCGGCCGCACGCCGGGCCTGCCGCGCAGGGCCGGACAGAAGGATTGCGTCCAACGACACCCCAAGGGAGGTTTGCCCATGTCATCGAACATGTCATCGAAGATTCGCAGGCTGCTCGCCGCTTCCGTCGCCGGCGCGGCCATGGTCGCCGTTTCCGCCGCGCAGGCGCAGGAGGTCAAGCTCGGCTTCCTCGGCGGCTTCACCGGCCCGATCGAGACGCTGGTGCCGCCGATCCACGAGGGCGCCAAGCTGGCGGTCGCGCAGGTCAACGAGCAGGGCGGCATCCTCGACGGCCGCACGCTGACGCTGCTCCAGGGCGACTCGACCTGCATCGACACCACGACCGCCTCGGCCGCCGCCGACCGTATGGTCAACTCCGAGAACGTCACCGCGCTGGTCGGCCCGCTCTGCTCGGGCGAGACCATCGCCGCGGCCAACACCGCCGCCATCCCCGGCGGCGTCGTGCTGATCTCGCCGGCCGCCACCTCGCCGGCGCTGTCGAACCTCGACGACAACGACCTCGTCTTCCGCACCACGCCGTCCGACGCCTATTCCGGCGAGACGCTGGCCAAGCTGCTCAAGGACAAGGGCCACGACAGCATCGCCGTCACCTACGTCAACAACGACTACGGCAAGGGCTTCGCCGATGCGCTCGCCAGCGCGTTCGAGGCGCTGGGCGGCAGCGTCGCCGCCAACGAGGCGCACGAGGACGGCAAGGCCGACTACCGCGCCGAGATCGGCTCGCTCGCGTCCTCGGGCGCCGACATCCTCGTCGTGCTCGCCTATGTCGACGGCTCGGGCCAGACCATCGTGCGCCAGGCGCTCGAGGGCGGCGACTTCGAGAAGTTCGCCGGCGGCGACGGCATGATCGGCGACAGCCTCGTCACCGCCGTGGGCGAGGGCAGGCTCGACGGCTTCATCGGCACCAAGATCGGCAACCCGGAGACGCCGGGCACCGCCATCTTCGCCGAGGCCGCCCGCGCCGCGGGCTTCGACCCGGCCGGCTCGTTCGTGGCGCAGGCTTACGACGCCGCCTTCCTGCTGGCGCTGGCGATCCAGAAGAACGGCTCCGACAGCCGCGAGGGGCTGAGTGCGGCGCTGCGCGAGGTCGCGACCGCGCCGGGCGAGGTGATCCTGCCGGGCGAGTGGCAGAAGGCGGTCGAGCTGATCGCCGCCGGCCAGGACATCAACTACGAGGGTGCGGCCGGCAGCCACGAGTTCGACGAGAAGGGCGACGTGCCCGGCGTGGTCATCGAGACCGTGATCGAGGGCCCGGGCTTCAAGGACGTCGGCCCCGTGCAGTAACCGGGCGACGATGCGGCCGGGCGACCGGCCGCCGCCGCGGACAAGGCCCGGAGGGTTCCCCCTCCGGGCCTTTTTTCCGCCGCCGCCCCGCCGTCATCGTTAATCGAAAGTTTAGACGGCCATGAAACATTGAGCGAAACGGCAGCATGACCGGCTCCTGTCCAAGGCCCGGTCGAGGTGGGGTGAGCGATGTCGCTTCGCAACGAATGGGAAGGCCCGCGCAGCGGGCGCGCCGGCATCGTCGGCGAGGTTGGAATGGGCGCGCTGCGCGTGGCGCTGCTGTTCGGTTCGGCCGCCGTCGGGCTGGCGCTGATCCTGACGCCGCTGGCCGAAAGCCAGGTCGAGCGGATGGCCTATTCGTCCTATTCCAGCATGCTCGACCCGATGCCGACGGGGACCGTCGGCCAGCGCTCGGGCGGCTCCTACACGGTGCGCCGCAGCGTGCTGCAGCCGTCGCCGTCCTCGGTCTGCATCATCCGCAGCAACGGCATGCGCACCGGCGACTGCTGACGGCGGAAACTTCGCGTTAAGCCTGTCCGGCGCGGCGGCCGCGGAATGGCCGGGCATTAACCTTTCATCATTCACGTTCCGCTAATCTTCCCTGCGTCGCACGGGCCCGTGCGATCCCGCAACGGGAGGGAGCCCCCATGCTGAAGAAATTCGTCCGGGATGAAGACGGCGCATCGGCGGTCGAATACGGGCTCATCGTGGCGGTCCTGTCGCTGCTCATCCTCGGCGGGTTCAGCAATGCCATGCGGCAGATGCTGGCCAATTTCGAATATGCGACCGAAGTGATCGAAGAGGCCCGCAACTAGGGCATTCAGCTTCCCAGCACCTTCGCCAGCGACACGGTCGCGCTGCCGGGCCGTGCCGGCTTCTGCTGCGAGGCGTGCGGGGCCCAGCCCGACATCCAGATGGTCGAGAAGGTGGCGCGCACGCGCCCGTCCGGGTCGCTGAAGCGCTCGGCATAGATTTCGGCGGCGCGCAGGAAGAGCCGCCGCGGCGTCGGCCGCCGGCTGCGGGCGACCAGGCTGCTGGTCGCGCCCATGGCGCGCAGGTCGCGCATCAGCGCGAACATCGAATCGTAGCGCACCGTCACCGTCTCGTGGTCGGCCACCGGCAGCGCGAAGCGCGCGCGCTGGAGCAGCCCGCCGACGTCGCGCACGTCGGCCAGCGGCGCGACGCGCGGGCTCGCGCCGCCGGTCAGCTCGGTTTCCGCCGCCAGCAGCGCCTCGCGCAGCTCGGCGAGCGTGCCCGCGCCCGCCATGCAGCCGAGGAACAGCCCGTCCGGCCGCAGGGCGCGCCTGATCTGCACCAGCATGCCGGGCACGTCGTTGATCTCGTGCAGGCCGTAGAGAGACACGGCGAGGTCGAGGCTTTCCGGCTCGAACGGCACGGTCTCGGGCGGGGCGACCCTGCCGTCCTCGCCGGCAAGCAGCGCCGCGTCGGCCTCGACGCGCTCGGTTGCGCCGACCTTGCCGGACGCCGCCAGCACCTCGCGCGCCGCGGGCGTTCCGCAGTGGAGCGCCACCGCATTCCCGAACCGCCGCCCGACCGCGCCGAGCCGCTCGGCAAGGTCGTCGGCCGCCCGCCGCATCAGGAAATCGGCGCCCGCGGCCGCCATGCGCTGCGCGCGCAGCTTGCGCGCCGTCGCCAGCTCGAGGTCGAAGATCGGTTCCACCGGGTTTCCTGACATGGCCTGCTCCCGTCTGCTACCATTATCAGATAGGTAGTCCTGAGGCGGGTTTGTCGTGGACGATCGCGTGATGCAGATCAAGGGGCAGATCGGGGAGAAGCTCGGCGGCTGGCTCGGGCGGGCGGCGGCGCTGCCGGCGCGGCTCCTGTTTCCGCCGGCCTGTCCCGGCTGCCGCCGGCTGGTGGCGGAGCCGTTCACCCTGTGCGGCGCCTGCTGGCAGAAGCTGCGCTTCATCGAGCGGCCGTGGTGCGAGGTGCTCGGCACGCCGTTCTCCTACGAGATGGGCGAGGGCATCCTGTCGGCCGACGCCATCGCCAGTCCGCCGCCCTTCGCGCGGGCGCGGGCGGCCGTGTCCTACACCGGTGTGGCGCGGCAGATGGTGCTCAATCTCAAGTTCGGCGACCGCACCGAGCTCGCGCCGGCCATGGCGCGCTGGATGATGCGGGCTGGCGCCGAGCTTCTGGCCGATGCCGATGCGGTGGTGCCGGTGCCGCTCCATCGCGGCCGCTTCTTCCGCCGCCGCTTCAACCAGTCGGCCGAGCTCGCGCGCACCCTCGGCGCGCTTGCGGGCCGGCCCTTCGTGCCCGACGCGGTGGCGCGCATCCGCGCCACGCGGCAGCAGGTCGGGCTCGGCGCGCGCGAGCGCGAGGAGAACGTGCGCGGCGCGTTCCGCGTGCCGCCGCACCGCGAGATCGCGGTGCGCGGCCGGCGCATCCTCGTGGTCGACGACGTCTACACCACCGGCACCACCGTGTCGGCGGTGGCGAAGGCGCTGAAGCGGGCGGGCGCGGCCGAGGTCGACGTCCTCACCTTCGCCCGCGTGCTGCCGGGCGAGTTCGGGCCGGGGGAGTTGGGGCCGGGGGACTTCCGGCCCGGCGTGGCCGGGACTATATGAAGGCGATATACCGAGCCGGACCGGACGAGACATGACCGAAGTGACGATCTATACCCGCGCGCTGTGCGGCTATTGCGCTGCTGCCAGGCGGCTCCTCGAATCGAAGGGCGTCGCCTTCACCGAGCACGACGCCACCTATTCGCCGGAGCTGCGGCAGGAGATGATCGCGCGGGCCAACGGCCGCTCGACCTTTCCGCAGATCTTCATCGGCGACGCGCATGTCGGCGGCAGCGACGATCTGCATGCGCTGGAGCGCCAGGGCAGGCTCGATGCGATGCTTGCCGGCGGCAGGGAGTAGGACGGGACGATGGCGACGGTGAAGGTGGCGGCACTGCAGATGCGCTCCGGGCAGGACCCGGCGCGCAACGCGGCGGATTTCGAGGCGCTGGTGCGCGAGGCGGCCGCCAGCGGCGCGGCCTATGTGCAGTCGCCGGAGATGACCGGGGCGCTGATGCGCGACAAGGCGGCGCTGAAGGCGATCCTGAAGCCGCAGGACGAGGACCCCATCGCCCATGCCGCCGCGCGGCTCGCCGGCGAGCTCGGCATCGTCGTCCATGTCGGCTCCACGGCCATCGCCCGGCCGGACTGCAAGGTCGCCAACCGCGCCTTCGTGTTCGGGCCGGACGGCGGGCTCGTCGCCACCTACGACAAGATCCACATGTTCGACGTCGATCTCGACAATGGCGAGAGCTGGCGCGAATCGGCGACCTACGAGCCGGGCACGGCCTCGACCGTGGTCGACCTGCCGTTCGGGCGGCTGGGTCTCGCCGTGTGCTACGACGTGCGCTTCCCGCAGCTCTTCCGGGCGCAGGCGCTGGCCGGCGCGCAGATTCTCACTGCGCCCGCCGCCTTCACCCGCCAGACCGGCGAGGCGCACTGGCACGTGCTGCAACGGGCGCGCGCCATCGAGAACGGCGCCTTCGTCGTCACCGCGGCGCAGGGCGGCCGGCACGAGGACGGCCGCGAGACTTACGGCCATTCGCTGGTCGTCGATCCGTGGGGCCGCGTGCTCGCCGAGGCCGACCATGACGAGCCGGGCGTCGTCCTCGCCGAGATCGACCTCGGCGCGGTGGCCGAGGCGCGGGCCAAGATCCCCAACCTCAGGAATGCGCGCGAGTTCCGCGTGGCCCATGCCGGCACGGCGGAGCTTGCGGAGGCCGGAGCGGCGCGATGATCCGCTTCTCGCTCTCCTGCCACAACGAGCACGCCTTCGACGGCTGGTTCCGCAACGGCGAGGATTTCGAGACGCAGAGGAAGCGCGGCCTCGTCACCTGCCCGGTCTGCCAGTCGGCGAGGGTCGAGAAGGCGCTGATGGCGCCGGCCGTGGCGACGGGGCGCAAGCAGGAGAAGATGGCGCTCGCCATGGGCGAGGAACAGCGCAAGGCGCTCGCCCGGCTGAAGGCGATGGCCGAGGAGGCCAAGAAGAACGCCGACTATGTCGGCGACAAATTCGCCGAGGAGGCGCGCAGGATCCATTTCGGCGAGGTCGAGCCGCGCGGCATCTACGGCGAGGCGACGACCGAGGAAGCCCGCGCCCTCGCCGAGGACGGCGTCGACTTCATCCCGCTGCCGACCTTCCCCGACGA
>JALHFU010000335.1:0-1988 GCA_022838525.1 Hyphomicrobiales bacterium | reverse complement strand
GCCGGTGACGATTGGCACGGCGATCAGAGCCGCACCGGCGAGCATGGTGATGAGCGTGATGCGGCGCGGGCTCATGGCAGGATGCTCCGGCGCGCGCGCCAGGCGTCGTGCTGCTCGCGCGTGTAGAGGCGCGGTTCAATGCCTGCGGTCAGCCGGTTGTGGATGTGCCGCCAATAGGCGGGCGCGGCGTCTGCCGGGTCGACGCCGAGCGCCTCGATCGCGTCGATGAGCTGAAGCACACGCTCGACCTTCGGCCAGCCGTGGAGTTTCAGCAGAAGATCGCCGCCGGGGCGCACGAAGGGCAAGGTCTGAAACGGCTCGCCGCGTCCGATGGCGCGCAGGATGTCCACGCGCGACACGAGGGTGCCATAGTCGTTCGACGCCCAGCGAACGAAGGCGAAGACGCTGTTCGGCGCGAAGCCGACGACGCGGCTGTGCCGGTCGATCGTCCGCTGGTATATCGGCTTGCCGAAGCGGATGCGGTGCTCAATGCGGCCTTCCTCCCAGGTGAGGTGAACCAGCGTGGTGAAGGGCGGTGCATCGTTCGGCCGCGCATGGCCGCCCATGCGGTGGTCATGAAAGTCGGTCATGGCGTGTCTCCGTCGTTCGGCGGAAACTCCCGTGCGAGAAGGTCGCGCAGCATGTCGGCAACCGTGACACCGCGCCGAAAGGCCGCGATCTTGATGCGGCCGCGCAGGGCCGGCGTGATGTCCACGGTCAGCCGCGCCGAATAGGCGCCGGCGGTTTCCGTGCGCGGCTGCGGCGCGTCGCCGGCCTTGATCCAGCTATCGGGATCGACCGGGCGCGTGGCGAAGCCGCGCTTGTCGGCGCCGGCCGTCATGACGAGCCTCCGTCATGGAACGGCAGCACGGTGGCGATGCGGTCGCGCGCGCGGTCGGCCATCGTCGGGTCGATCTCGCAGCCGATATAGCGCCGTCCGGAAAGCCGGCAGGCTTCGCCGCCGGAGCCTAAGCCGGCGAACCAATCGCCGACCAGGCCACCTTTCGGGCAACTCGTGCGGATGAGGATTTCGAGAAGAGTGGATGGCTTCTCGGTCGGATGGATGGCGCGTCCGTGGCAGTTGCGCATGTAGATGACCGAGCGCATCAGGCGCGGGCCACCGTCATGGCTGACATAGTGACCGGCGTCGATCTGGCCGGTATGGGGTGGGCGCTGCTTGCGCCGAACGGTGCGGGCCGTCGCGTCGGGCGTCGTCTGCGGATCGTTGTAGATCTCGCGCCAGGGCGTCTCGGCGCGATAGAACTGGACGGCCAGCTCGTGGACCCGTTTGAAGCGGTCGGCATGAAAGCTCGTGCCGTTCTGCTTCTCCCAGACGATCTCCTGGGCGAGCCGCAACCCGGCGTCGGCGAAGCGGTCGGCGGTCGCCATGAAGCTGCGCAGCGAGCCGAAGACCCACATCGAGCCGGTCGGCGCAAGCGCGGCGCGCGCGAGCGCCAGCCAGCCCTCGACGCGGCGGTCCCAGGCGAGCGACGTGTCGCCGTAAGGGGGATCGGCGAGGATCAAGTCGTAGGGGCCGTGCGCCGGCATGCGGTCGCGGCAGTCGCCGGACAGTATGATTATGGGGAGCACCATCATGGCGCGGTTCCCCCGATGCCGAGACGCACGAGCTCGCCCGCCAGCGCCGCGATTTCGCGCGCGGCGGGCGATTGGCGGTCGATGTCCAAGGCGAGCCGCCCGGTCTGCGCGGCGTCGGCGAAAACGACACGCTGCCCGACTGTGGCAGCGAGCAAGGGCGGATCATGGTCGACCAGCGTCTCGGCCGTCTCACGAGCGATGACGGTACGCGCTCCGCAGCGATTGAGCACGAAACGGGCGGCGAGTTGAGGCCGGTAGATGCGCGCCTCCGCCAAGAGCGCCAGCATTTCGGCGGAGGCCCAGCCATCGAGCGGCGACGGCTGCACCGGGATCAGCACGAGATCGGCTGCGAGCAGCGCCGAGCGCATGAGGCCGGCGACGCGCGGCGGGCC
>JALHFU010000334.1:0-1989 GCA_022838525.1 Hyphomicrobiales bacterium | reverse complement strand
GTCACCGAGCGTCGCGCGCATCATGATGACGGCGCGCACCGTCACGTCGCCCGTTCCTGCAACCACCTCCATCTTCCAGAGGCCACCGCCAGAGATGTCACCCACCGCCGCCTGCACAGCAGCAACGATGGCGGCCTGGGCGGCGAGGCCGTCCTCGGTCTCCTCGATGGCTGTCGACATCGCCATCATGGCAACGGCCGCCGCATCGCGGAAGCGCACTGCGACGGACTTCTCCTCGGCGACCGCTCCTGCGACTTCGTCGGCGCCCGCGACGATCTCCATCATCCTTGCGATCGCCTTCTCGTACATTTCCTGCATGCGGCGCGTCGTCAGGCGCAATTCCTCCTTGAGCGCTTCCGCTCCGACTACATCGGGCGGCAGCAACGGGTCGGGCACCACGTCGATGACGTAGTAGACCCACGGCCCCTGCATGCGGCCGATCGCCGCCACGCGCAGCGTCAGCGGCTGCGGCGCGACCGCGGCGATGAGGCGCGTGGCCGCGCCGTCATGCGCCGGCGTCCACGAGGATGCCTCGGGCTCGTCGGCCGCCTCCTCGTCATAGGACACCTCCGCGACGTAGCGGTCCGCGCCCGAGGCCGGCTGCCAGCTCGCATGCAGCTCGAGGCCGAGCGTGCCGCGCTTCACGTCCGCATAGATGCCGCGCACCACCGGCGCGTCCGGCACCGGGGCGATCATCGCCGGCGGCGTCCAGGGCGCCGGCATCACCTCGGTCTCGTCCAGCGCATGCACGCGCTGATCGTCGTTGACGAGCGTCACCTCCCAGTGCTGCGAGCCGATCGGCCGCGCGTCGACCAGGAGGCCGTCGAACAGGCGATCCTCGCCGGCGAGCAGGGTCACATGCGCGGGCTCCTGGACGGCGGTGTCGGGCAGGATCAGGCCCAGAGCGCCGTGCTGCGCCTCGACCGCAAGGCGGTCATCCGCATCGAGCGTGACGACGTTGCCGTCGATCGACGCGACGAGACACGGCCCCCATTCGCGCCCGCGCTTGTCGCGCAGGGCAACGTGATAGGTCTCCCCCGGTTCGGCGGCGAACGGCCGGTCGAGCGTGAGGACGTCGCCGGCGCGCTCCTCGAGGCGGCCGAAGCCCACGAGCTCGTGGAGCGGATCGGCGAGCACCACCGCGTCGCCGCGGACCAGCATGCGGCCCTCGCGCTCGCATTGAAACGTCCTGAAGGACCGTCGGTAGGCGTTCTCGCCGGCGGCGAAGATGCCTTCACGCCACGCGTGATCGTGGTGGGTAATGCCGAAGAGCGCGAGCTGCTGCGGCTTGTCCTGGCCGACCGCGCCGATCGCCGCGACCAGCGTCCGCTCCTGCCAGCTCTCCCCGTCGAGATAGACGATTTCGAGGTGATCGGGCGCGTCCTCGGAGAACCACACGTCATGCCGGCGGATCGAGCCGCGCACGACGGTGTCCGGCGTAAAGGCCATGCGGCGGACCTGCCGCGGCTCGTCCCGCACGAAGCCGATGATCGAGCCGAGACGGACATGGTAGGCGCGGCCGGCGCGCAGGATGGCGTCGAGCGCTTCCGAGGCCTGCCAGCGGCGATCGAAAAGAGCGTCGAAGCGGTCGCCGCGATCCTCCCATATCTCCGCATAGGCGGCGAGCCAGCCGAGGTCGTATTCGTCGTCGGCGAGGCCGAGCGACCGCAGCATTGCGGCCACCGCCCACGCCGGCGACCGCGTGGCCACCGGCTCCGACCACCCGTCCTCGGCATGCCACGTCGGGAGGAGCCGCTGGCAGGTGAACAGGTACTGCCCCGACGCCTCGCGCGACAGATGCTCGGTGGCGCGAATCCGCGTCGCGACCAGCGTGCAGTCCGGCGGCGTGACGAAGCCCTCGACATAGCCGCGCAGGCCGGCCCACAGCACGCGGTTGAGCGTCGAGGTCTGGCCCGTATTGTCCGATCGGTCCTCGCCGAGCGCCCCGAACCTCACCTCGTAGCGCCCCGGGGCGACATCCGCGCCGCG
>JALHFU010000333.1:0-3635 GCA_022838525.1 Hyphomicrobiales bacterium | reverse complement strand
TGGAGCTGCTGCCACGTCAGCTCGGGGTAGCGGGCGAGCGCGCGCGCCTCGGCACGCACCGCCCACGCGAAGGCCTGGAGGAGGGCGGCATATCGCGCGCGGGGCGCGTCAGGTCCGGGGTCGCTCACGTCGCGGGGACTGACGGCGCGGTGCGCTCCACCTCGCGATAATGCGCCGCGAAGTGCTCGGCCGGCACGGTCCACATGTTCCCGTCAGTCTCCTGCACCACCCAGTCGCCATGCCCGGCGAGTACACGGCCCTCGTGCGACCGCACGATCTCCCCGGCCACCGCTGGTCTGGCCCGGAGCACGCCGTGGCGCCGCCAGACGTTCGCATCCACTTGCCGGTAGGTGGCGTGCAGCTTGTCGTCCGCGATGGTCCACTGCGTGCCGTCCGGGCCGGTCACGAGCCAGTCGCCGGCGGCGGCGTTGAGTGGCTGGCCATCCTGCGTGGTCCAGGTGATCGGGCGGTCCAGGCGTGTGGCGGTCACCTCGCCGCTGCGCTCGTAGTCCTGCCACCTCCTCCAGCCCGTGGTCTGGTGGGGCACGAACCCGAAGCTCTCGAGCATCGCGAGTGAGGTGAGCACGCTGGTGCGCGCCTTCTGCCTGTCCGCCTCAGCGAGGATGTCCCAGGGCAGCAGCGCGGGGTGGATCTTCCGTGCGTTGTCACGCACGGCTCCCGGCTTCCAGCCGTGGCGTTGCAGGAATGCCCGCCAGGACTCGTGCTCGGCCTGGGCGAGCGCGACGATCTGGTCCTCGGTGAGGGTGCCGCTCCCCGCCGGGGCACCCTCAGGGGCACCCCAGGACAGCCCGGCGTCCTGCGCGGAGCGGACCAGATTGGTCACCAGGCGGAGGTTGCTCTCGCGATAGAAGGGGTCCAGCTGGGACCATGGCTTCGCCGCCGGGCCGCCCTCATGGCCGTACTGGGCGAAGTACACCTCATGCACGCGGCGGGCCATGCGCTCCCACTCGTCTGCGGGCTCGTCGGCCGCATGCCGCAGCGCCAGCCCGAAGGTACGGAGCGTGCCGACGAGCGCGCGGTCCGCGACTCCCGTGGCGCCCGGCTGGTAGGCGAAGATGGCCCAATTCTCGTGGCGGGCCGCGAGCTCGACCGGCAGCGTCTCCTCCGGCTCGGTGAACACGATGACCGGTGACGTCTCCTTTCCCGCGAGGCGCTCGACGGCGTCGCGGGTCAGGGGCGACTCATCGACCGCGAAGTCCGACTCCGGGTTCCCGAACCGGACCTGGTGCACGGTGTGGTTCTCGCCCAGGGCGCGTGCGCCGGGGCCGAGGAGGGTCACCGCGGGGACACGCTCCTGCGGCGTCGGGGCGTCCTGGTCCGTGGGCGCGGCCTCCGTGGGTGCGGCCTTCTTGAGTGCGGCGGCGATGGCGTCGATCTCGCGTCGCAGTTGCGAGGTCACCTCGCAGACCGCGAGGGCGAGCAGTCCATCGCCACAGACGATCAGGTGGTCGTGGTGCTCCGCCATGATCTGGCGGAGCACCTCGTAGGCGGTGGTCTCGTGGGAGGAGAGGGCGTCGACGATCCAGCCGTCGGTCTTCAGCGCGCCGCGGCGCCACTCCTCCGCTGCCCAGGGGTTGTCGATCCGCACCAGCGCCCGGATCGGCCGCACGCTCGTGGCGTCGGCGACGGCGTCGCGGACGGCGTCGTAGTGGTGGAGGTTCGTGGTCGTGTCCGGGTCGACGAGGTGGACCGCACGGAGGTTCGTCTCGGTCTTCCGCCCGAGCAGCGAGCGGAACAGGTCCGGCGTGCCGAGCTGGCCGGACAGGTGCAGCACGCCCTCGCGCGGCGCCACCTGCTTCCCCACGATGTCCTCGCCGATCGAGACGGTCAGCGTCTCCGGTTCGCACGCGCAGGCGACGGCCTCGGCGTAGGCGGAGAGCACCCCAAGGGCCATCACCTGTGCGATCCCCAGGGATAGGGGCGGTTCCGCGGGGCAACCGGGCACCTGCCCGAACGGCATCGCCGCCGTCCCGAAGAAGAGCTCTCCCACCCACGCGATCTGGGTGAGGACCGGCGTCCCGGTACCCGAGCAGTTCCAGTAGGCGCCCGTGGCAAGGGCCACAGCGGAAACCGATCCGACGATCCCAGCCACCAGCGCGATGGAACTCCTGGTGCCGCGCCGCATCAACCAGAAGGTCAGGACGACGGCGGTGGGGAACAGGAAGTAGGTCAGGACGATGACGGCGGTCCACAGCGGGGTCAGCGTGGCCGTCGAGAGGCGGCGTTCCGCGAGCGCCAGCGCCGCCGTCGTCGCCACGAAGAGCGCGACGGAGAGCCAGAAACCCGCGGTCGCGGCTTTCAGGCGCGACGTCGACTTCCCGGCGCCGTCACCCGGCCGCGCGTCCCGTCGCCGCTCACCTGGGACGCTGTCCCTCGCCGTCATTCGCCGTCCCCGATCTCGTCGCCCGGCGCCTGCCCTGGCGCGGTCCTGCCGCCGTTCCCCGCCGTCCGAATTCGGGCAGGAAAATGGCGCGTGCGTCTCACACTGTGCCAGCGCATATTCAAGCGGACAGGACTGCCCGCGATGTGGGCCTTTGGCCCCGAGTGCCGGTCCCCATTTCTGGGTACGCAGGGCGTTGTCGCACCTGCTGAGACGATTTCCCGGGATCTCGTTGTGCGGGATATTCTCCGACCTGAATCCGGGATTTCTCGCCCGCGATTGAGGAAGCAGGGAGGCGCCAGAGATGAGCCAGGGTTCTTTCGACTCCGACTTCCTCGACTCCGGGCCCTCCACCACCCTCACGGCGGTCCGGCAACCGCAGTGGCCGGTGACCGTGGTCCTTCTCCTGAGCGCCGTGGCCCTCGTGGTGGCCCCGTTTCGTGAGTTCCAGTGGAGTCTGGTCGCGTACGGCGTCGTGCTGGTGCTCGGCTCGGCCCTGATGTTCCTGCACCGGGTGAACGGCGTCGTCGCCACGCGAAGGGCGGGCGCCGTCGGCGTGGTACGTTCGACCGCCGCGGAGAAGGCGGCGATCGCGGTATTGATCGTCGCGTGCATGCTGAACGGCTTCGTCATCGCGTGGGAGGCGGCCACCCGATGAGGCGTCGCGTGATTCCGCTTCTTACCGCTCTCGCAGCGGTCCTCGCGCTGCTCCTGCCCGTGACGGCGACTGCGGAGCCTCCCGACAACACTGTCTCCGGCTCGCAGTACCTCGCCTCGTGCATGCAGTCAGCACGTTCGCTGAGTGCGCTGTTCATCCTGGACCGCTCCGGGAGTCTGGTCGGCACGGACCCGGACAACGTCCGTTACGACGGTCTCCAGACCGCCCTGAATGAACTGGCACAGCTTCGCCGGCCGGATGGGTCGGAACTCGCTGTCGAGGTGGCCGTCAGCGCCTTCGACGGTCGTTACTACGACGTGAAGCGGGTGCAAGACTGGACGCGCATCAATGACGGGGACACGAACGAGGACCTGACCAGGATTGTCGACAAGGTGCGGGCCGCCACCGGTCCCGACGGTGGGACGGACTTCGAGGCGGCTCTCGACGGCGGATTCGCCGATATCGGCGATCGTGGGGGGCCCGGGTCCTGCCGCGTGGTGCTGTGGTTCACGGACGGCGAGTTCCAGACCAACGCGTCCGGCGTCGACGTGGCGAGCGCACGCATGTGCGCCCCCG
>JALHFU010000332.1:0-1996 GCA_022838525.1 Hyphomicrobiales bacterium | reverse complement strand
CAACCAGATGGCGGGCGCCGGCATCATCACCCTGCCGGGCATCATGACCGGCCAGATCCTGGCCGGCATGGACCCGCTCGACGCGGCGAAGTACCAGATCCTGCTGATGCTGCTTCTGGCAGGCGCCGGCGCCATCGGCGTGATCGCATCGACGCAGCTCTGCCTCGCCGCCGTCACCGACAAGCGCCACCGCCTCCGCCTCGACCGCCTCGCCGAAAACGGATAGCGCGCCGGCCGCAGCCTGCCGTCTGTGCAATTCCGGGTCGGGGAAGCGGAATGTATCCGGTCCCGACGAGCTCTTCCGCGCAGGCATCGTCGGCCTCGCCCGGCGTTCCGGTTGCCGCGAGCCGGCCGCTCTCTCAGGCGGCGATGTCGCCCTGTGCCTGCGGCGACGGTCCGGCCGTGGTCGCTCTGGCGAGCCCGGCGGCCTCGCGCAGCAGCGTCAGGCCGATGGCGGAAAAGCCTTCGGCGGCTTCGATGTTGCGCCGCGCGGCGACGCCGACGCCTTCCATCGTGTGGCGGGCGATGGCCAGCGCCTCGGCCGGGTCGCGTTTCGCCAGCGCATCGATGATGCGCAGGTCGGTCTCGATGCGCATGGCGAGCTTTTCGGCGCGTCGGCCGAGCCGCCCGGCGGCCTCGGCAATCCCGGCGGCGTGGCCGTCGAGCCGCGCGCGCATCCCGGCCGCCTCCTTCGCGGTGGCGGCGAGCGTTTCCATGGCGGCGTTGAAGTCGCGGCCGAAGGCGTCGTAGGGCGCGGGCAGCCCGATCTCGATGCGCGCCGTATAGTCTCCCTGCGCCAGCCGGCCGATGCCGGCCCCCATCAGCCGCGCCACCACGGCATGCGCCCGTGCCGCGGCCTGGCGGGAGGCGAGCGCCTCGCGGCAGCGCTCGAGCGCCCGCGCCAGCTCCGCCGTCTCGTCACCGCCGGCGGGCATGTTGGCGTTGGCGAAGTCCTGCCGGTCCAGCCGGTCGAGCGCGTGGATCGCCGGCTTCAGCGCGGCGCGGATCGCCTCGCGCGCCGCGAGCCACGCCACCGCGGCGACGGGGAGCGGCGACAGGATCAGCAGCGGCACGGCGAGCGCGGGCTGGAGATGGAGCAGAAGCAGCGCGCAGCACGAGACGAACGCCGCCGCCACCCCGGCGGCGACGGCCGTCGCGGCAGAGGGGGACAGGCGCCCCGGCCGCCCGTTTGCGCCCGGTCGCCCATTCAGGGATGTCGTTGCCATGCGCGCGAAATTCCCGCGATCGATCGTCCGCATCCTAGCCGCCCAGGCTTGCCCGAACTTTGCGCCGTGGTGCGCCGGAGCGGGCCGGGTTCAGGGGCAGAGAACGCAGCATCCCCACCAGCGTCATCCCGGCCGACCGAGCGAAGCGAGCGAGAGCCGGGACCCATTGGCCAGAGAATCGTCGAGCGTGGCCCGGCTCTTGCCGTGGCGCATGTCGGCGCATTGCAGCGCTGTCGCGCGAACCCGCGACCCGGCCGTGCTTGCTCAATGGGTCCCGGCTCTCGCTCCGCTCGGCCGGGATGACGCGGGTGGAAGCGCTGCGCGCCTCCGGGAGCCGGAAACGACCTTGATCGTCAGGGGCGATGACGGCGCCGCCGCCGCTCACCTCCGCGCGCGTCCCGCCCTAGCCGCGCAGCTCGACCGAGCGTTTGCGGGCGGCTTCCACGGCCTCGGTGACGAGCGTCTTCAGCCGGTCGCCGTCCATCAGCACCGCCAGCGCCGCCGCCGTCGTGCCGTTGGGGCTGGTCACCTGCCGGCGCAGTTCGCCCGGCTCCTCGTCGCTTTCCTTCGCCAGCGAGGCCGCGCCGTATACCGTCTGCATGGCGAGCAGCTTCGCCGTGTCGGCGGGCAGGCCCGCGGCCTCGCCGGCCGCCGTCAGGCATTCGATGAAATGGAAGACATAGGCCGGGCCGGAGCCGGAGAGCGCCGTCACCGCGTCCATCAGCGCCTCGTCGGCGATCTCCGCCACCGCGCCGCTGGCCGCGAGCAGG
>JALHFU010000114.1:18940-19671 GCA_022838525.1 Hyphomicrobiales bacterium | reverse complement strand
ATCAACTCGGCCTCGCGCCGGGTGATCCACAAGTGCGGCTTCCAGTATGCCGGGCAGGGCATGCTGGAATCGCTCGCCGCCGGCCGCGTGCCGGTGGAGCGCTACGTGCTCGACCGGCGCACCTGGGCGAGCCTCAGAAGCTGGGGGCAGCTCTAGGGCGGCCCTCACGCCATCGGCACGGCGATCAGCAGGATCGCCGTGCCGTGGGCAAGCGTCGCGCTGACGAGGCCGTAGCGCAGGGCGAGCAGGCCGCAGGCCACGCCCTCCGCCAGCGTGAAGGCGAGGATCGGCCAGCCGGCATCGGTGACGGTGATGGCGAGGAAGGAATGGCACGCCGCGAAGACGAGGCCGCTGAGAAGCGCGGCCCGCAACGGCGTCACCCGTTCGGCGAGCCGGGACTGGAGGTAGCCGCGGAACAGCACCTCCTCGAGCAGGTTGCCGAGATAGGCGAGGAGCGCGAGGCCGGCGAGGAAGCCGAGACCGGCCCCGAGCTGCGCGAAGGGGAAGCCCCACAGCGCCTGCAGCGGCAGCGCCAGCGCCGCGCCCGTCGCCAGCCCGGCGGCGACGCCGGCCGGAAGGGAGCCGCGCCGCCAGACGAGGAGCGGCAGCAGGTCGCGCTCGACCGCGACGAGGAAGACGACGCCGGCGAGCGAGGTCACGCCGAGCGTCGCGAGGACGGCGGGATCGCGATGGAAGCCGAGCCTGACGCCCTCGCCGATGTGCCACAGGCC
>JALHFU010000114.1:0-18899 GCA_022838525.1 Hyphomicrobiales bacterium | reverse complement strand
GCGCCGCGGCAAAAGGACGAGACAGGCGGCGAACAGCGCGAAACCCGGCGCGAGCCGCATCAGGTAATCGAGAAGAACGGGAACCGGACCCATGGCCGCCTCCGATCTGGCCGCAGCCTCAGCCCAGCTCCAGCCACACCGGCTTGTGGTCGGAGCCGCGCGCGGCCGTGTCCACCCGCAGCGACTTCACCCTGGAGGCGAGAAGCGGATGCACGAAGCAGTAGTCGAGGCGCTTGTGGCGCGACGCGTCTTCCGGGTCCTCGAGGTTGACGCAGGTGGGCGTCTCGTCGCCGTCCGCCAGCAGCCCGGCATCGACCGCATGGCGGGCGACGAGCGGCGTGCCGAACTCGTGGTCCGGCGTGCCGGCGACGGCATGGTATTCCGGCGAGCCGGGCAGCATGTTGAAGTCGCCCATCAGGATGTAGGCTTCCGGCACCGGCGGCTCGGGAAAGCCCATCTCGGAGATGCCGGTCACCGCGAGCGCGCCGCGCTGCAGGTTGACGCGGTCGTAGCTGCGCGTGCGCGGCAGGAGCAGGTTGCGCGAGGTCAGGATCGGCTTCCTCGACAGGATCATGTTGCCGAACTGGAGCCGGACGTCGACCGCCTTGCCGTCGCGGATGTGGCTGCCGACATCGGCCTCGAGGTTCGGCCCGTAGGCGGCGAAATAGTCCGGCAGCATGGCGCGGATGTCGGCGACCAGGTCGCGGCCCTCGTTCATCGGGCTGTTGCGCGTCACCTCCTGCAGCGCGATCACGTCGGCGCCGCGCACCGCCTCGACGATGCGGCCGAGATCGAACCGGGCGTCGTCGCCGAAGCCGAACTGGATGTTGTAGCTGACGCATTTCATGCCGTTTCGTCCCCGCCTCGCCGTTTTCGCGCGTGATTCCGCCCCGCGCATGCGCTAGAGCAGGCGCTTCATGACCAGATACAAAGCCGTATTGTCAATCCGATGAAGTTTCTCGATCAGGCCAAGGTCTATATCCGCTCCGGCGACGGCGGCGCCGGCGCGCTGTCGTTCCGCCGCGAGAAGTTCATCGAGTTCGGCGGGCCGGACGGCGGCGACGGCGGCCGCGGCGGCGACGTCTGGGCCGAGGTGGTCGACGGCCTGAACACGCTGATCGACTACCGCTACCAGCAGCATTTCCGCGCCAAGACCGGCATCCACGGCATGGGACGCAACCGCACCGGCGCCAAGGGCGCCGACGTCGTGCTGCGCGTGCCCGCCGGCACCCAGATCTTCGAGGAGGACAACGAGACGCTGATCTGCGACCTGACCGAGGTCGGCCAGCGCTTCCTGCTCGCCAGGGGCGGAAACGGCGGCTTCGGCAACCAGCATTTCAAGACCTCGACCAACCAGGCCCCGCGCCGCGCCAATCCCGGCCTGCCGGGCGAGGAGCGCACCATCTGGCTGCGGCTGAAGCTGATCGCCGACGCCGGCCTCGTCGGCCTGCCCAATGCCGGCAAGTCGACCTTCCTCGCCGCCGTGACGGCGGCCAAGCCGAAGATCGCCGACTATCCCTTCACCACGCTCCATCCCGGCCTCGGCGTCGCCCGCATCGACGGCCGCGAATTCGTGCTCGCCGACATTCCGGGCCTCATTGAAGGCGCGCATGAGGGCATCGGCATCGGCGACCGGTTTCTGGGCCATGTCGAGCGCACGCGCGTTCTCCTCCACCTCGTCTCGGCGCAGGAGGAGAGCCCGGCCAAGGCCTACAGGACCGTGCGCCGCGAGCTCGAAGCCTACGGCCACGGCCTCGCCGACAAGCCGGAGATCGTCGCGCTCAGCCAGGCCGACACGCTCGACGCCGACACGCGGAAGAAGAAGCTCGCCTCGCTGAAGCGCGCCGCCGGCCGCGCGCCGCTGGTGCTGTCGGCCGTCTCCGGCGAAGGCGTCGAGGAGGCGCTGCGGGCGCTGATCGCCGTGGTCGAGGAGGCACGGAGCGCGGAAGCGCCCGTCGAGGACACGCGGTGGGTGAAATGACGGCCGGTAGAACGACGGGGCGCGCGCTGAAGGACTATCGCCGCATCACGGTCAAGATCGGCTCGGCCCTTCTGGTCGACCGCAAGACCGGGCTGAAGCGCGACTGGCTCGCCTCGCTGGCCGAGGACATCGCCCACCTCGCCCGGGGCGGTGCCGACGTGCTGGTGGTCTCCTCCGGCGCCATCGCGCTCGGCCGCACCATCCTCGGCCTCAGCGCGCGTTCGCTGCGGCTGGAGGAAAGCCAGGCCGCCGCCGCCGTCGGCCAGATCGCGCTCGCCGGCGCCTGGGCCGACGAGCTTTCGGCGCGCGGACTCAAATCCGGACAGGTGCTGGTGACGCTGGGCGACACCGAGGAGCGCCGCCGCTATCTCAATGCCCGCGCCACCATCTCGACGCTCCTGAAGCTCAGGGCAGTGCCGGTCATCAACGAGAACGACACCGTCGCCACCTCGGAAATCCGCTACGGCGACAACGACCGCCTCGCCGCCCGCGTCGCGACCATGATGGGCGCGGACCTTCTGGTGCTGCTCTCCGACATCGACGGGCTCTACACCGCCCCGCCCGCGCTCGATCCCGATGCCGAATTCATCCCCCATGTCGAGCGCATCACGCCGAGGATCGAGGCGATGGCAGGCGCGGCCGCCTCCGAGCTGTCGCGCGGCGGCATGAAGACCAAGCTCGACGCCGGCAAGATCGCGACCGTCGCCGGCACGGCGATGGTCATCACCGCCGGCACGCGCATGAACCCGCTTTCGGCCATCGACCGCGGCGAGCGCGCGACCTGGTTCGCGGCCTCGCCGACCCCGGTGCGCGGCTACAAGACATGGATCGCCGGCAATCTCGAGCCGGCCGGCCGCATCAGCGTCGATGCCGGCGCCGTGCGCGCGCTTCGCGCAGGCAAGTCGCTGCTGCCGGCCGGTGTGACGCTGGTCTCCGGCCGCTTCTCGCGCGGCGACACGGTGGCGATCCTCGATCCGGCGGGCGTCGAGATCGCGCGCGGCCTCGTTGCCTACGACGCGGCCGATGCCGTAAGGATCGCCGGGCTGAAGACGGCCGAGATCGAGGCCGTGCTCGGCCACGAGGCCCGCGCGGCCATGGTGCATCGCGACGACATGGTGATGTCGCACACGGTTTCGGCGGAGATCGCCGGGGAGGTCGCTCATGACGAAGCATGACACGACGATCGGGGAGGACGTCGCCGGCCTGATGGCGAAGATCGGCGCCGATGCGCGCGCCGCCGCCCGGCCGCTGGCGCTGGCCACCGCCGAGCGCAAGCATGCGGCGTTGATCGCCATGGCCGAGGCCGTGCGCCGCAACGAGGAGAAGATCCTCGCCGCCAACGCGCTCGACCTCGCCAATGGCGAGAAGGCCGGCCTTTCGCCGGCGATGATGGACCGCCTCAAGCTCACCCCCGATCGCCTGCGCGGCGTCGAGGACGGCATCCGCGCCATCGCGGAGCTGAAGGACCCGGTCGGCGAGGTTATCGCCAGATGGCGGCAGCCGAACGGGCTGGAGATCGAGCGCGTCCGGACGCCGCTCGGCGTCGTCGGGGTCATCTACGAGAGCCGGCCCAACGTGACGGCCGACGCCGGCGCGCTCTGCCTCAAGGCCGGCAATGCCGTGATCCTGCGCGGCGGCTCGGATTCCTTCCACTCCTCGTCGGCGATCCACGCCTGCCTCGTCGAGGGGCTGAAGGCGGCCGGCCTGCCGGAAGCGGCGATCCAGCTCGTGCCCACCGCCGACCGCGCCGCCGTCGGCGAGATGCTGAAGGGGCTTTCCGGCACCATCGACGTCATCGTGCCGCGCGGCGGCCGGAGCCTGGTCGAGCGCGTGCAGACCGAGGCGCGCGTGCCGGTCTTCGCCCATCTCGAGGGCATCTGCCATCTCTATGTCGACAAGTCCGCCGATCCGGCCATGGCCGTGTCGCTGGCGGTCAACGGCAAGATGCGCCGCACCGGCATCTGCGGCGCGACCGAGACGCTGCTGGTCGACCGCGCCGCGGCCTCGACCCACCTTCTGCCCGTCCTCGACGCCCTCGCCGGGGCGGGCTGCGAGATCCGGGCGAGCGAGGAGGTGCGGGCGCTTTTTCCCGATGCCAAGCCGGCTAAGGAAGACGACTGGCGCACCGAATATCTCGACGCCATCATCTCGGTGAAGCTGGTCGACGGCGTCGGCGAGGCGATCGACCACATCGAAAAATACTCCTCACACCACACCGAGGCGATCGTCGCCGAGGACGGCAAGGCGGTGGAGCGCTTCTTCAACGAGATCGATTCCGCGATCCTGATGCACAACGCCTCGACGCAGTTCGCCGACGGCGGCGAGTTCGGCATGGGCGCGGAGATCGGCATCGCCACCGGGCGCATGCATGCGCGCGGGCCGGTGGGCGTGGAGCAGCTGACCTCCTTCAAGTACCGCGTCCACGGCAGCGGCCAGGCGCGGCCCTAGGTGCAGGATGCCGTCGCGCCCCGCTACCTGCGCATGCCGCATGTCGAGCGGCGGATGCAGGTCGGCCTGTTCGGCGGCTCCTTCAACCCGCCGCATGCCGGCCACGCGCTGGTGGCCGAGATCGCGCTACGCACGCTCGGCCTCGACCAGCTCTGGTGGATGGTCACGCCCGGCAACCCGCTGAAGTCCGGAAGCCGGCTCGCCCCGCTCGCCGAGCGCATCGCGCTGTCGGAGCGGGTCGCCGAGGACCCGCGCATCAAGGTCACCGCCTTCGAGGCCGCGTTCCGGGTGGGCTACACCGCCGACACGCTGGCGCTGGTGCGCAAGCGCAACCCCGGCGTCGATTTCGTCTGGATCATGGGCGCCGACAACCTCGCCCAGTTCCACCGCTGGCAGCGCTGGCGCGACATCGCGCTTTCGACGCCCATCGCCGTCATCGACCGGCCCGGCTCGACGCTCGCCTTCGTCTCTTCGGTCTTCGCCAAGACCTTCGACTACGCCCGCATCGACGAGCGCGGCGCGTCGAGGCTCGCACGCACGCGCCCGCCGGCCTGGACCTTCATCCACGGCCCGCGCTCGTCCCTGTCCTCGACGGCGCTCCGCAACGCGGCCGCCGATCGCATGTCTTGAAACGGTCGCACGACTCTGCCTATCTATGGGGTGTCGTGCGCAAGGGTGCGCATGGCGGGCTTGTTCTTGTCGGAAAGGAAAGACACTGGGAACAGCAATACGGAAGAAGGCGGACATCCAGCCTTCGCCGGCCGGGATCAGCGGCGGTGCCGATGTGTCCCGCGCCCTCGACCTCGTCCTTGCCAGTCTGGACGACTCCAAGGCCGAAGACATCGTCTCCATCGACATTCGCGGCAAATCGAGCCTCGGCGACCACATGGTCATCGCCTCGGGGCGCTCGAACCGTCATGTCTCGGCGGTGGCCGACCATCTGATCACGGCGCTGAAGGATGCCGGCCTCGGCTTCCCGCGCGTCGAGGGGCTGGCGGCGGCCGACTGGGTGCTGATCGACGCCGGCGACGTCATCGTCCACGTGTTCCGTCCCGAAGTGCGGGAGTTCTACAATCTCGAGAAGATGTGGCAGGCTCCCGACCTCGAGGAAGGGACCGTGCATTGACCGGGATCGCCTGACGGGCGGAGGCGACGGGTGCGCCTGAGCGTTCATGCCGTGGGCCGGATGAAGGCCGGCCCCGAGAGAGAGCTTGCGGACCGCTATTTCGGCCGCCTCGCCAAGGCCGGGCCGGCCGTTGGGCTCGAGTTCGTCGGCGTCTCGGAGATCGCGGAAAGCCGCGCCCGCGACACCGCCGAGCGCCGTCGCGAGGAAGCGGCGAGCCTCGCCGGCCACCGCGCCGACGCCGCGCTCTTCCTGCTCGACGAGCGCGGCAGGAACCTCTCCTCCGAAGACCTCGCCGCCCGCATCGCCGCCCTGCGCGACAATGGCCGCCGGCATCTCGTCCTCGCCGTCGGCGGGCCGGACGGCCACGACGCCGCGTCGCGGGAGGCGGCCGATCTCGTCATCTCCTTCGGCGCGCAGACCTGGCCGCACCAGCTCGTGCGCGTCATGCTGGCCGAGCAGCTCTATCGCGCCGCGACCATCCTTGCCGGCCATCCCTATCACCGCAGTTGACGCGCCGCATTGCGCGCGGCCGGGCAACCATGGTTGATGGTTCGTTAACGAAGCGGCCCTAGCCTTGCGCTGCCGGGGCGAGCCCGGACCGAAGCACGGATCATGACGACCACGGCACTGCGCACTGTTCTCCTGACGGCATGGACCGCGCTCGCGCTCGGCCTGTCGCTGCCGTGCGCGCAGGCGCAAGCCCAGGGCCAGACGGCGGCCGAGCTCGAGGCGCGGCGCACCGAGAGCGAGACCGAGCGCCGGCGCATCCTTCAGGCCCTGACGCTCTCGGAGGAGCGCGCTGCCGAGATCGCCGCCGAGATCGCGTCGATCCGCAAGGACAACGCCTCGCTGTCGGCCGCGCTGGTGCAGGCGGCCAAGACCGAGCGCAAGCTCTCCCGCGAGATCGGCGACATCGCGTTCAGGCTGGACGACCTCGCCGTCCAGGAGGACGGGCTGCGCGCCTCGCTCGCCGAGCGTCGCGGCGTGCTGGCCGAGGTGCTGGGCGCGCTGCAGCGCATGGGCCTCAACCCGCCGCCGGCCATTCTGGTGCGGCCGGAGGATGCGCTGTCGTCGGTGCGCTCGTCGATCCTGCTCGCCGCCGTGGTGCCCGAGCTGCGCGGCGAGACCGAGATCCTGATCGCCGACCTGCGCGAATTGCAGCGCATCGCGGCCGAGATCGAAAGCGAGCGGGCGCGGCTGATGGAGACCGTGGCCAACCAGGCCGAGGAGCAGCGCCGCCTATCACTTCTTCTTGATGAGAAGCGCCGGCTGCAGACGAAATCCGAGGAGATGCTGGCCGAGGAACAGGCCCGCGCCGCTGCCCTCGCGACGGAGGCGAGCTCGCTCGGCGAGCTGATCGAGGCGCTGGAAGGCGAAATCGAGATCGCCGCCCTGCGCGCCGAGCAGGAAGCGGCCGCAAGCGGCGTAGCGCCCGGCGAACGCACGCCTTTCAACGTCTCGACCATGCCCTTTTCCGCGATGAGGGGGCGGCTCGCCCTGCCGGTCGCCGGCCGCGTCGAGCGCCGCTTCGGCGAGGGCGACGGCAGCGGCGGCATCTTGCAGGGCGACATGCTTGCGACACATTCGGCGGCAATCGTGACGGCGCCGGTGGACGGCTCGATCCTCTATGCGGGACCGTTCCGCTCCTACGGCCAACTCTTGATCCTCAACGCCGGCGAGGGCTATCATATCGTTCTGGCGGGAATGGGCAGAATCAGCGTGTCTCCCGGCCAGACGGTGCTGGCGGGCGAGCCTGTCGGCCTGATGGGGGAAGCGAGGGTTGCGAGCGCCGTGGCCTTTTCGGAGGCGGGCGGCGGACCGGAGCTCTACGTCGAGTTCCGCAAGGAAGGAAAACCCGTCGATCCTGCCCCATGGTGGGCGGAGCGCACTACTGGAAGGACAGGAAATGATTCGTAGGTCATTGTCGCTTCTGCTGGCCGGCGCGGTCATTGGCGCATCCGCCATGAGCTTCGTGCATGGCACGGGCGGCGCCACGGCCAATGCCGCCGGCTCGGAGACCTATCGCCAGCTCGCCATCTTCGGCGACATCTTCGAGCGGGTGCGCGCCCAGTACGTCACCCCGCCCGAGGAGAAGAAGCTCGTCGAGAGCGCCATCAACGGCATGCTCACCTCGCTCGATCCGCATTCCTCCTACCTCAACCCGGAGGCGGCCAAGGACATGCGGGTGCAGACCCGCGGCGAGTTCGGCGGCCTCGGCATCGAGGTGACGATGGAGAACGAGCTGGTCAAGGTGATCGCGCCGATCGAGGGCACGCCCGCCGAGCGCGCCGGC
Organism: Hyphomicrobiales bacterium; assembly: GCA_022838525.1. GTDB lineage: Bacteria > Pseudomonadota > Alphaproteobacteria > Rhizobiales > Rhizobiaceae > Aerobium. The sequence continues at coordinate 11,051 of JALHFU010000114.1, read as the reverse complement.
GTGCTGGCCGGCGACCTGATCGCCGAGATCGACGGCGAGGAGGTCCGCGGCCTCACCCTCGCCGAGGCGGTGGACAAGATGCGCGGCGCGGTCAACACGCCGATCGAGCTGACGATCCTGCGCGAGGGCGCGACGGAGCCGATCAAGCTGACGATCGTCCGCGACACCATCAAGGTCAGGGCGGTGCGCCACCGCGCCGAGGAGGACATCGGCTACATCAAGATCAACTCCTTCACGGAGAAGACCTTCGACGACCTGCAGACGGCGATCGACGACATCCGCAAGCAGATCCCGGACGACAGGCTCAAGGGCTACGTGCTCGACCTGCGCCTGAACCCCGGCGGCCTGCTCGACCAGGCGGTGAGCGTCAGCGACACCTTCCTCGACCGCGGCGAGATCGTCTCGACGCGCGGCCGCGACCCGAAGAACATCACCCGCTTCGACGCCCGCTCCGGCGACCGCACCGACGGCAAGCCGATGATCGTGCTGATCAATGGCGGCTCCGCCAGCGCCTCGGAGATCGTGGCCGGCGCCCTGCAGGACCACCGCCGCGCCACCGTGCTCGGCACGCAGTCCTTCGGCAAGGGCTCGGTGCAGACGATCATCCCGCTCGCCGAAAGCGGCGCGCTCCGGCTGACGACGGCGCTCTACTATACGCCGGCCGGCACCTCGATCCAGGGCAAGGGCATCACGCCCGACATCAAGGTCGAGCAGCCGCTGCCCGAGGACATGCTCGGCCGCGACGTGTCGCGCGGCGAGTCGGAGCTGAAGGGCCACATCCGCGGCACCCAGGAGGACGACGCCGGCTCCGGCTCGGCCGCCTATGTGCCGCCGGACCCGAAGGACGACGTCCAGCTGAACTACGCCTTCGACCTGATCCGCGGCGTGCGGGCCGACCCGGCCTTCCCGCCGAGCCCGGACAAGGCGGCGCTCAACCGCTGAGCCAATTCCGGCTCCCGCCTCCGGGCGGGAGCCGTTGCCAATGCCTGCCGCTTTCGTTCATGTGTCGGTGCGCAGTACCAAGCCGTTCATCTGATGCAGGGACGCGGTCCTAGCCCGTGAAGAAGCCCCTCCCCGACAAGGATCCCGGAAGGGACATCGAGAGGCCGCTCGGCCTCGACGGCCGCCGGCAGGACCGGCACGGCCCGCGCGTGCCGCTGCGCCGCGGCCAGCTCGCCATGGCGGCGGCGGGGCTGTGCGTCGTCGCCGTGTCGGCGGCGATCGCCCTGCGCGAGACGCCGTTCCGCAACCCGCCGCAGGTCGTGGTCTCGACGCCCGAGACGGTGGTTGCCGCGCCGGCCGGTGCCGCGCCGTCGGCAGCCGCCTACCCGTCGCGCACGGGCGACGGCGGCGGCCCCTCGATCATCCGCGTCGATCCGCCGGCCGAGCCTGCCGGCGACGGCGGCGTGCTCGTCATCCGCGATCCTTCCGCGCTGGGGCAGGACCTGCGCACTGCCCATCTGCCCGACCGGGCGCTGATCGAGGACGGCGACACCGGCCCGCTGCCGATCCGCGCCGCCGACGGCCGCCGGCCGTTCGACGTCTATGCGCGGCCGTGGTCGGGCGCGCGCGGCGCGCGGGTCGCCATCGTCATCGGCGGCCTCGGCGTGTCGCAGACCGGCACGCAGGCGGCGATCGCCGCGCTCCCGCCGGAGGTGACACTCGCCTTCGCCTCGGGCGGCAACAGCCTCGACCGCTGGATGCAGACGGCGCGGCGCGAGGGCCACGAGATCGTCATGCAGGTGCCGCTGGAGCCGTTCGACTATCCCGAGGTCGATCCCGGCCGCAACACGCTGACGGTCGACGCCGACCCGGCCGAGAACCGCGACCGCCTCTACTGGGCGCTGTCGCGCATCACCAACTACACCGGCGTGATGAACTATATGGGCGGCCGCTTCGTCACCGACGAGGCCGCCATGACCCCGTTCATGACCGAGCTTTCCCGGCGCGGCCTGATGTATCTCGACGACGGCTCGTCGGCGCGCAGCCTGGCGCAGGACCTTGCGGCGAGGCAGCGCGTGCCCTATGCCGCCGCCGACATCGCCATCGATGGCGACCGCGACCGCGGCGCGATCCTCAAGCGGCTCGACGACGCCGAACGCGCGGCGCGCGCGCAGGGCCAGGCCATCGCCATCGGCTCGGCCTTCGACGTGACGGTGGACGCGGTGGCGCACTGGATCCGGGAGGCGAAGCGCCGCGGCATCGAGATCGTGCCGGTCTCGGCGCTGGCTCACGACCCCGAACGAGGCTGAAAGAATGGCGAAGATGAAACCCGTCGACCCCGAGACGCTGCCCTACCGGCCCTGCGTCGGCATCATGGTGCTCAACCGCGACGGCCTGGTCTGGGCCGGGCGGCGCATCGCGCTCGCCGACAGCGAGATGGCCGGCACCGACCGGCTGTGGCAGATGCCGCAGGGCGGCATCGACAAGGGCGAGGACCCGCTGCCGGCCGCGCGGCGCGAGCTCTACGAGGAGACCGGCATGCGCACGGTCTCGCTGCTCGCCGAGACGCCGGGCTGGATCAACTACGACCTGCCGGCGCATCTGGTCGGCATCGCGCTCAAGGGCAGGTTCCGCGGCCAGACGCAGAAATGGTTCGCCTTCCGCTTCGAGGGCCGCGAGAGCGAGATCGCCATCGACCCGCCGCCCGGCGGCCACGAGGCCGAGTTCGACGCCTGGGACTGGAAGCCGATGGCGCAGCTGCCCGAGCTGATCGTGCCGTTCAAGCGCCGGGTCTACGACGAGGTCGTCGCCGCCTTCCGCCATCTCGCACCCTGAGCCGGCCGGAGAGAGGCGCGTTCGAACCGGCCGACCGCGCGCCGGCCCCAACGCCGAAGATCGAGATCGTCGCCGGGAACCCGGAGCCGGAACCTCGTCGAGCGCGGCCCGGTCCTCGCCGTGGTGCGTGTCGGCGCCGCAGCATGAACCCGCCACCCGGCCGCGCTTGCTCGACGGGTCCTGGGCTCTCCCTCGCTTCGCTCGGTCGGCCGGGATGACGGCGTCCCGCCGATGATTCGTCGCCCTCCGGCGTCCGCCTGACGGGCGCTATTGCCCCGCCTGCGGCGCGATCGTCTGTCCGCGCACGGGCTCGCCGCGCGCCATCGGTTCGCCGTCGGCGAGATAGGCGTTGAAGAAGGCCGGAAGCCCCTCGCCTTCGCCCAGAACGGGCGCGGTCTGGAGGTGGAAGTGGAGATGCGGCTCCGACGTGTTGCCGCTGTTGCCGCAGCGCCCCACCTCCTGCCCGCTGTCCACCCGCTCGCCGGGCTTCACCGCGACGCTGCCCTGCCGCAGATGGGCGAGGAAGGCGAACTCGCCCTCGCCGAGATCGAGCACGACATGGTTTCCGGCCGGGTTTGCCGGGTCCATCTCGCCGATCGCCTGATCCGGCAGCCCGTCCACCACGGCCGCGACCGCGCCTGCGGCCGGCGCGAGGATCGGCCGGTCCCAGCAATGATAATCCTCGGGCGCGCGGCCCTCGCCGGCATGGGTCGAGCCGTCGCGGACGACGACGAAGTCGAGCGCGAAACGCTGGCCGCGGTCCACGGCATGATAGTTCTGCTCCGGCGTCCGCCCGCCCCAGAACACCTCCCACGTGCCGTCGAAAGGCAGGCGCAGCGCCGCGCGCGTCTCGTAGTCGAGGAAGCGGGATTCCGCCGGCTGCTGCGCCGGGCGGACGAAGAAGCCGGCGATGGCGCCCCCGCCGTCATAGGTCCATTGCGTGACGAGCGGCGCCGGATTGCCGGCATGCCGCGCGACGCGCAGATAGATGCGGTAGCCCGACTGCCGCTCCGCGGTCTCGGATAGCACCGCCTCCTCGGCCCCGAACCCGCTCTCGGCCGCCGTGCGCAGGCTGGACAGCGCCTCGCGCGAACCCAGCGCCTGCCGCATCTCGTCAGTCATCGCGTCCCACAGCGCATCGAGATCGCCGCCTTGGAACAGGCCCGTATGCGCGCGGCCCGCCGCGAGCGTCGCCTCGTCGGCGCGGACCGGATGGGAAGGCGCCAGCAGCAGCAGCAGGAGCGGCAGGAGGACGGCGGCAAGGCGTTTCATCGGATTCTTCCTCGGTTCCCGCCTCATTCTCCCAACGGGGAACGCGCGGATTCGTTTCAGCCGCAGAGCCGGTCGGCGCCGGAACCCCGCCATCGCCCGAAAGCAAAAAGGCCGGCGAAAGCCGGCCTTTTCCTGTTCGTCATGACGGCGCGGTCACGCGGCGAGCGCGCTTTCCAGCGTCGAGAGATGGGCGAGATACTGCTCGGCCTTGGTGCGGGCAATCTCGTCCCTGGCGTCGGCGACGTCTTCGCGGGCGTCGCTGATGCGGCGAGCGAGGTCGGCGCGGTCGATGTCCTTCACGGCCACGGCCGATTCGGCCAGCACCGTGCAGCCCTCGGGCAGGATGTCGGCGAAGCCGCCGAACACGACGTAGCGCTCCTCGGCGCCGGAGACCGGCCTGACCGTGACGACGCCCGGCTTGATCGTGGTCATCACCGGCGCGTGCCTGGCCATCACCGTCATCTCGCCGTCCGAGCCGGGGATGATGACGGACTCGACCTCCTCGGACACGAGCAGGCGCTCCGGCGAAACCAGTTCGAACTTGAAAGCTTCAGCCATGTGAATTTAGCGAGTAGGGAATAGTGAGTAGGGAATAGTGATCAGGCATAATGCCGATCCTCGATTCCACTACTCTCTACTCACTATCTCACTACTCCCTCTCTTTACGCCGCTTCGGCCGCCAGCTTCTGCGCCTTCTCGACGGCGTCCTCGATGGTGCCGACCATGTAGAAGGCGGCTTCCGGCAGGTGATCGTACTCGCCGGCGACGAGGCCCTTGAAGCCCTTGATGGTGTCGGCGAGGTCGACCAGCTTGCCCGGCGAGCCGGTGAACACCTCGGCGACGAAGAACGGCTGCGACAGGAAGCGCTCGATCTTGCGGGCGCGGGCCACCGTCAGCTTGTCCTCTTCCGACAGCTCGTCCATGCCGAGGATGGCGATGATGTCCTGCAGCGACTTGTAGCGCTGCAGCGTCTGCTGCACGTCGCGCGCCACGGCGTAGTGCTCCTCGCCGACGATCAGCGGGTCGAGCATGCGCGAGGTCGAGTCGAGCGGGTCGACCGCCGGGTAGATGCCCTTCTCCGAAATCGCGCGCGACAGCACGGTCGTGGCGTCGAGGTGGGCGAACGACGTCGCCGGCGCCGGGTCGGTCAGGTCGTCGGCCGGCACGTAGATGGCCTGCACCGAGGTGATCGAGCCCTTGGTCGTGGTGGTGATGCGTTCCTGCAGCGCGCCCATGTCGGTGGCGAGCGTCGGCTGGTAGCCCACCGCCGAGGGGATGCGGCCGAGAAGCGCCGACACTTCCGAGCCCGCCTGCGTGAAGCGGAAGATGTTGTCGACGAAGAACAGCACGTCCTGGCCCTGGTCGCGGAAATATTCGGCGACGGTCAGGCCGGTCAGCGCGACGCGGGCGCGCGCGCCGGGCGGCTCGTTCATCTGGCCGTAGACGAGCGCAGCCTTGGAGCCCTCGCCGCCGCCCTTCTTGTTGACGCCCGACTCGATGAACTCGTGATAGAGGTCGTTGCCCTCGCGGGTGCGCTCGCCGACGCCGGCGAACACCGAGTAGCCGCCATGCGCCTTGGCGACGTTGTTGATCAGCTCCTGGATCAGCACGGTCTTGCCGACGCCGGCGCCGCCGAACAGGCCGATCTTGCCGCCCTTGGCGTAGGGCGCGAGCAGGTCGAGCACCTTGATGCCGGTGACGAGGATTTCCGCCTCGGTCGACTGCTCGACATATTCCGGGGCCGGCGCGTGGATCGGACGCTCCTCGACGCCCACGACCGGGCCTTCCTCATCCACCGGCTCGCCGATGACGTTGACGATGCGGCCGAGCATCTGCGGGCCGACCGGCACCGAGATCGGCGCGCCGGTGTCGCGCACCGGCTGGCCGCGGACGAGACCCTCGGTCGAGTCCATGGCGATGGTGCGGACGGTGTTCTCGCCGAGGTGCTGGGCGACCTCGAGCACGAGGCGGTTGCCCTGGTTGTCGGTCTCGAGCGCGTTGAGGATCGCCGGCAGGTGATCGTCGAACGCCACGTCCACGACCGCGCCGATGACCTGGCGCACCCGGCCGGTCGCGCCGGTCAGCGGGGCCGCCGCCTTGGGCGCGGCCGCCTTCTTCGCGGCCGGAGCCTTGGCCGCCGCTGCCGGGGCCTTGGCGGCAGCCGCCTTCGGCGCCGCGGCCTTGGGCGCGGCCGTCTTCGGGGCCGCCTTGGGAGCAGCGGCCTTCGGCGCTGCCGCCTTCGGCTCGGCTGCGGCCTTGGCGCTTGCCGCCGGGGCCTTCTTCGGGGTCGCTGCTTTCGCCATCGTGAATACCCTCTTCAACGTTCCTGTTGTCCGCCCTCGGGCGGTCAGAGCGCTTCCGCGCCCGAAATGATTTCGATCAGTTCCTTGGTGATCTGCGCCTGGCGCTGACGGTTGTAGGTGATGGACAGCTTGTTGATCATGTCGCCCGCGTTGCGGGTCGCGTTGTCCATCGCCGTCATCTTGGCGCCCATCTCGCCGGCCGCGTTCTCGAGCAGCGCCCGGAAGATCTGCACGGCGATGTTGCGCGGGATGAGATCCGACAGGATCTCGCCGGCCTCGGGCTCGTACTCGTAGACGGCAGTCCCATTGCCCTTGGCATTGCCCCCGGCATTGTCCTTCGCCTCGCCCTCGGGGGCGGAGGCGGGGATGAGCTGCTGCGCGGTCGGCACCTGGCTGATGACCGACTTGAAGCGCGAGTAGAACAGCGTCGCGACGTCGAAGCCGCCCTCGTTGAACAGGCCGATCACCTTGCGGGCGATGTTGTCCGCATGGACGAACCCGACCTGCTTGGCGTCGCGCAGCTCGATGCGGTCGACGATCCTGTCCGCGAAGTCGCGGCGCAGGATGTCGTAGCCCTTCTTGCCGACGGTGACGATCTTCACCGTCTTGCCCTCGGCGATCAGCCGGCGGGCGTGCTCGCGGGCCAGACGCGCGATCTGCGTGTTGAAGCCGCCGCACAGGCCGCGCTCGGCCGTGGCGACGATCAGCAGATGCACGTCGTCCTTGCCGGTGCCGGCCATCAGCGGCGGCGCGTCGGCCGCCGACACGGCGGAGCCGATATTGGCCATCACCGCCGCCATGCGCTCCGAATAGGGGCGCGCGGCCTCCGCCGCCTCCTGGGCACGGCGCAGCTTCGCCGCGGCGACCATCTGCATCGCCTTGGTGATCTTCTGCGTCGCCTTGACCGAGGCGATGCGGTTGCGAAGGTCTTTCAGTGAAGCCATGCGGCTACCCTAGCTTTCGTGATCCGGCCTGCCTCAGGCGAAGTTCTTGGCGAAGGCGTCGATCTCGGCCTTGAGCCGGCCGCGCAGATCGTCCGACAGGGCCTTCTCCTTGCGGATGGCCTCGAGGATCTTGCCCTCGGCGCGCAGATGCGCGAGCAGGCCCTGCTCGAACTTCTGCACCTGGTTCAGCGCCAGGCTGTCGAGATAGCCGTTGACGCCGGCGAAGATGACGGCGACCTGCTCCTCGGTCTTCAGCGGCGAGAACTGCGGCTGCTTCAGGAGCTCGGTCAGGCGCGCGCCGCGGTTGAGCAGACGCTGCGTCGAGGCGTCGAGGTCGGAGCCGAACTGGGCGAAGGCCGCCATCTCGCGATACTGGGCGAGCTCGCCCTTGATCGAGCCCGCGACCTGCTTCATCGCCTTGACCTGCGCCGACGAGCCGACGCGCGACACCGAGAGGCCGACGTTCACCGCCGGGCGGATGCCTTGGAAGAACAGGTTGGTCTCGAGGAAAATCTGGCCGTCGGTGATCGAGATCACGTTGGTCGGGATGTAGGCCGACACGTCGTTGGCCTGCGTCTCGATCACGGGAAGCGCCGTCAGCGAGCCGTTGCCGTTGTCGTCGTTGAGCTTCGCCGCACGCTCGAGAAGCCGCGAGTGCAGGTAGAAGACGTCGCCCGGATAGGCCTCGCGCCCCGGCGGGCGGCGCAGCAGCAGCGACATCTGGCGATAGGCGACGGCCTGCTTGGAGAGGTCGTCATAGGCGATCAACGCATGCTTGCCGTTGTCGCGGAAGTATTCGCCCATGGCGCAGCCCGCGAACGGGGCGAGGAATTGCAGCGGCGCGGGGTCCGACGCGGTCGCGGCGATGACGATCGAATATTCGAGCGCGCCGCGCTCCTCCAGCACCTTCACGAACTGGGCGACGGTCGAGCGCTTCTGGCCGACGGCGACGTAGACGCAGTAGAGCTTGGCGCTCTCGTCGTCGCCCTCGTTGAGCGGCTTCTGGTTGAGGAAGGTGTCGAGGATGATCGCGGTCTTGCCGGTCTGGCGGTCGCCGATGACCAGCTCGCGCTGGCCGCGGCCGATCGGGATCAGCGCGTCGATGGCCTTGAGGCCGGTCGACATCGGCTCGTGCACCGACTTGCGGGGAATGATGCCCGGCGCCTTGACGTCGACGCGGCGGCGCTCGGCGGCCTTGATCGGACCCTTGCCGTCGATGGGGTTGCCGAGCGCGTCGACGACGCGGCCGAGCAGGCCCGGGCCGACCGGCACGTCGACGATGGCGCCCGTGCGCTTGACGGTATCGCCCTCCTTGATGTCGCGGTCCGAGCCGAAGATGACGACGCCGACGTTGTCGGCCTCGAGGTTCAGCGCCATGCCGCGGATGCCGCCCGGGAACTCGACCATCTCGCCGGCCTGGACGTTGTCGAGGCCGTAGACGCGGGCGATGCCGTCGCCGACGGACAGAACCTGGCCGACCTCGGAGACTTCGGCTTCCTTGCCGAAATTCTTGATCTGATCCTTGAGAATTGCGGAAATTTCCGCGGCGCGGATATCCATCAGCCGACCTCTTTCAGTGCGAGCTTGAGCGAAGCGAGTTTAGTCTTGAGCGACGTGTCGATCTGGCGCGAACCCATCCGCACCACGAGACCGCCGAGAAGCGAAGGGTCCACCGTCAGGCTGAGCGCCACGTCCTTGCCGGCGACGGCCTTCAGCGCAGCCTTCAGTTCCGTCTGCTGCGCAGGCGTGAGCGCATGCGCGGAAACGACCTGCGCTTCCGCCTCGCCGCGCGCCTGCGCCGCGATGCGGCGGAAGGCGCGGATGATGCCGGGGATGGCGAACAGACGGCGGTTGCGGGCGACGACGCGCAGGAAGTTGCCGGTCAGCCCCTCGATCTTCGCCTTGTCGGCGACGGCCGAGATGGCCTTGAGCTGATCCTCGGCCGAGAAGACCGGGCTTTCGATCAGCCGCTTCAGATCGTCGGAGCCGGAAAGCAGCGCCTCGAAGCGGGTGAGGTCTTCCTCGACCCTGGCGACGGCCTTCGATTCGGCTGCAAGTTCGTAGAGCGAGCCCGCATAGCGTTCGGCCACTGCGGAGATGATCGAGCCAGACTGTGCCACGGACCGTCTTTTCTCTCTGCCTGACAGGCCGCAAGATTTGGGGCTGGAGCGTTTAACTCTGGCTAAATCTTTGACCTTGTTGATTTTCCCCCGACCGGAAAGCTGGGTGGAACCCGCCCCCGGCCAAAAGTCGAATGCCGTCTAGCACAGGCTTCCCCGACTCGCAACACGCGGCGGGCAGCGGAATCGCACTGTTTTGCCGCAGAATCCGGCGGGCTTGTGGATCAGGGGACCAAACCGAGCGCGAAGGCGAGCGCGAGCACGCCGAGCGCCGCGTCGACGACGAGTCGCAGCCAGTTGCGCAGCGTGTTGCCGCCGTCCGACAGCATGGACACGAGGCGGCCGAAGGCCACCAGCGCCCAGCACAGGCCGAGCGCGAGATAGATCAGCGGCTGGGCGAACAGGATCGCCGACAGGCCGGCGCCGAGATAGAAGCCGCCGAGCGTGGCCCGCACCTCGCCGATCGCGTCGGGATGGTCGGGCGCGGGCTGGAGACGGATGAGCCGCAGCGCCGCGCGCGGCGCCAGCAGCATCACGAGGCCGAACAGCGCGGTCAGCGCCGCGCTCGACCACGCCAGCCACTCGCCCTGGCTGACAGGCCACGGAAAGGCGAGTTCCATCAGGTCCCCCTCAAAACGAATCGGCGCGGAGGATAGCGCAAGCCGCCGCCGCTGTCGCGCGCGACGGCGGCGCTCAGAACAGGCTGACGAGGACCGGCAGGTAGCCGGCCTCCTGAAGGTGCTCGACCGCCTCGATCACCGGGAAGGCGAGGAGGAACAGCACGCCGTCGAGGAAGGTGCGCCGCAGCACGCCGGGCGAGAAGGACGCCTCTTCCGGCTCGACGTAGAGCGACGGGTTCGGCCAGAACATCGGCGTGCGCCGCGCATAGTCGTCGTAGCGTGCGCCGAACAGCGTGCGCAGATACTGCGCCTCCCGGGCCGCGGTGGCGTGGAGCACGAGATAGGCCGCAAGCCCCAGCACGGCTGCGGCGACGAACGAGCCCAGCATCAGGCCGATCCCGACCGCGCCGACGGTGGAGAAGAAATAGAGCGGATTGCGGGTCGTCGCGTAGGGGCCGACGGTCACCAGATCGCAGTTCTTGCGCCCGCCGATATAGAGGATGCTCCACATCCTGCCGGCGATGCAGGCGAGCACCAGCCCGACGCCGACCAGCTCGATCGCCTCGTGCGCTGCGCCCATGATCGCCGGCTGCGCCAGCAGCATCAGGATGGCGAGGACGAGCCCGCCGGCCCGGAGGATACGGATGCGCACGCGCTGGTCGACCGGTCGAGACCGCATGTCCTGCCCTTTCATGGCTTGATGCCGCCGCCGACGGCTCGGCCAGCTTTGCGGCATTTTTGCGATGGCGCGGCGGTGCCGGCCGGGCGGCCGGGGAGCCGGTCGCGGGCAAGGTCTCGTCCGTATACAGCGCTTGCCCCTTCTCCCTTTTGGGCGAGCGCGTTTCGCCATATGGTCCTGCCAGCTGCAGGGAAAGCGGCGCGGGAGGCCGTCGAATTTGAAAATCTATCATATAGAGAGCCGGACCGGACGTTGCTTCAGCGTGATAGCGATCCTGTCGGCAATATATCTTCTCTTTGCATATATGGCGATCGACAACCAGAACATGCTGTTTA
>JALHFU010000331.1:0-2003 GCA_022838525.1 Hyphomicrobiales bacterium | reverse complement strand
CCGGCGGACTGGACGGCGCCCCATGCGTCCTCGAGGCGCTCCAGCACGGTCTGCTGTTCGGCGAGCGCCGCGTTGGCGGCGCGGATGCGCTGCGCTTCCTCGCCCATCGCGTCGATGCCGCGCGCGCGAATGTCCCGCTCTGCGTCGAGACGGGCCAGCATCTGCGCCCGCATGGCGTCGGATGCGCCGACCAGGGCGGTCTCGACGCGCAGCATCTCCAACTCCTCGGCCTTGGTCCGGATCAGCTCGCGCGCGCCGGCGATCGCCCTGAGGTTGGCCGTCTCCGCCGCGACGGCGCGGATGGCGTCGATCTCCTGCTGGCTCGCCTCGACGCCGTTCTGCGCGGCCTCGCGGCGCAGCTCGGACAGGAGCTGATGCTCCATCCGCAGCCGGTCCACCTCGACGGCGCTTTTCCCGACGAGGTCAAGATCGAGCCGGGCGGCCGCCAGTGTCTCGGACAAGGCGCGCGCGCGTTCGCGCTGCGCTTCCGTCAGCGCATGCTCGGCCTCGGCCAGCGCAAGACGCTCGGCGAGGTCAATCCGGTGGCGGCGGGCTTCATCACCTTCCCCATTGACTGACCTAAGCTCTTCTCGACGCCGTGCCGCTGCCGCCAGCTCGGAAGGTGATCGCGCCCCTAGAGAAGCGATCTCGGCTTCAAAGGTGCGCTGGGCGTCGCGCATCATGATCCGCTGCTCGTCGAGATACTGGAAACGGGCATCCTCTGCGCCGCTGCCGATCAGCGCGCCCCGCTGCCCCGCCATAGCCTCTCTATGCGCCGCTTCGACCTGCTTCAGGGCGCGCGCGTACTCGACCATGGCCGCAGTGTTATCGAGGAGGACCTTGGCCTGCCGCGTCAGCTCGTCGTTGTTCGGCTCCAGTCCCCACCGCTCGCTTACAAGGCGTCGGAACTCCTCGACGTCTGGAATGCCGCGCGCCGTCGATTCCCGTAGCGCCTCGACCGCTTTCGCGAATTCGCGATACTCAGACGGCAGCGTGTGGGTGATGTTACCGGTGCGCGGATCGTATTGTGAGACGGCCGTCACGCTGCCCAGGAACGACCGTGCCTCGCTACGCGCCAGCAGCGCCAGCTCCTGCTCGCTGATCGACGCCCGCAGGCGGAACAGTTCCAGCCCCTCGACGGCCGCCCGCTTCGCAGCTTCGCCGACGCGGCCATACCGTTCCGTCAGGTCCTCGAGGAGATCAGCCTGCCGCTGCAGCGCCACCTCGGCATTCACCGCCTCCGGTCGGATCAGCCGGAACGCCGCGTAGCCCGCATACCCTGCCGCAGTGATGCCGGCGAGGAACATCGTCGTCGGCGAGATCAGCTTCGTCAGCGCGCCGCCGAGCGCCGGCAGTATCTCGCCCAGGCCGCGCTGACCCATGATCTGCGTGATCTGCGAGCCCTGCTGCATCATCATCAAGAACGGGGACTGACCCGAAGCGAGCATCAGCACGATGTCGTTCATCTGATAGGTCAGGTTCGTCATCTCGTGGGTGGCGAGCGCAGTCGACTGCGCCGCCCGGTCGGCGCCGGCGGCGATCTCGTCGAACAGGCCGGCCTCGGCGAACACGTCGGCGCTGGCGCGGGCCGAGCCCGCCGCCGGCGCGCCGATGCCGAGAAACGAGTTGAACCGCGCCTGCGCCTGGTCGGCCGCCCACGCTTCCCGGCCCGCCGCCGCCAGCCGGCGATACTCTTCCGCCTGGCGCGCCGCGGCCGCGGCGGTGTGGTCATGGGCAAGCCGGGCCATTTCGAGGGCGGCGGCCTGCTCCTTCGCGTCGATCGCGCCGACCTTGAACGCCCGGTTGATCTCGTTCTGGACGGCAAGCAGGCTCTGCTCGGCGGCGGCGGCCGGTACGAACTTGGCGCGCAGGCGGTCGAGCTCCGCGCCGAAGGCGGCAATGTCGGCCTGCCGCTGGCGGTAGCCTGCATCGTCGAGCGCCGGCCGGACGCCGACGCTGCGCTCGATGGAGGCGCGCAGGTCCCGCTCGGCCGTGGCCTGACC
>JALHFU010000330.1:0-2009 GCA_022838525.1 Hyphomicrobiales bacterium | reverse complement strand
ATAGCTGGGGGCGAGCCCTTCGGTCGGCTCGTCCAGCATCATGTAGTGCGGGTTCGCCAGCATGGCGCGGGCGACGACGAGCATCTGCTGCTCGCCGCCGCTGAGCGTCCCGCCCTTCTGGCCGAGACGCTCGCCGAGCCTTGGGAAGATGCGGATCGCGTCCTCCGTGCCGAAGCCGGCACCCCGGGCCGGCTTGCGGATGGCGACGCGCAGATTCTCCTCGACGGTGAGATTGGCGAAGACCTTGCGGTCCTCGGGCACGAGGGTGACGCCCATCTGCGACCGGCGATGGGTCGGCCCGTCGAGCGGGGCGCCGTTGAGCGTGATGCGTCCCTCGATGCGGTCGACCAGCCCCATGGTCGCGCGCAGCGTCGTCGTCTTGCCCATGCCGTTGAGGCCGAGAAGGCAGACCACCTCGCCGGGGCGGACCTCGAAGTCGACGCCGTGGAGAATCTGGCTCGTGCCGTAGAAGGCGGACATGGCCTGATAGGTGAGTGCCTGGGTCATGCCGCGAAGCTCCCGTGCAGATAGGCGTTCTTGACGGCCTCGTCCTCGCGGATCACGGCCGGCGGCCCTTCGGCGATGACCTTGCCGTGCTGCATCACCGTGATGCGGTCCGACAGGCGCATGACCATGCCGACGTCGTGCTCGACGACGACGATGGCGAGGCCCAGCTCCTCGCGCAGGCGGGTGATGAGCGTGGCGACGGTCTCGCGGTCGCCGCGCGACATGCCGGCAAGAGGCTCGTCCATCAGGATGATCTTCGGCTGGAGCGCGAGGCCGATGGCGATGTCGAGCGCCCGCTGGAAGCCGTGGGCGAGCGCACCGGCCCTGACCTCTTCCTTGCCGTTCAGGCCGACCTTCGAGAGAAGCTCGCGCGCTTCCGTGTCGACCTCCCTTTCGAGGGCGGCCGAGCGCAGCAGCGACCGGTTCATGCCGCGCCGCGAGCGGATCGCCAGGGCGACATTCTCGAGAACCGGCAGATCCTTGAAGATGCTGGTGCGCTGGAACGTGCGGGCGATGCCGATGCGGGCGAGCCTGTCGGGCGACCAGCCGGTGATGTCCTGCCCCTCGAAGGCGACGCGGCCACTGTCGGGCTCGAGCGACCCGGTAATCAGGTTGAAGAGCGTCGTCTTGCCGGCGCCGTTCGGCCCGATGATCGAGTGGATCGCCCGGTCCGCGATGCGGGTCGTCACCTCGCTGACCGCCTTCAGGCCGCCGAAGCGACGCGAGAGGCCGTTGATCTCAAGTGTCATGACTGCCTCCTCCCGCCGGCGGCGAGCCGCGCATAGATGTTGCCGATGATGCCGAACAGGCCGCCGGGAGCGACGATGACGATGAGGACGAACAGGCCGCCGAAATAGATCAGCCATGCGTCGGTGACGCTGGAGACGTAGTGCTCGGTGACGGTGAAGACGGCGGCGCCGACCACCGGCCCGACGATGGTGCCGACGCCGCCAAGCACCACGTACATCAGGATCTTGCCCGATTCGAACCAGTGCAGCACGTCCGGCGAGACCGCGCCGTTGAAGAGCACGAACAGCGCACCGGCAAGCGAGGCCAGGCCGGCCGAGAACACATAGGCCACAAGCTTCAGCGCGCCGGTGTTGATGCCGATGAAGCGCGCGCGCTCGGTGTTGTCCTTGATCGCCAGCCAGGCCCGGCCGAGCGGCGTGGTGCGCAGATAGAGCGCGCCGGCGAGCGAGGCGACGAGCACGCCGTAGAGCAGCCAGTACCAGGCTTCCGAGCTCGTCACCGTCTGGCCGAAGATCGTGATGATCGGCACGCCCTGGAGGCCGTCCTCGCCGCCCGTCAGGTTCGAGAAGACGAAGACCAGCGAATAGAAGATCTGGCTGAGCGCGAGGGTCAGGATGGCGAAGGTCTTGCCGATCTGCCGCACGAGTATGGCGCCGATGGCGAGCGCGGTCAGGGACGCCGCCATAACCACCAGCGGCACGACGATCAGGATTTCCGCGCTCAGGCTCTTCGACAGAAGCCCCGCCCCGTAG
>JALHFU010000113.1:0-10520 GCA_022838525.1 Hyphomicrobiales bacterium | reverse complement strand
GGCAGTTCGGCGACTATCTGCGGCAGGCGCTTGCCGCCGTCGGCATCGACGCAGCGATCGTCAACAACGACGCCGCAGCGCACCAGAAGGCGGTCTACACCGACCACGATTTCGACCTCGCGGTCGCGCCCACCGTCTTCCGCGGCGACCCGGCGATCTCGACCACGATCCTGGTCCGCAGCGGCACGCCGGCCGGCGTGCCCTTCTCCAACCAGGGCGGCTATGTGAACGCCGGGCTCGACGCGCTGATCGACATGGCCGGCGAGACGGTCGACACCGCGGCGCGCACCGCGCTCTACCGCGAATTCCAGCGTCTGGTGGCGCGGGACCTGCCGTTGATCAACGTCGCCGAATGGGGCTTCGTCACCGTGGCGAGCGACAAGGTGAGGAACGTCTCCAACAACCCGCGCTGGGCGGTGTCCAACTGGGCGGATACGGACCTCGATTCGTGATAGGCTGGCGGCGTTCGCCTCGAGCCTTCAGCCGCGCATGATCCAGACGTCCCTCGAATTCGATCCGCATGGCATTGCCGGTCCGCGTGCGATGCCGCCGCGTCTGCGCTGCCCCTCATCCGGCCTTCGGCCACCGTCTCCCCGTGAACGGGGAGAAGGGGAAGCGGCGAGGTTGCGGCCATCCCTCCTCTCCCCGCTGGCGGCGCGGCCATCGCAGGTGGGCGATTGCCCCGCCCGCCGTCATGCCGGCCAAGGGCGCGGAGCGCCCGCAGAGCCGGGACCCATTGGCCGGAACATCGTCGAGCACGGCCCGGTCCTCGCGCCGGTACGCGTCAACACCGTCTCACAAGCCTTGAACCCGGCCGTGCCGCTCAATGGATCCCGGCCCTCCCTCGCAGCCTCGGCCGGCCGGGATAACGCAGCCCATCTGGCGGGGCGGCCGGCATGAGCCGGGCCTTCCGCCTCCTGCGCCGCCGCGTCCTGACCGGCATTCCGGTGCTGCTCATCGTGGTGGCGGGGTCGTTCCTGCTGCTGGAGGCCGCGCCCGGCGACGCGGCCGACGCCTATCTGCTGTCGATCGGCGGCGGCGATCCCGCCTTCGTCGCGGCCCTGCGCGAGAGCTGGGGGCTGGAAGGCTCCCTCCTCGCCCGGCTGTGGCTCTACGTCACCTCGCTGGCGCGGCTCGATCTCGGCTGGTCGCTGGCCTTCGACCGGCCGATCCTCGACCTCGTCGCCGAGCGCCTGCCCAACACGCTGTGGCTGATGGGGTCGGCGGTGGCGATCTCCTTCCTGCTCGGCTCGGCGCTGGGCGTGGTGGCGGGCGCGCGGCCGGGCAGCCTCGCCGACCGGCTGCTCTCGACCGGCTCGCTCGCCGTCTACGCCGTGCCGGGCTTCTGGCTCGGGCTGGTGCTGATCGTCGTCTTCGCGGTGTGGCTGCGCTGGTTCCCCACCTCCGGCATCGAGACCATCGCCTCCGGCAAGACCGGCCTCGCCCGCGCGCTCGACGTCGCGCGGCATCTTGCGCTGCCCGTGGCCTCGCTGTCGCTGATCTATCTGGCGCTGTTCCTGCGCATGATGCGCGCCGGCATGGCCGAGGCGTGGCGGCAGGACTATGCGCTCGCCGCCCAGGCGCGCGGCCTCGGGCGCTGGCGCATCGCGCTCGGCCACGTCGCGCGCAACGCGCTCCTGCCGCTCGTCACCATGCTCGGGCTTCAGGCCGCGTCGATGCTCGGCGGCAGCGTCGTCATCGAGAGCGTGTTCGCCATTCCGGGTTTCGGCCGGCTGGCGCAGGAGGCGGTGGCGGCGCGCGACGCGCCGCTGCTCGCCGGCATCATCCTCGTCAGCGCGGTGACGGTGGTTCTCGTCAACCTCGCCGTCGATCTCGCCTATGCGGCGCTCGACCCGCGCGTCGGCGCGGCGGAGGCGGCGGCATGAGCCTCCTCGCGCGCTTCCTGCGCACGCCGGAGGGCGTGGCGGGGCTCGTCCTGCTGTCGCTGCCGGTGCTGGCGGCGCTGCTTGCGCCTTTCCTCTTCCCCGGCGACCCGCTGGCGATCGCCGGGCCGGCGCTCCGGCCGCCCTTTGCCGACCCCGCCTTTCCGCTCGGCACCGACCGGCTCGGCCGCGACGTGCTCGCCGGCCTCGTCCACGGCGCGCGCGCCTCGCTCGCCGTCGGGCTGGCGACGGCGCTGGTCGCCGCCGTGTTCGGCGCGCTGGTCGGCACGGTGGCCGGTTTCGCCGGCGGCCTCGTCGACGAGGCGCTGATGCGGCTGACCGAGGCGTTCCAGACCGTGCCGGGCTTCCTGCTGGCGCTCGCCTTCGTCAGCGTCGCCGGCGCGTCGCTGCCGGTCGTGGTCTTCGCCATCGCGCTCGGCGCGTGGACCGGGCCGGCGCGGCTCGCCCGCGCCGAGGTGCTGTCGATCCGCAGCCGCGACTACGTGGCGGCGGCGCGCGTCGTCGGCATGCGCCCGGTCGAGATCGCGCTCCGCGAAGTGCTGCCCAACGCGCTGCCGCCGGTGCTGGCGCTGTCGTCGGTCATCGTCGCCAATGCGGTGCTGGTCGAGGCGGCGCTGTCCTTCCTCGGCCTCGGCGATCCCAACATCGTCACCTGGGGCTCGATGATCGCGGAAGGCCGCAACGTGCTGCGCTCCGCGCCCTCCCTCTCCATCGTGCCGGGGCTCGGCCTCGTCGTCACCGTGCTCGGCGTCTATCTGGTCTCGGAGGGGCTGGCCGAGGCGCTTGCGGCGCGCAGGGTGCGGGCATGAGCACGCCGCTCGCCAGCCTCGGCCGCCTCACGGTGGCCTATGCCGGAACGGCGCAGCCGGCGCTGCGCGACATCCGTCTCGCCGTGCCGGCCGGCGGGCGGCTGGCGGTCATCGGCGAAAGCGGCTCGGGCAAGAGCACGCTGGCGCTGGCGCTGGCCGGGCTCTTGCCGCAGGACGCCGCCGTGACGGGGCGGATCGACTGGCCGGGCCTCGGGCATCGTCCGCGGGCGGGCCGCGACATCGGCTTCGTGTTCCAGGATGCGGGCGCGAGCCTCAACCCCGTGCTGCGCGTCGGGGCGCAGGTGGCCGAGGTGGCGCGGCGGCACCTCGACCTGTCGCGGCGGGCGGCGCGCGACCATGCGCGCAGCCTGTTCGGGCGCGTGCGCCTGCCCGACCCGGACGCCGCCCTGCGGGCCTTTCCGCACCAGCTCTCCGGCGGCCAGCGCCAGCGCGTGGCGATCGCGGCGGCGATTGCGGCGCGGCCGGTGCTGCTGATCGCCGACGAGCCGACCAGCGCGCTCGACACCATCGTGCAGGCGGAGATCGTCGCGCTGCTGAACGAGCTGGTGACGGAGGGCGACATGACGCTCCTCTTCGTCACCCACGACATCGCGCTCGCCTCCGGCTTCGCCGACCGCATCGCCGTGCTGCATCGGGGGCAGCTGGTGGAGGAGGGGCCGGCAGCCGACGTGCTCGCCGCGCCGCGCGACGCCTGCACGCGGACGCTGGTCGCCGGCCATATCGGGCTCGACACGTTGCCGCTGATAGGGGAGGCGGCACCGTGACCGCGCCGCTTCTCGCCGCGTACGGCCTGTCGAAGACCTTCGTGTCGGAGGGCCGCCGCATCACGGCGCTGGACGACGTCTCGCTCGCCGTCGCGCCGGGCGAGACGCTCGGCCTCGTCGGCCCCTCGGGCAGCGGCAAGTCGACGCTGGCGCGCGTCCTGCTGCGCCTGATCGAGCCGGACGCCGGCAGGATCGACTTCGCCGGCACGGCGTTCTCGACCCTCCGGGGCGAGGCGCTGAGGCGCATGCGCCGGCGCATCCAGATGGTGTTCCAGGACCCGCTCGCCGCCTTCAACCCGCGTGCCACCGTCGCCGACGCGCTCGGCGATCCGCTGCGCATCCACGGGCTTGCGACCCGCAGCGAGCGGCCGGCGGCAATCGCCGCGCTTCTCGAACGGGTCGGGCTGTCGCCCGATCTCGCGACGCGGCCGGTCCACGCCGTCTCCGGCGGCCAGCGCCAGCGCGTGGCCATCGCCCGGGCGCTCGCCGGCCGGCCGGAGCTGATCGTGCTCGACGAGGCGGTGTCGGCGCTCGACGTCGCGGTGCGCAACCGCATCCTCGACCTGCTGGTGTCGCTCCAGCGCGAGCACGGCATCGCCTATCTGTTCGTGTCGCACGACCTCGCCGTGGTGCGCGCGGTCTCGCACCGCATCGCGGTCATGGACGGCGGCCGCATCGTCGAGGAAGGCCCGGCCGGCGCGGTGGTCGCGGCGCCCCGCTCGCCGACCGGCCGGGCGCTGGTCGCCGCCGTGCCGCGCTTTGCATTCGCCGGCCGATCCCGCTAGAAGGAAGCAGCCGGCTCATCGACCGCGCCGGCCTGCCCGCCATGACCTTCATCGCCGATCTCCACGTCCACTCGAAACATTCCCGCGCCACCAGCCGGGACCTCGACCTCGAGCACCTTTATCTGTGGGCCGCGCGCAAGGGCGTCGGCGTCGTCGGCACCGGCGATTGCGTGCATCCGGTCTGGCTCGCCGAAATCCGCGACAAGCTCGTGCCCGACAATGGCGGGCTGTTCCGCCTCAAGCCCGAGATCGAGGACGCGCTCGCCGCGACCCTGCCGCCCTCCTGCCGGCGGCCGGTGCGCTTCATGCTCTCGACGGAAATCTCGACCATCTACGGCAAGGGCGGAAAGACGCGGAAGGTCCATCACCTGATCTACGCGCCCGACCTCGCCAGCGCCGACCGGCTCGCGGCGAGCCTCGGGCGCATCAGCAACATCGCCTCGGACGGGCGGCCGATCCTCGGCCTCGACTCGCGCGACCTGCTGGAGATCGCGCTGGAATCGGGGCCGGATTCCTACCTCGTGCCGGCGCATATCTGGACGCCGTGGTTCGCCGCGCTCGGCTCGAAATCGGGCTTCGATTCCATCGCCGACTGCTACGGCGACCTTGCGCCCCACATCTTCGCGGTCGAGACGGGCCTCTCCTCCGACCCCGAGATGAACTGGCGCGTCTCGTCGCTGGACCGCTACCGGCTCGTCTCCAATTCCGACGCGCATTCGCCCGGCAAGCTCGGTCGCGAGGCGACGCGGTTTTCCTGCGAGGCCGACTATTTCTCGATCCGGCGGGCGCTGGAGACGGGCGATGGCTATGCCGGCACGGTCGAGTTCTTCCCCGAGGAGGGCAAGTACCACATGGACGGCCACCGCGGCTGCGGCGTGCGGCTGACGCCGAAGCAGACGCTGGCGCTCGGCGGCCGCTGCCCGGTCTGCGGCCGGCCGGTCACCGTCGGCGTGGCGCACCGCATCGAGGCGCTGGCCGACCGCGACGCAGCCGTGCCGCCGGCCACGGCCGGCGCGGTGGAAAGCCTGGTGCCGCTGCCCGAGATCCTGGGCGAGATCGCCGGCGTCGGGCCGGCTTCCAAGGCCGTCGCCGCCGCCTATCAGCGCGCCACCGCCGCGCTCGGGCCGGAGCTGGCGCTTCTCGGCGAGGTTCCGGCCGAGGACGTGGCGCGCTGCGATCCGCTGCTCGGCGAGGCGGTGGCGCGGCTCAGGGCCGGCAGCGTGATCCGCGATCCGGGCTATGACGGCCAATACGGCACGATCCGGCTGTTCGCGCAGGGCGAGCTGCCCGGAAGGCCCGTCCGCCGTTCCCCGCCCGCCCCCCGCGATGACGGGTGATTGACCGTTCTATCCGGAAGGATACAATGACCTCGTGCCGCGCCGTCTGGAGGAGACGGCCGCGGCCGATCAGACCCCGCAGAAAAGTCGCCGCGCATTCCGGGAGGAGCGAATGAGCGCCACTGTGGCAGTCGGGCATGCCGACAGGGTTCATGCCGCCATCGCAACGGACGAGGCCGCGCGCTCGGCGCTGGTGGCGTCCTGGCGCCGCTCGGCGGCGCTGCACCATCTCGACCCCGCCGAACGCACGCCGCCGCGACGGCTGACCGAGGGCGAGCTGAAGCTCGCCCGCCAGCGCATCGAGCCGCTGGTGCGCGCCGCACAGGCGAGCCTCGACCGGCTCTATCTCGCCGTCGGCGGCGTCGGCTGCTGCGTGCTGCTCGCCGATCGCGACGGCGTGCCGGTGGAGCGGCGGGGTGCGGCCGGCGACGACCGCACCTTCCACGACTGGGGCCTGTGGACCGGCACGGTCTGGAGCGAGGAGAGCGAGGGCACCAACGGCATCGGCACCTGCCTCGTCGAGGGCCGGGCGCTGACCATCCACCGCGACCAGCACTTCTTCTCGCGCAACACGCTTTTGTCCTGCACCACCGCGCCGATCTACGACCACGAGGGCAAGCTTGCCGCCGCGCTCGACGTGTCCTCCTGCCGCGCCGATCTCACGGAGGGCTTCGTCCATCTGATCTCGATGGCGGTCGGCGACGCGGTGCGCCGCATCGAGGCCGAGAATTTCCGCCTCGCCTTCCCCGATGCGCGGGTGGTGCTGGCGCCGACGCCGGACAACTCGCCCGCCGCGCTCCTTGCCGTCGACGGTGACGACCTCGTCATCGGCGCGACGCGGTCGGCGCGGCTGGCGTTCGGCCTCACCGGCGAGAGTTTTTCGCACCCGCTGCCGGCCGCCGACCTTCTCGGCGGCGCCAAGGGCGAGGGCTTCGACGGCGCGGAACGCGCCGTCCTGCAGCGCGCGCTCGCCCGCGTGCAGGGCAACGTTTCGGCCGCGGCCGCGGCGCTCGGCATTTCGCGCGCCACGCTTCACCGCAAGCTGGCGCGCTTCGGAATCCGCCGCACGCACTGAACGGGCGGCCGACTGTCTCATTCCTGCGACAGATCGCACCCCTCTCGCGCGCGTGCCGCGGTGACGCAGCCGTCGCCCCGGGCGACAATTTCCCCATTCCGCGCTGCCTCGCTGCAGCAGCGGTTCCATGAGGAGGAAGTGGAGGAAATCATGAACAAGGTCGAATTCCATCGCACCGCCAAGGTGCCGTTCGCCAAGCGCTACGACAACTTCATCGGCGGCAAGTGGGTGCCGGCCAAATCCGGCAAGACGTTCGAGAACACCTCGCCGGTGAACGGCCGGGTGCTGTGCGAGATCGCCCGCTCCGACGCCGCCGACGTCGAGGCCGCGCTCGACGCCGCCCATGCCGCGAAGGACAAATGGGGCAAGACGTCGGCCGCGGAGCGCGCCCTGCTGCTCAACCGCATCGCCGACAAGATGGAGCAGAACCTGGAGACGCTGGCGCTGGCGGAGACCTGGGACAACGGCAAGCCGATCCGCGAATCCACCGCCGCCGACATCCCGCTCGCCATCGACCATTTCCGCTATTTCGCCAGCGCGATCCGGGCGCAGGAAGGCTCGATCTCGGAGATCGACGACGACACGGTCGCCTATCATTTCCACGAACCGCTGGGCGTCGTCGGCCAGATCATCCCGTGGAACTTCCCGATCCTGATGGCCGTGTGGAAGCTCGCGCCGGCGCTGGCGGCCGGCAACTGCGTGGTGCTGAAGCCGGCCGAGCAGACGCCCGCCTCGATCCACATCCTGCTCGACCTGATCGCCGACATCCTGCCGCCCGGCGTGGTCAACGTCGTCAACGGCTTCGGGCTGGAGGCCGGCAAGCCGCTGGCCTCGTCGAACCGGATCGCCAAGATCGCGTTCACGGGCGAGACGACGACCGGCCGCCTGATCATGCAGTATGCCAGCCAGAACCTGATCCCGGTGACGCTGGAGCTGGGCGGCAAGAGCCCCAACATCTTCTTCGCCGACGTCGCAGCCGAGGATGACGACTTCCTCGACAAGGCGATCGAGGGCTTCGTCATGTTCGCGCTCAACCAGGGCGAGGTCTGCACCTGCCCGAGCCGGGCGCTGATCCACGAGAAGATCTACGACCGCTTCATGGAGAAGGCGCTGAAGCGGGTGGAGGCCATCGTGCAGGGCGACCCGCTCGATCCGGCGACCATGCTCGGTGCGCAGGCCTCGTCCGAGCAGCTCGAGAAGATCCTGTCCTACCTCGACATCGGCAAGCAGGAAGGTGCGGAGGTGCTGACCGGCGGCGAGCGCAACATGCTGCCGGGCGACCTCGCCGGCGGCTACTACGTCAAGCCGACGGTGTTCAAGGGCACCAACAAGATGCGCATCTTCCAGGAGGAGATCTTCGGCCCGGTGGTGTCGGTGACGACCTTCAAGGACGACGACGAGGCGCTCGCCATCGCCAACGACACGCTCTACGGCCTCGGCGCCGGCATCTGGACCCGCGACGGCAACCGCGCCTACCGCTTCGGCCGCGCCATCCAGGCCGGACGGGTGTGGACCAACTGCTACCACGCCTATCCGGCGCATGCCGCCTTCGGCGGCTACAAGCAGTCGGGCATCGGCCGCGAGACGCACAAGATGATGCTCGACCATTACCAGCAGACCAAGAACATGCTGGTGAGCTACAGCCCGAAGCGGCTGGGCTTCTTCTGATCCTCCCGGGCCGGGGCGGCGCGGCGCCCGTCGCTGCGCCGCCCCAGTCTTCCCGGTGGGAAGGGAGATTTCGCCATGAAGCAGGAAAAGATCTCTCTCGGAAAGGTCTCGGCGACGCCCGAGGCGGTGCAGCTGCTCGACGAGATCATCGCCGATCACGGCCCGGTGCTGTTCCACCAGTCGGGCGGCTGCTGCGACGGTTCCTCGCCGATGTGCTACCCGCGCGACGACTTCATCGTCGGCGACCGCGACGTGCTTCTGGGGACGATCGGCGACACGCCGGTCTATATCAGCGAATCCCAGTATGAGGCGTGGAAGCACACCGACCTCGTCATCGACGTGGTGCCCGGCCGCGGCGGCATGTTCTCGCTCGACAACGGCCGCGAGAAGCGGTTCCTGACCCGCTCGACGGTCTGCGCCGTGCCGGAGACGTAGAAAGCCGGCTCACGAAACGGAAACGGCCCGCCATCCGGAGGAGATGACGGGCCGTTTCATCTGCGACGCCCGGCAAGTGCCAGGCGCTTCCCCTCTTGCGGTCGTCAGAACTTCATGCGCAGCGACACCTCGACGCTGCGGCCGACGCCCGGAATCTCCTCGAACGAGGATCGGTATTCCTTGTCGAGGATGTTGTTGAAATGGACGCCGTAGCGGAACTTGTCGTCGTCGCCGAACGCGCCGCCGAAGGCGAAGTTGAGCGTGCCGTAGCCGGAAAGGCTGTCGGTCTCGAGAAGGCCGGTGGTGCCGTTGCGTGTGGTCAGCTTCACGCCCGACGACGCCCGCACATAGAGATCGGCCCATGCGTCGTGGTTGGCCACCTCGCCTTCCCAGCGCACGCCGAACCGGCCCGAAAGCGCGGGCGTGTTGCTGTTGTAGGTCGAGTAGCTGGCGAATTCGAGCTTGCGGCGCATCCACGCGCCGGTGACGTAAGGCGTGAAGGCCGTGCCGGGGATGGTATACTCTGCCGCCAGCTCGAGGCCGTAGGCGGTGGCCTCGTCGGCGTTGACGTAGATGTAGTTGGCCGCCGAGGCTCCTGCCGGGCACCCGGCTCCGGGCGTGCAGGAGATGCTGGTGATGTAGTCCTTCGCCGTGGTGTAGAAGGCTGCGGCGTCGAAGACGACGCCGCCGGCGTTGTAGCGCGCGCCGACCTCGACGTTGCGCGACGTTTCGGCGTCGAGGTCGGGATTGCCGTAGGTGACCACGCCGCGGCCCGCGCTCGAATCGGTGAAGAGCTGCAGCAGCGTCGGCGTGATGTAGCCCTCCGAATAGAGCGCCCTCAGCGTGGTGTCGGGAAGGCCGGTGTAGGTCAGGCCGGCGGACGTGACCAGCCTGCCGTCGCTGTTGCTCGGATGGGTGGGCACGGCGACCGAGTTCTGCTCGGAATAGTCGTGCTCGGTCCGGGTGTAGTAGTAGCGGGCGCCCGTCGTCAGCTTGAAGTCCTCCGCGAAGGACCACTCGTTCTGGGCGAAGGCCGAGACCGTGTGGATGGAGGCGTCGTCGAAGCCCGAGGAGGAGGTGACGCTCGGCGGGGCCATCCCCATCCTCGTCGATGTGGTCGAGGTCTTCGCCGTCTTCAGGTTGTCGGTCAGGTAATGAAGTCCGACGATGGTGTAGTGGTCGGGGTGGAACTGCAGGTCCACCTGCGCCGTGCCGCCATAGTTGACGTTGCGGTCGTCGGATGTCGATTCCACCCCCACCGTCATTATCGGCAGCGGCTGCATCACCACTTCGTTCATGAACAGCCGGTCGACGGTCTGGTAGTAGGCGTCGACATGGACCTTGCGGACGAGATCGCTGATGTCGGTGCCGTCGTAGTAGAGCCCGACCTTGCGCAGGTCGCGCTGCGGCAGGTCGATGTTGAAGCCGGTGATCGGGTAGGTCAGGTAGGACGGATCGGTCCAGCTTTCAGTGGACAGCCGATGCTGCTCGGCCTTGAGCGCGATATAATGGTTGTCGGCGTCGCCGAAGGTGTAGCCCAGATGCGCCGAGATGTTGTCGTTGTCGAACGACGTGCCGTCGAGCCGGCCGGTCGAGCTGTATTGCCCTTTCGGCACCCTGCGGTCGCCGTGGTCGTCGAGGCTGCCCGAGAAGCGGTAGTCGAAATTGCCCACGGTGCCCGAAGCCGCCGCCCAGCCTTTCCAGCCGGACGTGGCGGAATCG
>JALHFU010000329.1:0-2691 GCA_022838525.1 Hyphomicrobiales bacterium | reverse complement strand
TCCACCTGGGACGGCACCAATCGCGGCCTTGAGGTCATCGACGACTTCGTGGCGTTGTTCGACTTCGCCACATTGCAGGTCGGCTGGATCGAGTTCTCCGACAAGGGTCCCGACAAGCGGCTGGTGGCCATCGGCGATCCGCTGCCCGAGCGTCCCTCCGAAAAGCACAAGCAGGGCATCCAGCTGGTGGTCCAGCTTCCCGACAATCTCGGCTGCCACGAACTCTGCTCCACCGCCATCGGCGTCGTGGCCGCTCTGGAGGGGATCTACAACACGACGATCGCCGCACCCGAATGGGACAATGGCAGGGGCCAGGTGCCGGTGGTGCGGCTTGCCGAGTTCATCCGCGAGAAGACCCGGCATGGCGCCCGCGCCGTTCCCGTCTTCCAGATCATCGCCTGGAAGGAGCGCACCAGCGAGCTGGAGGAACACCGGGCTTCGCCCCGACCGCGCGCGGCAATGCCGGCTTCCACCACATCCGCGCAGCCGGCCGCCACCGGCTCCACGCAGATGACGCCGCCCGCATCCGCACCGTCCCGTACCCCGGTGCCGGACTTCGGCTGAGCGTCAGAGGGGATCGGGAGGCGGCCACCTTCCGATCCCCGTGCACCACACATGCAGGAGGGGGGAATCCAGACATGAAGGGTACGGACATGACGATAGAGGCGAGGCGCCGGACCAGTTTGCAAGCGCCTGCCAATGGGCAGACAGCTATCGCGCGCTGGGCCTTGCTGTCATCCCGGCCGCCGGCAGGGAGAAGATCCCGCTCGGCAGATGGCGCGAGTTCCAGAGCGGCATCCCGCAGACCGTTCATGATCGCTGGTATGGCGCTGACGGCGAACACCGCGCCAATTACCGCATGGGGTTCCTGACCGGTGCTGCCTCGCTCGGCGATGGCTGGAAGTTGCTGGTCATCGATCTCGACGAAAAGGGCAGCGTCTCCGGCAGCACGACGTGGGACAACTGGATCGCCGACAATGAGCTCGGCTGCGATCCGGAGACCTGGCGGGCGCGCACCGGCGGCGGCGGCCAGCACATCCATTTCCGCTATCCTGCCCATCTCACCATCAGGAACACGCAGGAGACGTTTTGCGGCATCGACGTGCGCGCCGAGGGCGGCTTCGTCATCGCCCCGCCGTCGATGCATCAGAACGGCAAGTCGTACAGCTGGCTGTTCTCGCCCTTCGAGACCGAACTGGCCGAAGCGCCGCAATGGCTGCTCGACAAGGTCGGCGCGGTGGAGGCGTTACCGCTGGCGGCCACGCCGGCTCCGTCATCACCATCATCAGCACCATCGTCGCCATCGTCGTCGACACGCACGCAGACGGCATCTGCAGCGACCGAGCGCCCGTCGACACCAGCGCAGGCCACCGATGCCTGGGGCCACATCGTCGACGGCCGCGACGCCTACATGCGCGACATGATCTGGGCGGCGATCATCGACTGGTATCGCGAATGCCCGATCCCACCGTCGGACCGCGAGAGCGAAGAGAAGCTGCTCGAGGTTTTTGCCATCTACGAGCGCAAGGTACGGCCGCAGGCTGCCGGCAGCACGCTCGACGACGAAGGTCGTGGCCTTTCCGCCTTCCGCGACAAATGGGCCTACGCCATGCGGCAGTGGGACACCAAGGTCGCAGCGGCGGCGAAGGAGGAACCGGTCGGAAGCCACGGGGCCACTGTTTCGTTCGCCCCGCCCCCCGTTGATCCGTCTGCCGAACTGGAATGGTTCGACGACATCGAGCCGGTCATCAGTGCACCCTATATCGTCAAGAATGTTCTCGACCTCGGCGCCATGTCGGTCGTCTACGGCCCGTCGAATTCCGGCAAAACCTTCTTCGCGCTCGATATCGCCTATCATGTCGCCATCGACCATCGATGGCGTACGCAGCGTGTTGCCGGCGGCGGTGTCCTCTATCTCGCCGCCGAGGGCGGCAATGGCATCGCCAACCGCATTGTCGGCCTCAGGAAGACGAGCGGTGTCGTCGACGTGCCGTTTGCGCTGCGCCGCGCCGGCCTCGATCTGCTTCATCCTGACGCCGACACCGAGCGCGTCATCACGCTTGCCAGGGACGTCTCCGAGCGCGCGCCGCTGAAGCTGATCGTCATCGACACGCTGTCGCGGGTGATGGCCGGCGGCGACGAGAACGGCCCGGTCGACATGACCGCCTTCATCAAGAATGTCGACCGTATCCGCCATGCCACCGGCGCCCACATCATGATCGTGCATCACACCGGCAAGGACGTGGCGAAAGGCGCCCGCGGCCATTCCTCTCTCCGCGCCGCGACCGATACCGAGATCGAGGTAATCACCGACGAGACCGAGATGCGGCTGGCCAAGGTGACCAAGCAGCGTGATCTGCAGGGCGGAGAGGAATTCGCCTTCAAGCTCGATGCGGTGGCGCTTGGCGTCGATCAGGACGGTGATGCTGTCACCACCTGCATCGTCAACGCTGTCGAGAACCGTCCGCAAAGCGGCCCATCATTGCCACCGCGGGCGACCTGCAAGGCCATCCTCAAGGCGGTCGATGACGCGTGGAAGGCGAAGAACCCGTTCTCGATGGCGCCGCAATCACAAAAGTCCGGACGCTATGCGCCACGAGCACTCGGTCAGCAGTTCAACCTGGAAGGTCAGGTCATCGAGAACCTGCTCACCGGCTGGATCGACAACGCCATTGTCACTGTCGAGGAGAC
>JALHFU010000328.1:0-2025 GCA_022838525.1 Hyphomicrobiales bacterium | reverse complement strand
GCCATCGTCACCGACGGGAACGTCGCCGCCCGCCATGCCGGAGCCCTGGCGGCGAGCCTCGGGGCCGCCGGCATCGAGGCCACCACCGTCACCGTCGCGCCCGGCGAGAAGAGCAAGAGCTTCGCCGTGCTGGAAGAGGTGGTGGACGCCGTGCTCGCCGCCCGGCTCGAGCGCGGCGACGTGGTGGTCGCGCTCGGCGGCGGCGTGGTCGGCGACCTCGCCGGCTTCGTCGCCGGCATCGTGCGCCGCGGCATGCGCTTCGTGCAGGTGCCGACGTCGCTGCTCGGCCAGGTCGATTCCTCGGTCGGCGGCAAGACCGGCATCAACAGCGCCCGCGGCAAGAACCTCGTCGGCGTGTTCCAGCAGCCGGCGCTGGTGCTGGCCGACACCGCCGCGCTCGACACGCTCCCTCCACGCGAGTTCCGCGCCGGCTATGCCGAGGTCGCGAAATACGGCCTGATCGACCGGCCCGACTTCTTCGCCTGGCTGGAGGCGAACTGGCGCGAGGTGTTTGCCGGCGGGCCGGCACGCGCCCAAGCCATCGCCCAATCCTGCCGCGCCAAGGCCGACGTCGTCGCCCGCGACGAGTACGAGACCGGCGACCGGGCGCTGCTCAATCTCGGCCACACCTTCGGCCATGCGCTGGAGGCGGCGACCGGCTACGACAGCGCGCGGCTCGTCCACGGCGAGGGCGTCGCCATCGGCATGGCGCTGGCGCACCGATTCTCCAGCCGCCTCAACCTGTGCTCGATGGACGATGCGCGGCGGGTGGAGACGCATCTTTCCGCCGTCGGCCTGCCGGTTTCCATCGCCGAAATCCCCGGCGAGCTGCCCGGCCCCGAGCGCATGCTCGACTACATCGCGCAGGACAAGAAGGTGTCGCGCGGCGCGCTGACCTTCATCCTCACCCGCGGCGTCGGCCACTCCTTCGTGGCGAAGGACGTGGCGCCGTCGGAGGTGCTGGCGTTCCTGCGCTCCGTCATGCAGCCCGTCGCGCAGGGGGGAGCCCGCGGATGAACGGTCCGGCCGCCGTCGCGCTCGTCCTCCTGCCGCTGGCGGTGGCGCTGGCGGCGGTGCTGTTCCACCGGCCGCTGCTGCGGCTCCTCGGGCTGGAGCTCGTGCCGATCCCGCCTCAGCTCAGTGCGCGCGAGGAGTTCCTCGACGCCATGGCGGTGCTGCATCGCGAGGGCGCGGTGGTCAAGCAGGACCGCGACCGCATGGGCGGCCTGCTCGACCTCGCCGAGCTCGAGGTCTGCGACGTCATGGTCCACCGCACCCATATGCGCTCGCTCAATGCCGACGACCCGCCCGAGGCGCTGGTGCGCGCGGTGCTGCAGAGCCCGCACACGCGCATGCCGCTGTGGCGCGGCCAGCCCGACAACATCGTCGGCGTCGTCCACGCCAAGGATCTCCTGCGCGCGGTGATCGACGCCGGCTACGACTTCTCGCGCATCGACATCATGAAGGTGGCGACGAAGCCCTGGTTCGTGCCCGACACGACCACGCTTCAGGACCAGCTCAACGCCTTCCTGCGGCGCAAGGCGCATTTCGCCGTCGTCGTCGACGAGTATGGCGAGGTCGAGGGGCTGGTGACGCTGGAGGACATCATCGAGGAGATCGTCGGCGACATCGCCGACGAGCACGACATCGAGGTGCAGGGCGTGCGCCAGGAGGCGGACGGCTCGGTGGTGGTGGACGGCCAGGTGCCGATCCGCGACCTGAACCGCGCGCTCGACTGGAACCTGCCCGACGACGAGGCGACGACGATCGCCGGCCTCGTCATCCACGAGACGCAGTCGATCCCGCGCGAGCGGCAGGCCTTCACCTTCCACGGCAAGCGCTTCATCGTCATGAAGCGCGAGAAGAACCGCATCACCCGCATCCGGATCAGGCCGGCCGAGGCGGGGTAGGTCGGCCGTCTCCCGCAGCGGGCTGCACCGGAGCGATGCTCTGCCCGGCAGCAGGATGATTTCTTTCGTCACCCGGGTTGTCCAGATTTGGAGGATCTCAATTCTTTCTCTGGGC
>JALHFU010000112.1:0-25617 GCA_022838525.1 Hyphomicrobiales bacterium | reverse complement strand
CCCGGCGTCCGAACGGGCAGAACGGAAAAAATTGCGCGGCGGCGCTGGCCAAATGCCGCGCTTGCGTGTATAGGCACGCGACTTTCCCGGTTTTCGGCCGTCATGCGGGGCCCTTCCATCGAGGGCGGCAGCGGTCGTTCGAGCGACTATCGGAGCAGGACAATGGCAGTACCGAAAAGAAAGACCTCGCCGTCGAAGCGCGGCATGCGCCGCTCTGCCGACGCGCTGAAGGCCCCGACCTATGTCGAGGACAAGAACTCCGGCGAGCTTCGCCGCCCGCACCACATCGACCTGAAGACCGGCATGTATCGCGGCCGTCAGGTGCTGGAGCCGAAGGAAAGCTGAGCTTTCCCGCGCTTCGACGCATGTCGCGAAAGACCGGCCCCCGCGCCGGTCTTTTGCTTTTGCGGGACCGATGCGCCTCGCGTTTCACCGGCGATACAAAGCAGGTTCCACTTTCTGCCGGAAACGCTCTAGATAGGGGCGCCGTAGCTCCGGAGGACGCCCATGCTCGCCCATATCCCGCTGATGATCGTGCCGTTCATCCTCTACAATCTCGGGCTCGCGGGGCTGTTCGGCGACATCGGCGACCCGTGGCGGGCGCAGGTGT
The DNA here is from genome assembly GCA_022838525.1 of Hyphomicrobiales bacterium. Taxonomy (GTDB): domain Bacteria; phylum Pseudomonadota; class Alphaproteobacteria; order Rhizobiales; family Rhizobiaceae; genus Aerobium. Next base: position 25,007 of record JALHFU010000112.1, on the reverse strand, counting down.
TCTCGCTTTCCATGCTGTCGGGCGGGGTGTGGACGATGAGCCTCGCCGATCTCCTGATCCTGTTCGCGCTCCTCGTCCTGTTCGTCGAGGTGCTGAAGGCGACCCGCACCTCGAACGCCTCGGTGCTCGACCATCTTTTGTCGACCTTCGTCTTCGTCGTCTTCCTGGTCGAGTTCCTGCTGGTCGAGCGCGCGGCAAGCTCGCTGTTCTTCATCCTGACGGCGATCGCGCTGGTCGACGTGCTCGCCGGCTTCGCCATCTCGCTGCGTGCGGCCTCGCGCGACGTCAACTTCCACTGAGCGGGGCGGGATCGGCTTGGCCCGGCGCGCGCCGCAGCAGCGGCACGAAGATCGCGACGACGGTCAGGGCCTGAGAAAGGCGGGGCGACACCGGGAGCGGGTTCGCTGTTTCGCTGCGGGAGCCCTCAGCCCTTGCCCATGCGGTCCAGACGGCGCTGCATCGCGGCGATCTGGTCCTTCAGCTCCTGCAGGTCGTCGTCCTTGTCGGCGGCGGCCTCCGGCGTCTCGGGTGCGGCCGGCTGGCTCTCCGCGGCCGGGAAGGGCGTGAACATGCGCATCGCGTTCTGGAACAGCTCGATGTTGCGCTTGGTCTGCTCCTCGAACGCCTTCATCGGCGTCGTCATCTTCATCATGTCCATGGGCGACTTGCCCATCTTGCCCATGGCGTCCTTCATCTGCTCGCGGAAGCGCTCCTGCTCCTTGGCGAAGGCGATCATCGACTGCTCGAGGAAGCTCGGCACCACCATCTGCATCTGGTCGCCGTAGAAGGAGATCAGCTGCCGCAGGAACGGGATGGGCAGCATGTTCTGCCCCTCGCGGTTCTCCAGCTCGAAGATGATCTGCGTCAGCACCGGGTGGGTGATGTCCTCGCCGGACTTGGCGTCCTGAACGGTGAAGTCCTCGCCGTTCCTGACCATCTCGGCCAGATCCTCCAGCGTCACATAGGTGCTGGTGCCCGTATTGTAGAGGCGGCGGTTGGCGTATTTCTTGATAACCACCGGATCGTCTTTCGCGGACATCCATTTCCTCCGTGGAATGCTGGTACGAAACGTAAGCGGTCGGCGACCGTCGGCCTCCCCCAAGACCAAATGGCAGGATATGCTCAAACGGATCGCAATTGAAAGCGGTTTGTGCGCTGCCGCAGTCATGCTGCAACTGCGTTTTCCAATTTGACTCGGCGCGGGGAAACGGCAAGATCGTTCCCCAGAGGATCAACCGCAACGCAAAATCACGAGGAAATTCCCGATGTCCGGTTCCGCCATCGTCGTCGCCAGCGCGGCGCGCACGCCCGTAGGCTCCTTCAACGGCTCGTTCGCCGACACGCCCGCCCATACGCTGGGCGCGGTCGCCATCAGGGAGGCGCTGGCGCGCGCCGGGGTCGACGGCGCGGAAGTGGACGAGGTGGTGATGGGCCAGATCCTTTCGGCCGGTCAGGGCCAGAACCCGGCGCGCCAGGCCGCGCGCGAGGCCGGCATCCCCGACGAGAAGACGGCATGGGGCCTGAACCAGCTCTGCGGCTCGGGCCTGCGCGCCGTCGCCATCGGCATGCAGCAGATCCAGACCGGCGATGCGAAGATCATCGTCGCCGGCGGCCAGGAGTCGATGTCGCTCGCCCCGCACGTCGCGCATCTGCGCGGCGGCGTGAAGATGGGCGACTTCAAGATGATCGATTCGATGATCAAGGACGGGCTGACCGACGCCTTCTACGGCTACCATATGGGCGTCACCGCCGAGAACGTCGCCCGCCAGTGGCAGTTGACCCGTGAGGAGCAGGACGCCTTCGCCGTCGCCTCGCAGAACAAGGCCGAGGCCGCGCAGAAGGCCGGCCGCTTCAAGGACGAGATCGTGCCGGTCACCATCAAGACCCGCAAGGGCGACGTGGTGGTCGAGAACGACGAATATATCCGCCTCGGCGCGACGCTCGACGCCATGCAGAAGCTCAGGCCCGCCTTCGACAAGGAAGGCACGGTGACGGCCGGCAACGCCTCGGGCATCAATGACGGTGCGGCCGCCGTGGTGCTGATGAGCGAGGACGAGGCGGCGCGGCGCGGCATCACCCCGCTCGCGCGCATCGTGTCGTGGGCGACCGCCGGCGTCGATCCGCAGATCATGGGCACGGGGCCGATCCCGGCCTCGCGCAAGGCGCTGGAGAAGGCCGGCTGGAAGATCGACGATCTCGACCTCGTCGAGGCCAACGAGGCGTTTGCGGCGCAGGCGCTCGCCGTCAACAAGGACCTCGGCTGGAACCCGGACATCGTCAACGTCAATGGCGGCGCCATCGCCATTGGCCATCCGATCGGCGCCTCCGGCGCGCGCATCTTCAACACGCTGCTGTTCGAGATGAAGCGCCGCGGCGCGAAGCGGGGCCTCGGCACGCTGTGCATCGGCGGCGGCATGGGCGTGGCGATGTGCGTGGAACGATAGAGAATAGTGAATAGGGAGTAGTGAGTAGGGAGGAAGAGGGGCGAAGGCGCGGCGGGATTAGAATCCCTACTCACTATTCGCTATTCCCTGCTCACTCTCCGACCAAAGGGAGGAGACTTGCATGACCAGAACAGCACTCGTGACCGGCGGCTCGCGCGGCATCGGCGCGGCGATCTCGGTGGCGCTGAAGAATGCCGGCTACAAGGTTGCCGCCAACTATGCCGGCAACGACGAGGCGGCGGCGAAGTTCAGGGACGAGACCGGCATCGCGGTCTACAAATGGTCGGTCGCCGACTACGACGCCTGCGTGGAGGGGATCAAAAAGGTCGAGGCCGATCTCGGTCCCGTCGACGTGCTGGTCAACAATGCCGGCATCACGCGCGACACCATGTTCCACAAGATGACGCCGCAGCAGTGGCGCGAGGTGATCGACACCAACCTCACCGGCGTCTTCAACATGACGCATCCGCTGTGGACGGGCATGCGCGACCGCAAGTTCGGCCGCATCATCACCATCTCCTCGATCAACGGCCAGAAGGGCCAGGCGGGGCAGGTCAACTATTCGGCGGCCAAGGCCGGCGATCTCGGCTTCACCAAGGCGCTGGCGCAGGAAGGCGCGCGCGCCGGCATCACCGTCAACGCCATCTGCCCCGGCTACATCGCCACCGACATGGTCAAGGCCATCGACGAGAAGGTGCTTGCCGAGCGCATCATCCCGCAGATCCCGGTCGGCCGCCTCGGCGAGCCGGAGGAAATCGCGCGCATCGTCGTCTTCCTCGCCTCCGACGATGCCGGCTTCATCACCGGCTCGACGGTGTCGGCGAATGGCGGGCAGTTCTTCGTGTAGGCCACGAAAATCCCGGCAAAGAAAAACGGCCCCGCGAGGGGCCGTTTCCTTTTCCGGCATGCCGCGCCGGCGGTCAGTCGTCGCCGAGCAGGCTCTTGTGGACGACGCCGGCGATGGCGGCGCCGACGAGGGGCGCGACCCAGAACAGCCACAGCTGCGCCAGCGCCGGGCCTTCGGCGAACAGGGCGACGCCGGTCGAGCGCGCCGGGTTGACCGAGGTGTTGGTGACGGGGATCGAGATCAGGTGGATCAGCGTCAGCGCCAGGCCGATGGCGATGGGCGCGAAGCCGGCCGGCACCCGGCCGCCGGTGGCGCCGAGGATGACGATCAGGAAGAAGAAGGTGAGCAGCACCTCGATCACCAGCGCCGAAGTCAGCGAATAGCCGCCGGGGGACGCCTCGCCGTAGCCGTTGGAGGCGAAGCCGCCGACCGAGACGAAGTCGGCCTTGCCGCTGACGATCAGGTAGAGCGCAGCGGCGGCGAGCACGGCGCCGACGAGCTGGGCGACGACATAGGGAACGAGGTCCCTGGCCTCGAAGCGGCCGGCCGCGAGCAGGCCGACCGTGACGGCGGGGTTGAAGTGGCCGCCGGAGATGCCGCCCACGGCATAGGCCATGGTCAGCACGGTGAGGCCGAAGGCGAGCGACACGCCGACGAAGCCGATGCCAAGCTCGGGATAGGCCGCGGCAAGCACCGCCGAGCCGCAACCGCCGAAGACGAGCCAGAACGTTCCGAGGAACTCGGCCAGAAGACGCTTTGTCATGCTGTTCTCTCCGTAAAATAAGGGGGCAAGACGGAAGATGCACATGAGTCGCATCTTTCGGCAACCGGGGCGTGCATAGCCGGCTCGGCACCGGAAAGGCGGGCGAAAGGTTAACGCGGCGGCGAAAACGCCTGTGCGAATCGCTCTGGACAGGCTGTGGACTTGTTGTGGACGAGGTGTGGATACCACTACATCTTGTGGAGAACGAAACGGGAAACCGTGCCGATCAGTGATTCGTCGCCGATTCGTTCCGGCTTTGGCCGGAACGTTAACGCCAAACCGCCCCGGCCCGGAAAGAGGTAAATTGCGGGTAAAGAAATTCCTAACGAAATCCTAAGCTTGCGGCCGGCAGCCGGGGCCGCTCCGGGCGGTGCGAGGCCCCCTTGCCGGCAAAGGTTAACGCCGGACGCCGCGGAGGGCGGAACGGGCGGGAGCGTGATTCAGCATCTGGTCATATAGGCAGGCAATCCGGCTACATCTTGTGGTGAACGGATCAGGAACATTGCCGAATCAGTGATTCGTCGCCGATTCGTTCCAGACTCGTTCCAGGGGTTAATGCGGCGCGGCCGCGGGCTGGCGGAAACGGCGCCGGCGACCTATCTCAACGGCAGCCATATCTTCCGCTCCACCCCGGCCGCATGCTAACGAGCCACCGCCGCGCCGCCTGCGGATATCAGAGGGCCGCCCCCGCACGATGAGCATCCAGACAAGACCAGATGCGCCGCTCGTCCTTTCCGGCCGGGACGTGACGGCGGTGCTCGGCCCGACCAACACCGGCAAGACCCATCTCGCCATCGAGCGGCTGGTCGCGCATGAGAGCGGCGTCATCGGCCTGCCGCTCAGGCTGCTTGCCCGCGAGGTCTACGGCCGGGTCTGCGACAAGGTCGGCGCGGACAAGGTGGCGCTCGTCACCGGCGAGGAGAAGATCCAGCCGCCCGGCGCGCGCTATTCGGTCTGCACGGTCGAGGCGATGCCGCGCGAGACCGACGCCGCCTTCGTCGCCATCGACGAGGTGCAGCTCGCCGCCGATCTCGAGCGCGGCCACATCTTCACCGACCGCATCCTGCACCTGCGCGGCCGGCAGGAGACGCTGCTTCTCGGCGCCGCCACCATGCGCGGCATCCTGGAGAAGCTGTTGCGCGGCATCTCGGTCGTCACGCGGCCGCGCATGTCGCATCTCGCCTATGCCGGGCAGAAGAAGCTGACGCGGCTGCCGCGCCGCTCGGCCGTCGTGGCCTTCTCGGCCGACGAGGTCTACGGCATCGCCGAGCTGATCCGCCGCCAGCGCGGCGGCGCGGCCGTGGTGCTGGGCGCGCTTTCGCCCCGCACCCGCAACGCGCAGGTCGCGCTCTACCAGTCCGGCGACGTCGACTATCTCGTCGCCACCGACGCGATCGGCATGGGGCTCAACCTCGACGTCGACCATGTCGCCTTCGCCCAGAACCGCAACGGCCGAGCTCGGCCAGATCGCCGGCCGCGCCGGCCGCCACATGCGCGACGGCACCTTCGGCGTCACCGGCCAGGTCGATCCCTTCCCCGACGAGCTGGTCGAGCGCATCGAGAGCCACGATTTCGAGCCGGTGAAGGTGCTGCAATGGCGCACCGCCGGCTTCGACTTTGCGAGCCTCGACGCGCTCCGGCGCTCCATCGACCGCATCCCGCCGGTCGAGGGGTTGACGCGGGCATTGCCGGCGGTGGATGCGCGCGCGCTCGACCATCTGGCGAAGGACGAGGAGATCCGCCGCCTCGCCGACCGGCCGCGCCGGGTCGAGATGCTGTGGGAAGCCTGCGCGCTGCCCGACTACCGCCGCATCGCGCCGGTCCAGCACGCCGACATCATCGGAAGCATCTATCTCGACCTCGCGAGGAAGGGCCATGTCGACGAGGACTACATGGCCGAGCAGGTGCGCCGGGCCGACACGACCGAGGGCGACATCGACACGCTGTCGGCGCGCATCGCCCAGATCCGCACCTGGACTTTCGTGTCCCACCGGCCCGGCTGGCTGGCCGATCCGGCACACTGGCAGGAAAAAACGCGCGAGATAGAGGACAGACTGTCCGATGCGCTGCACGAGCGATTGACGAAACGCTTCGTAGACCGCAGGACTTCCGTGCTCATGAGGCGCCTGAGAGAGAACGCGATGCTTGAGGCAGAGATAAACCCGGCCGGCGACGTCAACGTCGAGGGCCATCACGTCGGTTCCCTTCAGGGCTTCCGCTTCACGGCCGACCAGTCGGCCGGCGGCGAGGACGCGAAGGCGGTGAAGGCGGCGGCGCAGAAGGCGCTGGCGACCGAGTTCGAGGCGCGCGCCGAGCGCTTCGCCAATGCCGCCAACGGCGATTTCGCGCTGGCCTCCGACGGCCTCCTGCGCTGGATCGGCGCGCCGGTGGCCACGCTCGCCGCCGGCGAGGACGCACTGGCGCCCCGCGTCATCCTGCTCGCCGACGAGCAGCTGACCGGGCCGGCGCGCGACAGGGTCGCGGCGCGGGCCGAGCGCTTCGTGCGCTACCAGATCGACACGCTGTTGAAGCCGCTCGCCGACCTCAAGGCGGCGGACCAGCTTTCCGGCATCGCGCGCGGCATCGCCTTCCGGCTGGTGGAGAATTTCGGCGTGCTCAACCGCCGCGACGTCGCCGACGACGTCAAGGCGCTCGACCAGGAGGCGCGGGCGGCGCTGCGCCGGCTCGGCGTGCGCTTCGGCGCGTTCCACGTCTTCGTGCCGGCGCTGCTCAAGCCCGGCCCGGCCGGGCTCGTCACGCTGCTGTGGTCGCTCGCCAACGACGGCAAGGAGAAGCCGGGCTTCGGCGACGTGGTCCACGCGCTGGCGTCGGGCCGCACGTCGTTGGTGGTCGAGCCCGCCTTCGAGCCCGCCTTCTACCGGCTCGCCGGCTATCGCACGCTCGGCCGCCGCGCCGTGCGCGTCGACATCCTCGAGCGGCTGGCCGACCTGATCCGCCCGGCGCTGTCGTGGCGGGCCGGCACCGGGCCGCGCCCCGAGGGCGCCTATGACGGCGCGGCCTTCATCGTCACGCCGGCGATGATGTCGATCCTCGGCGCGACGAGCGAGGACATGGAGGAAATCCTCAAGGGCCTCGGCTACCGCTCCGAGGCCAGGACGGCGGCCGACGTGCAGGCGAAGCTCGAGGCGCTGGACGCGGCCGAGCGCGAGCGCGCCGCCGCGGCCGAGGCGGCGAAGGCGCAGGCCGATGCGGCACCCGAGGCTGCCCCCGCCGCGGAAGAGGCTTCGCCGGCGACGGCGGCCGAGGACGGGCAGCCCGAAGAACAGGAAGCCACTTCCGCCGCAGCGGAAGAGGGCGCGGCCGGGGAAGAGGCCGAGGCTGTCGCTCCGGCCGAGGTGGAGCCCTCGGCCGTTGCGGACGTGCCCGCCGAGGAAGCGCCGGCCACCGAGGCTGCCGCAAGCGATGCCGCCGCGGAAGATGCGCCCGCCGAGGAGGCGAAGCCGGTGCTGCTGTGGCGGCCGGGCCGCTTCGACGGGCGTCCGCGTCAGGGCCGCAACAACCGCCCGCAGCACGGCAGGGGCCGGCCCGAGCGCCAGGAGGGCGGCGCGGCCGACGGCGAGGGGCGCAAGCGCTTCGAGCGCCGGTTCGGCGGCAAGGACGGCAGACAGGACGAGACGCAGGCGAGGGGCGACCGCGACGGCCGCCCCGACCGGCCGAAGGGCAAGCCGCCGCACCGCGACCGCAACGAGAGGCACGGCCAGCCGCCGCGCAAGGGCCAGCCCGGCGGCGACCGGCAGCAGGGCCGCCCGCGCGAGGAGCGGCCGGCGCGGATCGACCCCGATTCGCCCTTCGCCAAGCTCGCCGCGCTGCGCGAGCAGCTGAAGGGGAAATGAGCGACGGCCGATGACCGGCGAGGAGCGCCAGCGCATCGACAAATGGCTGTTCTTCGCGCGGGCCGTGAAGTCGCGCTCGCTGGCGGCGAAGCTGGTCGAGGCCGGCCATGTGCGGGTCAACCGCGACAAGATCGACCAGCCCTCGCGCGCGGTGAAGCCGGGCGACGTGCTGACCATCGCGCTTGACCGCGGGGTTCTGGTGTGGCGGGTGCTGGCGCCGGGGCTGCGGCGCGGACCGGCCGCGGAGGCGCGCACGCTTTACGAGGATCTCGGCGCGCCGGACAGCAGTTCCATTCCCGATCGGGGCCATTCCGGCGCGGCGTGAGGAATGGCATTCCGGCATTGCCGGCTTGCGCGGATTCGTCGCCCTTGCATGGGGCCGGCAAAGGCGTTACCTGACCGCCCGGATTGCCATCACCTGCCCGCCCGGACCGGAAGGAAACCGCGCGATGACCTATGTCGTCACCGACAACTGCATCAAGTGCAAATACATGGACTGCGTCGAGGTCTGTCCGGTCGACTGCTTCTACGAGGGCGAGAACATGCTCGTCGGTCTGTCCGGTCGACTGCTTCTACGAGGGCGAGAACATGCTCGTCATCCATCCCGACGAGTGCATCGACTGCGGCGTGTGCGAGCCGGAGTGCCCGGCCGACGCGATCAAGCCCGACACCGATCCCGGCCTCGAGCAATGGCTGGAGATCAACACCGAATATGCCTCGAAATGGCCGAACATAACCCAGAAGAAGGAGCCGCCGGCCGACGCCAAGGCGTGGGACGGCGTGCCGGGCAAGTTCGAGGAGCACTTCTCGCCGGAGCCCGGCTCGGGCGACTAAGAGCGAACGGAGGCGCCCGGTTCAGGCGACTGAAACCAAGCAGAGACGCCTCGTTCGGGCGTCCGAGTGGAGCAGGGGAGCACAGCTCGGGCGGCCAAGTCGGCCGAAGAACCCTGAACGGGTAACGGAAGGCTTCCAGCGGACCGCCGCGAATCGTCGCGGCAAGACGGCTTGACATCCTTTTGCCGGCCGCAGTGTTCGCTGCTGCGGCAAATTGTTGATTCTTTCCGCTTTTTGTGGTAGACAGTTTCAACATGCCGATGGCAGGCGTTCACCAATTGCACAAGCGTCCTAATCATTGAAAGGCTGACACGCATCCAGGACCGGGATAACCGGGCCGGATGGGCGCTTTGCGCCATGTCCCGGCTTCGGCGGTTTTCGGAAAGTGTGGCTTCGCCTTTCGGACTCTTGCATGCGGGTCCGGTCCTGCCGGTTCGGCGGGCCGGTGCGCCGGCCGCGATCTGAGACGCGCGCCGCAGCGGCGCGCGCTGCAAGAAGGAGTACAGGGCGTATGGCAAACCAGCAGAAGAAGGCCGCAACCAGGCAGGGCTTCAAGACCGGCGAGTTCGTGGTCTATCCGGCGCACGGCGTCGGCCAGATCGTCGCCATCGAGGAGCAGGAGGTTGCCGGGCACAAGCTGGAACTCTTCGTCATCGACTTCCAGAAAGACAAGATGCGCCTGAAGGTGCCGGTCGCCAAGGCGACTTCGATCGGCATGCGCAAGCTCAGCGAGACCGACTATGTCGACCGCGCGCTCAAGGTGGTGCAGGGCCGCGCCCGCGTGAAGCGCACCATGTGGTCGCGCCGGGCGCAGGAATACGACGCCAAGATCAATTCGGGCGACCTGATCTCGATCTCCGAGGTGGTGCGCGACCTCTACCGCGCCGAGAACCAGCCGGAGCAGTCCTATTCGGAGCGGCAGCTCTACGAGGCGGCGCTCGACCGCATGGCGCGCGAGATCGCGGCCGTCAACAAGATGTCGGACACCGAGGCCGTGCGGCTGATCGAGGCCAACCTGAACAAGGGGCCGCGCCGCGGCAAGGCCGACAACGAGGAAGCCGAGCAGGAAGAGGCCGCATAAGCGGCACGCCAAGCACGGATGGAATGCGCGAACCCGGCCGAAAGGCCGGGTTTTCGTTTTGGGCCGGGAGCAGCGCATCCCGGCGGCACCGCAGGCGAAGGCGGCGGGGGCGCTCCGTCTTCCCAGGCCGCGGACCGGATTCTTCGGAAAGGTCCGGGCCCTTTCCGGTCCAGCGCCCGGGGGACGGGCCGTCTTTTCCATCATCCGGGTGCCCGGCCGGTGGAACCATTCGCCCTTCCTGCGCTTTTTCTGGCTGACGGGGCGCATCGGCCGCGATGCGCCGGCAGGAGCCAGAAGCAATGCACGACCCGGCAAAGCGAGACCTCATCCGTCAGGCGATGAATGCGCCCTATCTCGACAGGGAGGAGGAATTCGCGCTCGCCCGGCGGTGGAAGGAAAAGCGCGATCAGGAGGCGCTGAACCGCATCACCGTCGCCCATATGCGGCTGGTCATCTCCATGGCCGGCCGGTTCCGCCATTTCGGCCTGCCTGCGGTCGATCTGATCCAGGAAGGCCATGTCGGCCTGCTGGAGGCGGCCGTGCGCTTCGAGCCGGAGCGGGAGGTGCGGTTCTCGACCTATGCGGCGTGGTGGATCCGCGCCGCCATGCAGGACTACATCCTGCGCAACTGGTCGATCGTGCGCGGCGGCACGTCCTCGGCGCAGAAGGCGCTGTTCTTCAATCTCAGGCGGCTGCGGGCGCGGCTGGCGCGCGAGCGGCGCGAGGCGCCGCGCGGCGAGCTGCACCGCGAGGTGGCGGAGGCGCTCGGCGTGCGCGTCGCCGACGTCGCGGCCATGGACGCGCGGCTGTCCTCGTCCGATGCCTCGCTCGACGCGCCGCTCGTGGGCGAGGACGGCGCGATGTCGGGGATGATGGATTTCCTCGTCTGCGACGACCCGCTGCCCGACGAGATCGTCGGCAAGACCATCGACGACGAGCGCCGGGCGCGCTGGCTGGACAAGGCGCTGGCGACGCTGAGCGCCCGCGAATTGCGGATCATCCGCGAGCGCCGGCTCTCCGAGGAGGGCGCGACGCTGGAGGCGCTGGGCGAGACGCTCGGCATCTCCAAGGAACGGGTCCGCCAGATCGAGAGCCGGGCGCTGGAGAAGCTGCGCGTCGCGCTGACGCGCATCGACCCGGACATGATGCGCAATGCGGCATGAATGTAAGGGAGTAGGAGAATAAGGGAGTAGGGGAAAACGCCGTTGCTGCCGGCGATACGATCCTTGCCCTACTCCCCCCTTCACCTGTCCGTAATGATCTTGACCCGCGCGCCGGCGGAAACCGTGGCGCCGGGGCTCATGGCGTTGATCAGCCGGAACATGTCGAGCTTGCGCTCGACGCCTTCCATCTGCGCGGCGAGCGTGGCGACGGTGTCGCCCGGCCGCGCCGTCACGATCCTGATCCTGAGCGGCTTCAGCGCCTCACGTTCGCCGGGGGCCAGCGTGCGGAAGCTGTCGCGCACGGTCGCCGCCACGCGGTCGAGCGCGGTGCTGCTGGCCGGCACGGCGGTGAGCAGGCGGTAGACTTGGCCGTTGGCACGCACCACCGTGACGTCGAACTGCCACTTGTCGGCGCGGGCGCGGGCCGAGACCGCCTCGTTGCCGTTGACGGTCAGCGGGCGCACGCTCGCCGCGTCGAGGCCGGCCACCCAGCCGGAGCGGACGTAGTCGGCGAGCGGCACGCGCTGGTCGAGCGAGACGCCGTCGAAGCGGATCGCCATGTCGCCGGGGCCGGTGGCGGTGACGGCGGCGGCCGAATTGTCGATGACGAAGCCCTCGGGCACCGAGAAGGTGACGCCGAGCTGCGGATGCAGGAAGGTGCGGCCGCGCACATAGCCTTCCTGCGGCGTGTCGCCGAACAGCATGCCGTCGATGCCGTCGAGGAAGGGATTGCGGTCGCGCTGGCCGGTGCCCGGCGGCGCATACTGGCGCGCATGGCGCAGCGCCAGCTCGATGCGCTGCGGCGCGCTCGGATGGCTGGAGAGGAAGTCGAGGCCCTCGTCGGCGGCGCCGGTGACGCTGCGCGAGGCGCTGTAGGCGTCCATGGCCTGCAGGAAGCGGGCGGCCGCGAAGGGGTCGTAGCCGGCGCGCGCGATGGCGCGGATGCCGATGGCGTCGGCCTCGAGCTCCTGGTTGCGCGAGAACTGCGCCAGACGGAGCTTGCCGCGCACCAGCGCCACGCGCGCGGACGGGTCCTTGCCGAGAACGTCGTTGACCACCTGCGAGGCCAGCACCTCCTCGGCTTCCTTCTGCTGGCGCTGGATGCCGTGATTGGCGGTGACGTGCGCCATCTCGTGCGCGAGCACGGCGGCGAGCTCGGCCGAATCGTTGGCGAGCGCCAACAGGCCGCGCGTGACGTAGAGATAGCCGCCCGGCAGCGCGAAGGCGTTGATGGCGGGCGAGTTGAGGATGGTGATCTGGTAGGTCTGGTTCGGGTTCTCGGGGTCGAGCGTCAGCGAGCCGACGATGCGCGCCACCATCCGCTCCAGCTTGGGATCGGAATATTCGCCGCCATAGGTGGCGAGGATGCGCGGGTGCTGCTCGCGCGCCAGCGCCGCCATGCGGTCGTTGCGGGTGACGGTGTCGACCGTGACCGGGCTCGCCGACGGGCGGAAGGCGTCGTCGGAGACGCCGGTCAGCGCCTGGCAGCCGGCGATCAGCAGCGTCAGCGCGAGCGCCGGCAGGGCCGCGCCGCGCCTCAGGCTGCGGGCCGGCGGAGGAGGCGTCCGGTCCTTCAGTCTGGTCTGCGTCGAGGTCGGCAGAGCGGCGTCCTTTCCTGAGATTCATAGCATGCAACGCGGTTGCAAACCGGAGGTTGCAGGCCGGCCTATGTCGATTCCGTTAAGGAAACAACCCGGCGGCGCGCTTCGGCTCCGGTGTTGCGCGCAATTGTGTCCGCTTCCGGGCGAAGCCGGGGCGCGTCAAGATCCGCCGTCATGCGCCGATATAGGCGCGGAAGGCGGCCGGCCCGTCCGCGGCGAACATCGCCTGCGTCGGCGCGACGGCCGCGACCCGGCCCGCCTCGACGAAGGCGATGCGCCGGGCGATGGCGCGGGCGTCGTCTGGATGGTGCGTCACCATCAGGATCGTCATCCGCCGCTCGGCGTGGAGATCGCGCAAGAGGTCCAGCATCTCGCGGCGCAGCGCCGGCCCGAGCGAGGCGAAGGGCTCGTCGAGCAGGAGCACCGGCCGGTCGCGCACCAGCACGCGCGACAGCGCCACCCGCTGGCGCTCGCCGCCGGACAGCTCTGCCGGGCGCCGCCTCTCCTTGCCGGCAAGCCCGGTGCGGGCGAGCGCGGCGGCGATGTCGGCGCGATCCTTCTCCGTCAGCTTCAGCGACGGCGAGCGGCCGAGGCCGACATTCTGCGCCACGTCGAGATGGGCGAAGAGGTTGTTCTCCTGGAACACCATCGAGACCGGCCGCGCGGCCGGCGGCAGGCCGGTCGCATCCGCGCCGCCGATCAGGACGCGGCCGGAGGCGGGCCGCTCGAAGCCGGCGACGAGGTTGAGCAGGGTGGTCTTGCCCGAGCCGCTCGGCCCCATCACCGCGACGATGTCGGAAGCCTCGACGGCGAGGTCGAACTGCATCGCCGTCTCGCCGTAGCTGAACTCGACCCGGTCGAGCCTGACCTCCACGCCGCTCATCGCGCCGCCCTCCCGCGCTCGGCCAGCATCATCAGGGCAAGGCAGACGACGCCGAGGATCAGCGCCAGCCCGGCCGCGTCGGCGGTGCGGTAGCTGCCCATGCGGGCGAGGAGCAGATAGGGAAGCGTCTGCACCGCATCCGAGCCGAACAATGCGATGACGCCGAGATCGCCGAGCGACAGCGCCATGGCGAAGGCGAGCGCCGTCAGCGCCGGCCGGCGGATCGACGGCCAGTCGATCAGGCGCAGGCGGTTCATGCCCGAGATGCCGAGCGAGGCGGCGAGCTTCTCGTGGCGGGCGCTGGCCGCATCCCAGGCCGGGCGGATGGCGCGGATGGCGAAGGGCATCGCCATCACCGCATTGACCGCGACCACCATGGCCGGCGCGGCCGCGAAGACCTGGCCGGTGCCGCGCAGGAGCACGAACCAGCCGGCGCCGACGACGATGGGCGGCACGACGAGCACGAAGCCGGCGCCGGTGTCGAGCATGCGCTCGAGGAGCGAGGGGCGCGCGTTGCGCGGCCGCCTGATCTCCAGCGCGCGGCGGGCCGCGGCGAGCGAAAGCGACAGCGCCACGCACAGCACCGCGGCGGCGAGCGCCAGTGCGAGGCTGGTCAGCGTCGCGGCGTGGACGGCGGGCTCCCGCGCCAGCCGGGCGAGATCGGCCCTCAGGCCCGCAATCGCCACCGCGGCGAGCGGCCCGGCGACGAACAGCAGCGCGGCGAGGATGAGCGCGGCGTTGACGGCGCGCTCGGCCCGGCCGGCGACCGCGGGCCGCCGCGGCGCGACGGGCAGGCTCGCGTCGCCTGCCATATCGGCGCCGAGCCTGAGCAGGAACAGCACGGCGGCGACCGTCAGCCCGATCTGCAAGGCGGTGAGCGCCACGGCGCGGGCAGGATCGAAGTCGAAGCGCAGCGCCTGATAGATCGCCACCTCCAGCGTGGTCGCGCGCGGGCCGCCGCCGAGCGTCAGCACGATGGTGAAGGAGGTGATGCACAGCATGAAGACGAGACCCGCCACGCCGGGAAGGGCGGCGCGCAGCGCCGGCCACTCGATCAGACGGAACGAGGCGCGCGCGCCCATGCCGAGCTGGGCGGCAAGCCGCCACTGGTCGGCCGGCACCGTCTCCAGCGCCTGCAGCAGGAGCCGCGTGGCGAGCGGCAGGTTGAAGAAGACATGGGCGACGAGGATGCCGGAAAGCCCGTAGATGCCCTGCCAGCGCGCGCCGGTCAGCGCCGTCAGCGCGTCGGCGAACAGCCCGGCGCGGCCGAGCAGCGCCAGCACGCCCATGGCCGCGACGATCGCCGGCAGCGCCAGCGGCAGCGCGAAGAGCCTGAGGATCAGGCCGCGGCCGGGAAAGGCCGGATGCCGCGCCAGCGCCCGCGCCACGAAGATGGCGGGCGCGACCGACAGCAGGGTTGAGAGCGCCGCCTGCCACAGCGTGAAGGCCGCGACGCGTCCCAGATAGGGATCGAAGGCGGACGCCGCGCCCGACCAGTCGCGCGCCGCCTCGGCCGCAAGCCCCGCGAAGGCGCCGCCGATCAGCAGCCCGATCAGGCCGAGGCCGACGACGCCGGCGAGGATGCGGCGGTCGAAGGCCGGAAAGGGTGTCGTCCGCGGCGTGCCCGGCATTTTTATCCGTGCGCCGTTCGTCATCGTCTGGCCGGCCTTTCTCGCGGCACGCGGCAGGGCGATGATAGATGGCAAGTCCTCCGCACCGCCGTCATCCCGGCCAAGGGAGCGAAGCGACCGCGGAGCCGGGACCCATTGGTCCGGCCATCGTCGAGCGCGGCCCGGTCTTCGCCTCGGCGCACTTCAGGACCGTCTCGCAAGCCTTGGACCCGGCCGCGCCGCTCAATGGGTCCCGGCTCTCCCTCGCTTTGCTCGGTCGGCCGGGATGACGCGGTGGCGGCGTCCCGCCATAGGCGATGGTACTGCCGCTCTCGGGGAGAAGGGCGCGGCAGGGGGATGAGGGGCGTGGGCATCGCGGAAACGCGGGGCGCGGCGGGGCGATGCCGGCCTAGCGGCTCATCGCCGCCAGCCATTCGTCGATCCATGCCTGCCGGTTCCTCGCCACCTCCGCCGCGTCGAAGGCGAGCGTCGTTTGCGGCTTCACCAGCGCGTCGAAGGCCGGGTTCAGCGGCTCGGAGGTGGCCGCGGCCGGGAACATCCAGTTGGTCTCGGGGATCGCATCCTGGAAGGCGGGCGTGGTCATGAAGTCGAGGAACCTCTGCGCCAGCGGATTGGCCTCGCCCTTGACCGTGCGGGCGGCGACCTCGACCTGAAGGTAGTGGCCCTCGGCGAAGGCGGCCGCCTGGTAGCGGCGCGAGCCCTCGGCGATCTCGTGATAGGCCGGCGAGGTGGTGTAGGACAGTACCATCGCCGCCTCGCCGTTGGTGAACAGGCCGTAGGCCTCGCTCCAGCCGGGGGTGACGGTCAGCACCTTGTCCCTGAGCTTCTCCCACGCATCCGCCGCCTCGTCGCCGTAGACGGCCTTGACCCACAAGAGCAGGCCGAGGCCCGGCGTCGAGGTGCGCGGGTCCTGGATGACGATCTTCTCGTCGCTGCCGCCCTCGACCAGCTCCTTCAGGCTCGCCGGCGGCGTCGCGATCGCCTCCGAATCGTAGACGAAGGCGAAATAGCCGTAGTCGTAGGGCACGAAGACGTCGTCGTCCCAGCCGCCCGGCACGTCGACCCGTTCGAGCGAGACGCCGTGCGGCGCGAAGAGGCCGGTCTCCTTCGCCTCGAAGGTCAGGTTGGTGTCGAGGCCGAGCACGATGTCGGCCCGGGTGCTGCGCCCTTCGAGCCGGAGGCGGTTCAGGAGCGCCACGCCGTCGGCGACGGCGACGAACTCGACGTCGCAGCCGCATTCGGCCTCGAACGCCTTCTCGACCGCCGGGCCCGGGCCCCATTCGGCGGTGAAGCTGTCATAGGTGTAGACGGTGAGCTTTTCCTGCGCCGCGGCGGGTGACGCCAATGCCAGCGCGGCTGCGGCGAGGATGAACGGGGTGTTGCGCATCGGCGCCTCCTTCATGGTCGTTAGAGGGGAATGGCGCCTTGTCGAAGCGTCTAATCCCTCCGCCGGTGTTAGCCGGATCAGGTTCAGCGGGTTGGCGGGTCTTCCCCTTGCCTCTCAGCCGGTCCGCGACGATGCGGCCGGCACCCCGTTAGAGCGTCTCAAGACATAGAGCGGGTCGCGGGGGCGCGCAAGTGCGGCGGGCGGAGGCGGACGCAAGGGCGCTTCCGCTTTTGCCGGCGGGCTGGTAGAGGCGGGACCCATGACCCGCTTCGCCATCCTGCTCGGCGGCGACCTCGTCGTCACGCCGCGTCTGTCCCGCCAGCTTGCCGGCGCGCGGCTGATCGCCGCCGATTCCGGCATGCGCCACGCCGCCGCGCTCGGGCTGACGCCCGAACTGTGGACCGGCGACTTCGACTCGGTCGAGGAGGGGCTGCGCGCCTTTCACGCCGACATCCCGATGGAGATCTTCCCGCCGGAGAAGGACCAGACCGACGGCGAGATCGCGGTCGAGGCGGCGCTCAAGCGCGGCGCGACGGAGCTGGTGCTGGTCGGCGCCTTCGGCGGCGAGCGGGCCGACCATGCCTATCTCCACCTCGCCGCCGCGGTGCGGCTGGCCGGCGAGGGCGTCTCCTGCGTGCTGACCAGCGGCGTGCAGGAAGGCGTGCCGCTGGTTCCGGGCGAGGTGAGCTTCGACTACGAGGAAGGCACGCTGTTCAGCGTGCTCGCCTTCTCCGATCTCGCCGGCCTCACGCTCTCCGGCGCGAAATGGCCGCTTCAGGACCGCTTCGTGCCGTTCGGCTCGTCGCTCACCCTCTCCAACGAGGTGCGCGGCGGGCTCACCGTGCGCCTTTCCCAGGGCCGTGCGCTGCTCGTGGCGCGGCCGGCCTCCTACTACGCTTTGTGACCATGGCTCCCCCGCTTCTTTCCCTCGACGGCATCAGGCTCACCTTCGGCGGCACGCCGCTGCTCGACGGGGCGCAGCTTTCGGCCTCGGCCGGCGACAAGATCGCGCTCGTCGGCCGCAACGGCTCGGGCAAGTCGACGCTGCTCAAGATCGCGGCGGGCATGGTCGAGCCGCAGGAGGGCGAGGTGTTCCGCCAGCCGGGCACCACGGTGCGCTACCTGCCGCAGGAGCCGGACTGGCAGGGCTTCGCCACCGTCGGCGCCTATGTCGAGGCGGGCCTGAGCCCCGCCGACGACCCCTATCGCGCCGCCTATATGATCGAAAGCCTCGGCCTCACCGGCGACGAGGACCCGGCGACGCTGTCGGGCGGCGAGGCGCGTCGGGCCGCGCTTGCCCGGGTGCTGGCGCCCGAGCCCGACATCCTGCTGCTGGACGAGCCGACCAACCATCTCGACCTGACCACCATCGAATGGCTGGAGGGCGAGCTGCAGCGCACGAGGTCGGCGCTCGTGATGATCTCGCACGACCGGCGCTTCCTCGAGCGCATCAGCCGGGCCGTGATCTGGCTCGACCGCGGCACGACGCGGCGGCTGGAGAAGGGCTTCGCCCATTTCGAGGAATGGCGCGACAGGCTCCTCGAAGAGGAGGAGAAGGAGCAGCACAAGCTCGGCCGCCAGATCGTGCGCGAGGAGCACTGGCTGCGCTACGGCGTCACCGCGCGGCGCAAGCGCAACATGCGCCGGCTGGGCGAGCTGCAGGCGATGCGCGCCCGCCACCGCAGCCACAAGGGCGCGGAAGGGCTGGCGACGATGGTCGCCGCCGAAGGGCCGGAATCGGGCCGGCTCGTCATCGAGGCCAGGGCCATCTCCAAGAGCTATGGCGACATCGCCGTGGTCAGGGATTTCTCGACCCGCATTCAGCGCGGCGACCGCGTCGGCTTCGTCGGGCCGAACGGGGCGGGCAAGACGACGCTCCTGAAGATGCTGACCGGGCAGCTTGCGCCGGATTCCGGCATGGTGCGGCTCGGGGCCAATCTCGAGATCGCCGCGCTCGACCAGAAGCGCGAGCTCGATCCGGACGAGACGCTGGCGCACTATCTCACCGACGGGCGCGGCGACAGCGTCGTCGTCAACGGCGAGGAGAAGCACGTCGTCTCCTACATGAAGGACTTCCTGTTCAAGCCCGAGCAGGCGCGCACGCCGGTGCGCGAGCTTTCGGGCGGCGAGCGGGCGCGGCTGGTGCTGGCGCGGATTCTGGCGCGGCCGGCGAACCTCTTGGTGCTGGACGAGCCGACCAACGACCTCGACATGGAAACGCTCGACCTGCTGCAGGAGCTGATCGCCGGCTATGCCGGCACGGTGCTCCTCGTCAGCCACGACCGCGACTTCCTCGACCGCACCGTGACCAGCACGGTCGCGCCCGATGGTGGCGGCGAGCCGGAGAGGAAGGCGAAGGCGGAACCGAAGCCGGCGGCGGCCGGCCCGGCGAAGAAGCTGTCCTACAAGCAGAAATACGCCCTCGAAACCCTGCCCAAGCAGATGGAGGAGGCGCACGGCAAGATCGCCGCGCTGGAAGTGAAGATGACCGATCCCGCCTTCTACGCCCGCGACCCGCAGGGCTTCGCCAAAGTCGCGGCCGAGCTCGACGCGCTCCGCGAAAAGCTCGCCGCCATGGAGGAGGAGTGGCTGGAGCTGGAGATGCTGCGCGAGGAGATCGAGGGGTGACACCCCGCCTGTTTCTGCGCATAATGCGTGCGCAGAAACAGGAACCTTCCGATGCGCAACGAAGCGCCCTCCGTCCGCAAGGCCGCGAACCTTTCCATCGACGCCGATCTGCTCAGCGAAGCCAAGGCGCTGTCGGTCAACATCTCGCGCGCCGCCGAAGCCGGCATCGCCGAGGCGGTGCGCAAGGAGAAGGAGCGGCTGTGGCGCCAGGAAAACCGCGAGGCGCTGGAAAGCTGGAACGCCTGGGTGGAAGAGAACGGCCTGCCGCTGGCCAAGTATCGCCAGTTCTGATGGCGCGGTTCCAGCTTTTCGACAATCCCGATGGCGAGGGCTACCTGCTCGACGTGCAGTCCGACCTGCTCGATATCGCTCGGACGCGGGTGATCGTTCCGCTGCTGCCGGCAAGACAGGTCCCGCCGGCGATTCCCCGCATGCATCCCGTCTTCGCGGTGCGCGGAAGCGATCACGTCATGGCGACGCATCTGATCGCAACGGTTCCCGTCGAAATCCTGAGCGAACCGCGCGGCGATCTCGCGCAGCACCGCGACACGATCACCGCTGCGCTCGACATGCTGTTTTCCGGCTTTTGACGGCAGCAGGCGGTGCGGCGTCGTCCGGCGCACCGGGAGACAAGACCATCCGCCACGGAGGAAGAATGGCCGGAAATGCCGGGCGAGGAGAGCAGGGGGTGACGGGGACGGACGGAGCGGACCGGTTCGCCGCCAATACCGGCGGCTATGCCCGCTTCCGGCCGGCCTATCCCGCCTCCCTGCTCGACCGGCTGCGCGACATCGTCCTTGCCGTTCCGGGCGCCGCTGCGCTTCCCGTGGCCGACATCGGCAGCGGCACCGGCATCTTCACGCGCCAGCTTGCCGATGTGCTGCCGGGCATCGCGGTCATCGGCGTGGAGCCGTCGGGGCCGATGCGGGAGGAGGCGCTGAGGGCCGGTCGCAGCCGTCCCGGCATCCGCTACGTCGACGGGACCGCAGAGCGCCTGCCGTTCGCCGATGCCAGCCTGCGCGCGGTGACGGCGGCGACCGCCGCGCACTGGTTCGACCTTCCCGTCTTTCTCGGCGAGGCGGCAAGGGTGCTGGCGCCGTCGGGGGTGCTGGCGATCGCTGAATATGTCCGCGACGTGGAGCGGTCGCCCGCGACCGCGGCGCTGGAGGCGTTCCTTGCCCGTCACGGCGGGCCGAAGGCCTATGTCCGGCCGGACTATTCCACTGTGCTGGCCGCCGCGCCGGGCTTTGCCGATGTCGGGAGCTTCGGCGAGGACGTCACCGTCGATCTGGCGGCGGAAGAATTCGTCGGGCTGGCCCTGTCCTCCTCGCATGCCCGCGCCGTCGAGGAGCGGCTGGGAGAGGACGAAACCCGGCGCCGGCTCGCAGCGCTGGCCGAAAGCCTGCGGGAGAACGGCGGCACGATCCCCTATCGCTACCGTTTCCGCATCTACACCGCCCGCAGGTCGGATCGGGACCTTTCGGCGGGGTGACGTCCGGCCGGGCGTGAACCGTGCGCCGTCAGCTTGCCGGCGTGCGGTCGGCGTTGAGCCTCGTCGCCAGCCCCTCCATGCGCTCGGCGAGGCTGGACAGCGCGTCGGTCAGCACGGCGTCGTTCTTCGTGGCCTTGGTCAGTGCGTCGTCGCGGGTCTTGCGCAGGGTGGCGATCTCGCTCTCCATGCCGCGCACGCGCTTCTGCAGCTCGGCCAGCTCGTCCATGACCATGATGCCGGCCATGACGGTCAGCCGCTGGTCGCCGATCTCGCCGAACGAGCCCTTGAGGTGCGTCACGTAGCGGTCGAAGCGGGAGGCGAGCTCCATCAGGTGCTCCTCCTGGCCCTCGTCGCATGCCATGCGGTACTGCTTGCCGTCGATGGTGACCGTCACCTGCGCCATGGCATCCTCCTAGAGCATCTTCGCAATTCCGGGCGGAAAACCGCTTCACGCTTTTCCCGGAATTGCCCTACCTGTCGAGCACGGCGCGGATCGTCTCCATCGCCGTGACCAGCCGGCGCGAGACCTCCTTGTTGGCCTGCTCCAGCCGTTCGGAGCGGGCTTCCGAGTTGTCGAGCTCCTGGGCGAGGCGAGCGCGGTCGGCGTTCATGCGCTGGACCTCGGCTTCGGCCTCGCCATAGTCCTGCTCGCGCTCCAGACGCGCGGAAACCGCATCCTCCAGCGCGTCGATCGCCCTGCCGAGGCGTGCAATCACTTCCCTGAGGGTCGCTTCCCCGGTCATCGCTTCCGTTCCAGCTTGTCGGGTCGTCTGGCCTGTCCGGTTGCCGGCCGCCGCCGAATCGCGCGCATTGCCAGCATCTTGAACCCGAAACATTAGGCGTCGGGTCAAGCATGCGTCAACGCGCCCTTGGCCGACTTTCCCCCGCAAAGACCGCGCGCCGGGCAATCGGTCGCCGCGATGCGGGCCTCCAGCGTTGACTCGACGTTGACTCGGGGGCCGTGCCTGCTATGTGTCGCCACGCCTTTGACGGCCTTTCGAGGGCCATTTTCCCGCGCCGGACCACGAGCGAGCGACCCATGACTTCACGAGCACTGCACGACCGCATGGCCAATGCGATCCGCTTCCTTTCCGCGGATGCGATCGAGAAGGCGAATTCCGGCCATCCGGGCCTGCCCATGGGCGCGGCCGACATCGCGACGGTGCTGTTCACGCGCTTCCTCGCCTACGACCCGCAGCAGCCCGACTGGGCCGACCGCGACCGCTTCGTGCTGTCGGCCGGCCACGGCTCGATGCTGCTCTACTCGCTGCTCTATCTGACCGGCTACGAGGACATCGACCTCGACCAGATCAGGCATTTCCGCCAGCTCGGCTACAAGACCGCCGGCCACCCCGAATGGGGCCATGCCGCCGGCATCGAGACCACCACCGGCCCGCTCGGGCAGGGCCTCGCCAACGCGGTCGGCATGGCGCTCGCCGAGCGCATCCTCAACGCCCGCTTCGGCGACGGCCTCGTCGATCACTACACCTATGTGCTCGCGGGCGACGGCTGCCTGATGGAAGGCATCAGCCAGGAAGCGATCTCGCTCGCCGGCCACCTGAAGCTCAACAAGCTGATCGTCATCTGGGACGACAACAACATCTCCATCGACGGCGCCATCTCGCTCTCCGACTCGACCGACCAGCGCGCGCGCTTCGCGGCCTCGGGCTGGCACACGCTCGCCGTCGACGGCCACGACCCCGAGGCCATCGCCACGGCCATCGAGGCGGCGCAGAAGTCCGACCGGCCGACCCTGATCGCGGCCAGGACCACCATCGGCTTCGGCGCGCCGACCAAGGCCGGCTCGTCCAAGGTGCACGGCTCGCCGCTCGGCGCCGAGGAACTGGTCGGGGCGCGCAAGGCGCTGGGCTGGGAGGCCGAGCCCTTCGTGGTGCCGTCCGACGTGCTCGACGCGTGGCGGCTCGCCGGCCTGCGCTCGGCCAAGGAGCGCAAGGAGTGGGAGAAGCGCCTTGCCGCGGCCGACGCCGAGACGCGCGGCGAGTTCGAGCGGCGCATGCGCGGCGACCTTCCGGCCGGCCTCGACGAGGCGATCGAGGAATACAAGCGCAAGCTCGCCGCCGACAGGCCGAAGGTCGCGACCCGCAAGTCGTCGGAGATGGCGCTGGAGGTCGTCAACGGCGTCCTGCCGGAGACCATCGGCGGCTCGGCGGACCTGACCGGCTCCAACAACACCAAGACCAGCCAGACCGGCCCGATCAAGCCGGGCGACTATTCCGGCCGCTACGTCTATTACGGCATCCGCGAGCACGGCATGGCCGCGGCCATGAACGGCATGGCGCTGCACGGCGGCATCATCCCCTATGGCGGCACGTTCCTGACCTTCTCCGACTATGCGCGCCCTGCGATGCGGCTCGCCTCGCTGATGGGCATCCGCTCGATCTTCGTCATGACGCACGATTCGATCGGCCTCGGCGAGGACGGCCCGACGCACCAGCCGGTCGAGCATCTGGCGGCGCTGCGCGCCATCCCCAACCACACGGTGCTGAGGCCCGCCGACGCGGTCGAGGCCGCCGAGGCGTGGCAGATCGCGCTCAAGTCGGTGAAGACGCCGACGACGCTGGCGCTGACCCGCCAGAACCTGCCGGCCGTGCGCACCGAGCACACGCAGGACAACCTGACGGCGCGCGGCGCCTACGAACTCGCCGGCACGGACGGCGACGCGAAGGTCGCGATCTTCGCCTCCGGCTCCGAGGTCGAGATCGCGCTCGCGGCCAAGGCCGAGCTCGACCGGCGCGGCCATGCCGCGCGCGTCGTCTCGGTGCCGTCCTTCGAGCTGTTCTTTGAACAGGAAGAGGCCTACCGCGCCGGCGTGATCGGCGCCGCACCGGTGAAGATCGCCGTCGAGGCCGGCATCCGCCAGGGCTGGGACGCCATCATCGGCTCCGACGGCCTGTTCGTCGGCATGACCGGCTTCGGCGCTTCGGGCCGGATCGAGGATCTTTACAGGCATTTCGGCATCACGGCCGAGGCGGTCGTGGCCGCCGTCGAGACGCGGCTGGCCGCGGGCTGACCCGTCCCTGAAGCGGCCGGGCGCAGGCCCGGCCCCGCCGGCTCGCCACGCGTCCAGGGGAGGCGTGGCGGCCGTCTATCTCCTTGTTCGGGCATCGGATTGTGCCATGGACCGGATTCCTGTTCCCGGTCCGCGGCTCTAATCGGTTTTATCCGGCGGCGGCGCTGGATTCTTGCCGGGAGCGCGGCTATGGAAACGCAGCTTCGGCTGCGGGGCCTGCCTCGCGCTGCCGGAAAACTCGCCTTTCAGCCCGTCGGGAGATCGAAGTATGACCGTCAAAGTCGCCGTCAACGGATTTGGCCGCATCGGCCGCAACATCGTCCGCGCCATCTACGAGAGCGGCCGCAAGGACATCGACGTCGTGGCGATCAACGACCTCGGCCCGGTCGAGACCAACGCGCACCTCTTGCGCTACGACAGCGTGCACGGCCGCTTCCCCTCCGAGGTGAAGGTCGAGGGCGACACGATCACCGTCGGCTCCGACTCGTTCAAGGTCTTCGCCGAGCGCGATCCGGCCAAGCTGCCCTGGGGCGAGCTCGGCATCGACATCGTGCTCGAATGCACCGGCATCTTCACCTCCAAGGAGAAGGCCTCGGCGCATCTGACGGCCGGCGCCAAGCGCGTCATCGTCTCGGCCCCGGCCGACAATGCCGACCTGACCGTGGTCTACGGCGTCAACCACGACAAGATCACCAAGGACCACGTCGTCATCTCCAACGCCTCGTGCACCACCAACTGCCTCGCGCCGGTGGCCAAGGTGCTGAACGACGCCTTCGGCATCGAGAAGGGCTTCATGACGACGGTGCACGCCTATACGGGCGACCAGCCGACGCTCGACACCATGCACAAGGACCTCTACCGCGCCCGCGCCGCGGCGCTGTCGATGATCCCGACCTCGACGGGCGCGGCCAAGGCCGTCGGCCTCGTGCTGCCGGAGCTCAAGGGCAAGCTCGACGGCGTCGCGATCCGCGTGCCGACGCCCAACGTCTCGGTCGTGGACTTCAAGTTCGTGCCGAAGAAGAAGGTGACGGTCGAGGAGGTCAACGCCGCGCTGGTGGCGGCCGCCGACGGCCCGCTCAAGGGCATCCTCGCCTACACCAAGGAGCCGCTGGTCTCGGTCGACCTCAACCACAACCCGGCGTCCTCGACCTTCGCGCTCGACCAGACCAAGGTCATCGACGGCGATCTGGTGCGCGTCATGTCGTGGTACGACAACGAGTGGGGCTTCTCCAACCGCATGGCCGACACGGCCGTCGCGTTGGCCGGGACGCTCTGACCCGAGGGGACCATGTTCCGGCCCCTCGCCATCCGGACGGTGCGCTGGCGCCCTCTCGACGGCGCGGGGCTGGAACATCTCACGCTCGAGCC
>JALHFU010000111.1:0-10619 GCA_022838525.1 Hyphomicrobiales bacterium | reverse complement strand
AGCACGACGCAGTGGAAATCGCGGTCGTGCCCCTCGCGCACCGCCGCCGACACGACGCCGTTGGTCGAGACGCCGGCGAGAAGCAGCCGCCTGACGCCCTGCGCGCTCAACAGAGGCGCGAGCGCCGTGCCGTAGAACGGGCTGACGCGATGCTTGACGATGTCGGCGTCGCCTTCCTGCGGCGCGAAATCGGCATGGACCTCGGTGCCCCAGCTTCCGAGCCGGAAGAGGCCGTTGTCCCTGGCCCGCGAGAATACCGGCGAGCCGGGAGGGCATTCGCGATAGTCGGGCGAGAAGCCGACGCGGACATAGCCGATCCTGATGCCGGCCTCACGGGCGCGCCGGATCGCGAGCCTGGTGTTGTCGTAGACGTTGCGCTCGCGGCACCTGGCCACATAGGTCTTGGCCCCCGCCCCGTCCGGGTGGACGAGGTCGTTGATCATGTCCATGACGAGCAGAATCGTGTCGGAAGGCATGTCCGGCTCCTTGCTATCGCTGTTCCCGATGATGACGACGGGGCGAGCCGGCGGCGGCCATCGGCGCGAAGCGGATGCCTCCGTCTATTCCTTGTAGCTCGCCTTGAACTCTTCCCAGCCGGCGCGGATGTGGGTGCGCAGCGCCGCCAGCATCGCCGCCTCGTCGCTCTCGATCAGCGCGCGCAGCATCTCGCGGTGCTCGTCCGAGGCGCGGTCGATGCGGTTGTCCAGCTTGTTGATGAGGTCGAACGGGTAGCGCGCCCACAGCGTGCGCACGAACCGCAGGGTCAGCGGCAGGTCGGCCGCCATGTAGAGCAGCTCGTGGAAGCGGAAGTTGATGACGCGCACCGCCTCCCGGTCGCCGCGCTGGGCCGCATCCTCGATCTCGCGCTGCAGGCCGCGCAGCTCCTCGATGTTCTCCGGCGTCAGCCGGCCGAGCGCGCGCAGCGCCAGCTTGCATTCGAGCGTGACGCGCAGATCGACGATCTCCTCGGTGGCGTGGATGTCGAACGGCGCCACGACCGCCCCGCGATGCGACGAGCCGAGGATGAAGCCCTCGGCCTCCAGGAGCTTGATCGCCTCCCGCACCGGCGTGATGCTCATGCCGATCATCTCGGCGATCTCGGCCTGCTTCAGCTTCGATCCCCGCGGGAAACGCCCGGAGATGATGCCTTCCCGCAGGAAGTCGGCGACAAGTTCCTCTTTCGTCTGATGCATCCGGGTGCCGTCCCTCGTGGAATGTTCGGCAACGAAGATAGCATGGACCTCGGTGCATGATGCAATATCTCAGCCCGCTATCTCAGCCACTGGCCGCAGCGGCGGCAGATCGACGCGAACGACCTTGCCTTGCAGCGCCGGGCTTGCCGCGGGGTAGAGGTCGATGATCCTCGGATCGTGGGCGGGCACGACATGGTCGTCGCTGTCGGCAAGGGCGCGGATGCGGTCGTGCGCGGCGATCATGTCCGACAGGTTGAAGGCGACGGCGAAGGGGACGCCGCGCTCGTATTCCTCATAGTAGTGCAGCGCGTCGGAGGCGAGCACCACCCAGCCGCGGGCGGTGCGCACCCGCACGATCTCCTGCCCGGCGCAATGGCCGCCGACCCAGTGGACCGAAACGCCGTCCGCCACGACCTTGTCGCGGCCGTGCAGCTCCAGGCGGCCCTCGTGCAGATAGCCGACCAGACGCTGGATCTCGTCCACCTCGTAGGCGCGGCGGAACCACGGCTTCTCCATCCACGGGCCGGTGACGTAGGCCATCTCCTCGGCCTGCAGCAGGAAGCGCGCCCGGGGGAAGGCGTCGAGATGGCCGGTATGGTCGTAATGCATGTGCGTCAGGATCACCGTCTCGACGGCGTCGGGATCGACGCCCAGCGCCTTCAACGCCTCGACCGGGCTTTGCAGGATGCGGTGGCCGTGCTTCGCCGCCTTGTCGGGATGCATGCCGGTATCGACCACGAGCGCCCGGCCGCCGCCGATCAGCACCCAGGAATAGAAATCCATGACGAGCGGCTCGGCCGGCCGCGCCTCCAGGATGAAGTTCTGCCCGCGCAGGCGCCCGTCGTTGACGCCGTAGCGGATCGCATAGATTTCGTATTCCGTCGTGTCCGCAGTCGTCTCGCCCATGTCGTCTCCTCCCCGGCGCTTCGCGGATCAGGCCGCGGCGCTGGCCGCGCCGAGATAGGCGTCGATCGCCTCCTGACGGGCGGATTCGTCGCGCAGCTCCTCGGCCTTGCGCCGGCCGACGATGCGGCCGCCGCGCAGGAAATGCACCTCGTCGCACAGGCGCATGGTCATGCGCAGGTTCTGCTCGACCAGCACGATGGCGAGCTCGCTCTCGCGGCGGATGGTGCCGAGGCGGTCGAAGACGCGCCGGACCAGAAGGGGCGCCAGGCCGAGCGAGGGTTCGTCGAGCAGCAGCAGGCGCGGGCCGGCCATCAGGCCGCGGCCGATGGCGAGCATCTGCTGCTCGCCGCCGGAAAGCCGCCATGCCGGGCCGTTCGCCTTGTCGGCGATCTCGGGGAAAAGGTCGAGCACCATGTCGATGCGCGCGCGGCGCGTGGCCGGCGCGAGATGGTAGCCGCCGAGCACCAGATTCTCGCGCACGGTCAGGTCGCCGACGATCTCGCGGCCCTCGGGCACGTAGACGATGCCGCGTTTGACGCGCCCGCGCGCCGGCAGGTCGCCGACCTCCTCGCCGTCGAACACCACCCTGCCCTTCGACGGGATGAGCCCGGCCACCGCCTTCATGATTGAGGACTTGCCCGCGCCGTTGGCGCCGAGCAGCGCCACGACGGAGCCCGGCCCGACCGTGAAGGAGACGCGGTCGACCGCCTGCGCGGTCGCGCCGTAGAACACGCAGAGATCGTCCACCTCGAGCAGGCTAGTCATCGTCGCTTCCCAGATAGATGCGCACCACTTCGGGGTCGTTGCGGATTTCCTGCGGCGAGCCGCAGGCGACGAACGCGCCGAAATTCAGCACGTAGATGCGGTCGCAGATCGACATCACCAGATCCATGTCGTGCTCGACCACCACCATCACGAGGTCCGGCGCGGCGAGCCCGCGCAGCGTGCGCGTCAGGTCCCGCGTCTCGGAATTGTTGAGGCCGGCGGCAGGCTCGTCGAGCAGCAGCACCGAGGGGCGGCCGACGATGGCGCGCGCGATCTCGACCAGCCGCTGCATGCCGGGCGGAAGCTGGCCGGGATGGAGATGGGCGGCATCGGCGAGGCCGAGCCCGGCGAGCGCGCCTTCGGCCGCCGCGCGCATCTCCTCCCATTCCCTGCGGCCCCTCGGCAGCGGCAGGAAGGCGTTGGCCCAGCCGGCATGGTAGTTGCGCGACAGGCCGATCATCACGTTCTCCAGCACCGTCAGGTCGGGGCAGAGCGCGACCGTCTGGAAGCTGCGCACCACGCCCTTCTGCGCGCGGGCGGCGGGCGACAGCCCGTCGAGCGGCTGGCCGGCATAGCTGATCGTGCCGTGCTGCGGCTGGTAGGCGCCAGTCAGGCAGTTGAAGAGGCTGGTCTTGCCCGCCCCGTTCGGCCCGATCAGCCCGGTGATCTCCCCGGGGCGGAACTCGACGTCGAGGCCCTTCAGCACCTTGATGCCGCCGAAGGCGAGCGCGATGCCCTCGCCCCTCAGCGTCCTGTTCGCCGCATCCATCACGCGCCCTCCGGTTTGCGCCGGAAACGCGCGGCGACCTGCGGCGCGTAGTGCCCGGCCAGGATCACGCCCAGAAGCGCCGTGCCGTAGAGCACCGGAATCCACGCGCCCGACCCCGACAGGAATTGCGGCACCAGCGTCAGGAAGGCACCGCCGATCAGCGCGCGGTGCAGGGTGAGGCCGTAGAAGCTGACCACGGAGCCGACGAGCAGGAAGATCGAGAACCACAGCGTGAAGCCGCCGGGCGAGACGGTCGAGCCGGCGAAGGCGAGTGCTGCGCCGGAGAGCGCAGCGATGCCGCAGCTTATGCCCATGACCGCCACGCGCGCCCACACGCGCCGGGTGCCGAAGGCGTCGGCCGCGGCCGGATGCGAGCGGGCGAGAAGCAGCGTCAGCCCCTGCCGCGACTGCCTGAGGCGCGCCAGCGCGTAGGCGACGGCGAGAAGCGCGAACAGGGCGACGTAGTAGCGCTGGAGCGACATCGGCACGCCGGGCACGACCTCGCGCGAGACGTAGAGCCCCTCGAAGCCGCCGGTCCAGCCGCTGGCATTGTTGATGAGCTCGGGCGCGGCCAGCGCCAACGCCATGGTCGAGACCGCGAGATAGATGCCCGAGAGCTTGCGCGACGGCCAGGCGAAGCAGATGCCGAGCACCACGCCGAGGACCACGGCGGCGGGAAGGCTCACGACCAGCGGGACGCCGAGGCGGTTCTCGAGGATCGCCACCGTATAGGCGCCGACCGCGGCGAAGAAGCCGTGGCCGATCGACACCTCGCCGCCATAGCGCACCAGCACGCTGACGGCGAGGACGCCGATGGCGTTGGCGAAGCACAGGCCGAGCGTGTAGGTCCACGACCCCCTGAGGAAGAACGGCAGGCAGAGCAGCGCAGCGACGAGCAGAAACGACAGCGCGCGGCCGGCACTGAGCCGCCGCCACTCGGCCGGGGCGCCGCCGCGGGCGGAAAGGGAAGCCACGCTCTCAGACACGCGAGCCTCCCGCGCGCGCCAGCACGCCGTTGGGGAAGATGTCGAGCGCCAGCAGGATGACGACCAGCAGGAAGGTGCTCGAGAACTCCGGCGAGACGTAGAAGGTGAAGAGGTTCATGAACACACCGATCAGGATGCCGCCGACGAGCGCGCCGGGCAGGCTCGCGAACCCGCCCACCACGGCGGCCGCGAAGGCCTGCAGCATGAAGGCCGCGACCGTGGTCGAGCTGAGGAAGGTGGTCGGCACGATCAGCAGCGCGCCGACGACGCCGAGGATCGCCGCCACCACCCACGAGAAGACGTGGATGGAACGCAGGTTCAGCCCGCAGACCTCGGCCGCGAAGGGATTGTGCGAGATGGCGCGGAACGCGATGCCGAGCTTGGTGTGGTCGATGACGAAGAACAGGCCGCCGATGGTCGCCACGGCCACCGCCAGCACCGTCAGGTCGTAGCCGGTGATGCGCAGACCCAGGATCGAGGTGCTGTAGCGCGGCACCGGCAGGTCGAGGCTGACGATGTCGGCGCCGAAGATCAGCAGCGTCGCCCCTTGCGCGATCAGCCCGATCCCGAGCGTGGCGATGGTCGCCGTCAGGTCGGAGGAAAAGACCAGCGGCGAGATGATGGCATAGGTGAGGAAGGCGACGGCGACGATGGCGACGATGGTCACCAGCACGGCCGAGCCCCAGGACAGGTTCATCAGCGTGCCGCTCGACAGCCCGTAGACGAGGAAGGCCGCGAGGCCCGCGACATTGCCGTGCGAGAAATTCACCACCTTGGACGACTTGAAGATCATCACCAGCCCCAGCGCGCCGAGCGCGTAGAGGCAGCCCATGATCATGCCCGACCACAGGAGCGGGAAGAGGTCGCCGAGAAAGCCGCTCATGTCTCGTCCTCCGCCATGACGCCGTCCTCGACGAGGCGGATGACGGCCGGGAAGTAGCGGCCGCCCAGCCCCTGCGCGACGGCGCGCTCGTAATAGCTGCGCACGGTCTCGGCCGCCTTCAGCGGCACGCCGGTCTCGGCGGCGAGCTGGAAGACGTAGTCGATGTCCTTCAGCACATATTCGGGCGGGAAGGACTTTTCGGGAAAGTCGCGCGGCAGCATGGCCTTGCGGCCGTGGTTGCGCAGGACGAAGCTGTCGCCCGACCCCTTCGAGACGGCGTCGAGCAGCGTTGCGGGCGCGACGCCCGCCTTCTCGCCCAGCACCATCATCTCGGCCAGCGTCACCACGTTCTCGAACACCAGCATGTTGTTGACGAGCTTCAGCACCTGCCCGGCGCCGACGTCGCCGCCATGGGTGATGTCGGTCGCCATGTAGGCGAGGAGCGGCCGGATGCGGTCGAACACCGGCTGCGGCGCGCCGACCATGATGCTGAGCTCGCCGCGCTGCGCCGCCTCGCGGGTGCGCGCCACCGGCGCGTCGGCGAAGGCGATGCCCTTGGCGGCGAGATCCGCCGCCACCTTGCGGGCCAGCGCCACCGGCGTGGTCGAAAGGTCGACCGCCACCGAGCCCGGCCGCGCATGCGCGGCGACCGGCCCGCCCGCCACCGCCTCGACCTGCGGCCCGCCGGGCAGCGACAGGAAGACCACGTCGGCCACGGCCGCCAGCTCCTCGACCGAGCCGGCCCTTTCGGCCCTGGTGTCCGCCAGCGCGTCGAGCGCGGCGGACGAAAGGTCGAAGGCGACGACGCGGCCGGGATGCTTCAGCGCCACGTTGCGGCACATGGGGCCGCCCATCACGCCCAGGCCGACGAATCCTATGGTTTCGGAACCGCTCATCGCCTCAGTCCATCAGCATGCCGCCGTTCACGTCGAGCACCGTTCCGGTGATCCAGTTCGACGCGGGCGAGGAGAGGAACAGGATCGCCTGGGCGATGTCCTCGGGCTGGCCGAAGCGGCCGAGCGGCACGTTGCCGTTGGGCGACGGGGCGGCGCGCTGGGTGACGGTCTGCCACATCGGCGTCTCGACCGGGCCGGGCGCGACGATGCTGGCGTAGATGCCCTTCGCGGCGCCGGCCTTGGCGACCCACTTCATCAGGCCGTGCACGGCGGACTTCGCCGCGACGTAGGACGGCCCGGAGGCGACGCCGCCGATCTTGGCGGCGATCGAGCCCAGCGCCACCATCTTGCCATAGCCCTGCGCCTCCATGACCGGATAGACGGCGCGCACCGGGTTGACGACGCCCATCAGGTTGACGTCGAGGATCGAGCGCCATTCCTCGTCGGTGGATTCGCCGAGCGGCCGGTGGGAGATGGTGCCGGCGCACAGGACGAGGACGTCGATCCGGCCGTGCTTCTCACGCAGATCGGCGACGAGCGCCGCGGTCTCGTCCGCCGAGGTCACGTCGTAGCGCCTGTAGGCGATGCCGGCGCGGCCGAAATCGGCGCTGTCGACGATGTCGGTCGCGATCACCGTCGCGCCGGCTTCGGCGAGCGCGAGCGAGGTCGCCCTGCCGATGCCCCCCGCCGCGCCGGTGACGAGCGCGACCTGTCCATCG
The DNA here is from genome assembly GCA_022838525.1 of Hyphomicrobiales bacterium. GTDB lineage: Bacteria > Pseudomonadota > Alphaproteobacteria > Rhizobiales > Rhizobiaceae > Aerobium. The sequence goes on along the minus strand of JALHFU010000111.1, from coordinate 3,502 downwards.
AGGCGCGCGGGCGCGCTCAGCGGAACAGCCTTCATTCCATCCTCCCGTGGATTTGGCCTGCAATGCGGCATCCCGGCCCGTCCGGCCGGGATGCATTATTTCGGCGGCAGCCTATTCGGTTTTCGCGTCGAAGACGACTTCCGGATAGGGCCGGAACTCGCGCACCAGCACGAACTCGCCCTCCTGCGCCTGGATGATGCCTTCCTGGCGCGTGCCGCGATGGTCGCCCGGCTGGAAGGAGACGCCCTGCGCGCCGCCGACCGAGGCATCCTTGAGCCCGTCGAGCGCGGCGATCAGGTTCTCGCGCGTCAGCTCGTTGCCGCTGGCCAGAAGCGCGCGGAAGCCTTCGGCGAAGAGCGCGGCGTTGCTCCAGCCGTTGAGGCCGAACACGCCGACCGGATCGTCCGGGTAGTATTTGCCGACCGCCTCGCGATAGGCGGCCACCTGCGGGTCGTCGCTGGTGACCGGCACCAGCCAGGACGAGAAGTGCACGCCGTTCAGAAGATCGCCGGCGAGCCGGAAGGTGGAGGGATCGGCGGCGAAGAACGGCGCGAACCACTCGACGTCCAGCCCCTGCAGATCCGCCGCCTTCAGCGCGGCGGCGAGGTTGGCGTTCGACCCGAACAGGATGACGGCCTCGGCGCCCGAATTGGCGACGCGCCGGATATGGGCGCTGAAATTGGTCGTCGAGACGTCGAACGGCACGGATTCGGCCGGCTCCAGCCCGAGATGCTCCATGTAGAGGTCGAAGCCGCGCTTGGCGGAACGGCCGAGCTCGTCGTTCTCCCACAGCAGCGCGATCTTCTTCAGGCCGAGATCGTTGACGGCGTAGTCGACGTTCGAGGCCGCCGACCAGCCATAGTCGGGCAGCAGCGGGAAGATGTTCGCCGCGGTGAAGAAGGCGCTGGCGCCGCCGATGGGGCCGATCATGGGCAGGCCGACCTCGGAGGCGAAGGGAATGACCGCGACGTTCGGCGCGGTGCCGACGGCGGCCGACAGCGCGAAGATGCCCTCGTCCTCCACGAGCTGGCGGGTGACGGCGACGCTGCGCGCCGGGTCGTAGCCGTCGTCCAGCGTGACATAGCGGACGGTCCATCCCTCTATGCCGCCATTGTCGTTGAGGTGGCGATAGAACGCCTCGGCGGCATGGGTCAGGATGGCGTAGAACGGCACCGGCCCGGTGACCGGCGTGAATGCGCCGACCGTGACGACCTTGTTGTCCTCGTCGACTCCGATCTGCTGCGCGGCTGCGGGACTGGCCATGCCCAGCGATGTCGCCAGCGCAATGGCAGTCAGCAGGCCCTTTCCAGACTCCGGCATCATGGTTCTCCTCCCTATCGATTCCGGCTGAAATTGCCAGAACCTTAAGGGAAGCAGGCAGCGATTGTCAATGCATAATGCATTTTACATTTTGTCCCGGATTGCGGTACATCCGCCGTTTCTCCGCTGTTTTCCTCGTATATCGCTGGCGAGCGGCTTCGAAGGCAGGGTGACCGCTCGCATTTCGATGCATTTTCCTGCACCCAGCATTCCGGTATCTGCCGCTCTTTCCCGATGGGGAGTCCCCTTCCGCCAAAGGCGGGAATGGACGATCCGGAACCTGCGGCCCGGCCCCGCGCCGGAGAGCATCGGCTTCGTCGCCGGGCCGGCAATCGTGTCCTCGATGATCCGACGCACCCTTGTCGCCGACCGACCCCTAGCAAAGACACCGCGTCAAATGCTGTGATTTGCGCCGTTTTCCTGTGAACCGTTCGGGCTCGGCCTGCTATCAATGTGGTGCCGGGGCGGCGGACCTGCCGCGCCCCGTCCGCAAGATGAATGGCGTCGTCTCATGACCTTCCTTGCCGATCTGCACGTCCACTCGAAATATTCCCGGGCCACGAGCCGGGACCTCGATCTCGAGCACCTGTTCTGGTGGGCGGCGCGCAAGGGGATCGCCGTGGTCGGCACCGGCGACTGCGTGCATCCGGGCTGGCTCGCCGAGATCAAGGACAAGCTGGTGGCCGAAGGCAACGGCCTCTTCCGGCTCAGGCCGGAGATCGAAGCGGCGCTTCTGGAGACGCTGCCGCCCGCCGGCCGGCGGCCGGTCTCCTTCATGCTCTCCACGGAAATCTCGACCATCTACAAGAAGGGCGACAAGAGCCGGAAGATTCATCACCTGATCTATGCCGCCGACCTCGACGCGGCCGACAGGCTGGCGGCGAGCCTAGGGCGCATCGGCAACATCGCCTCGGACGGGCGGCCGATCCTCGGCCTCGACTCGCGCGACCTCCTGGAGATCGCGCTGGAATCGGGGCCGGACAGCTATCTGGTGCCGGCGCATATCTGGACGCCGTGGTTCGCCGCGCTCGGCTCGCAATCGGGCTTCGATTCGATCGAGGAATGCTATGGTGACCTCGCCCGCCACATCTTCGCAGTGGAGACGGGCCTCTCCTCCGACCCGGCCATGAACTGGCGCATCTCCTCGCTCGACCGCTTCCGCCTCACCTCCAATTCCGACGCGCATTCGCCCGGCAAGCTCGGCCGCGAGGCGACGCGCTTCTCCTGCGAGGCCGACTATTTTGCCCTGCGCCGCGCGCTCGAGACCGGCGATGGCTATGTCGGCACGGTCGAGTTCTTCCCCGAGGAAGGCAAGTACCACATGGACGGGCACCGCGGCTGCGGCGTGCGGCTGACGCCGAAGGAAACCATCGCGCTCGGCGGCCGCTGCCCGGCCTGCGGCAAGCCCGTCACCGTCGGCGTGGCGCACCGCGTCGAGGCGCTCGCCGACCGCAGCGAGGCCGAGGCCGTGCCGCCGGCGACGGCGGGCGCGGTGTCGAGCATGGTGCCGCTGCCGGAAATCCTCTCCGAGATCGTCGGCAGCGGTGTCGGCTCCAAGGCCGTGTCGCATGTCTACGACCGCACGATCGCCGCGCTCGGACCGGAGCTCGGCGTGCTGGAGGACCTGCCCGTCGAGGACGTCGCCAGGGTTCATCCGCTGCTCGGCGAGGCGGTGAGGCGGCTGAGGTCCGGCGCGGTCATCCGGCAGGCCGGCTATGACGGCGAATACGGCGTCATCCGCCTGTTCGAGGAGGGCGAGATCGACCGTCTCGCCGGAACGCAGCTGCTGTTCGACGCCCTGCTCCTTCGCCGCGCGCGTCCGGCGAAGCCAAAGACAAGGCAGGACGCGCCCGACGAGGCGACCGCGCCCTTCGAAGCGGCGCCGGCGCAGCCGTCGGGCCGCACCGGCGTTCTCGCCGGGCTCGACGCGGATCAGGCACGCGCCGCCGAGGCGGTCGACGGACCGCTGATGGTGATCGCGGGCCCCGGCTCCGGCAAGACGCGCATGCTCACCCACCGCATCGCCCATCTGGTGCTGGAATTCGGCGTGGCGGCCGGATCGTGCCTCGCCGTCACCTTCACGCGCAAGGCGACCGAGGAACTGCGCACGCGGCTCGCCGGGCTGCTCGGCACGGAGGCGGGCGCGGTGGCGGTGCACAGCTTCCATTCGCTCGGCCTTGCG
>JALHFU010000327.1:0-2054 GCA_022838525.1 Hyphomicrobiales bacterium | reverse complement strand
GCCCGACCGTCTGCAGGGCGCGGCGCAGGGTCTCGACCGAGTTGTTGAAGTCGAGGCGCAGCTTGTCGAGCGCCGGAATGAAGGGCTCGGCGATCTCGCAGACCAGATCGCCGCTCGCCATCCGGTCGAGGCCGGCGCCGATCTCCGTCACGGCACGGACCCGGCCGGTGATGTCCGTGGCGAACTTGACGACCTTCACCACCTTGCCGTCCGGGTCGAGGATCGGATTGTAGGACGCCTGAATCCAGACCTGCCTGCCGCCCTTGCCGATGCGCTTGAACTCCGCGGCGACGAACTCCCCGCCGCGCAGCGTGCGCCAGAACTCGGCATAGTCGGCGCTCTGCGCGAAGGCCGGCTCGACGAACATGCTGTGATGACGGCCTCTGATCTCCTCGAGGCCGTAGCCGGTGACGGCGCAGAAATTCTCGTTGGCGCGGACGATCGTGCCGTCGACCTCGAACTCGATCACGGCCTGCGATCGGGACACGGCGTCGATCTGGCCCTTGGCGTCGAGGGCGCCGGCGATCCGCTCGGCCTCCGAGGCCGTCATCTGCGCGACCATCAGGCCGTTCTTGCGGAACACCTCGACCGTGGCCGCCATGTCGCCGACCTCGTCGCGGCGGCTGACATAGGGAACCGCGACCTCGTAGTCGCCCTCCGCCATGCCGCGCATGACCTTCGCGAGCCTGCCGAGCGGAACGGTGATCGACCGGCTGACGAGCGCGGCGGCGGCAAGCGCGAGGGCCACGGCGAAGGCGAGCGACCAGAAGGCGAGCGTCTGGAAGCTTCCGGCCGCCTCGCTGACCTCCGCGCCGATCGACTGGTTGACCGCCTCGTGGTGGTCGATGAACTCGTTGATCGCGCCGAGCCATGCGTCGAACAGCGGACGCACCAGCGCCAGCCCGTCCAGAGCCGACGCGGTGTCGCCGGCCTCCTGGAGCGCGATGATGTCCGCCACGAGGGGATCGGCGCGCGCCTGGATGTCGGCAATGTCGGCCAGGATGCGGCGCTCCTCGGCCGAGGCGCCCGCCGGGCCGGCGATCATCTCCGCCATCGCCGCCTCGTTGCGCGCGTAGTCGGCCGCGAGCTTCCCGATCAGCGCCACCGCCCCCGCCCGTTCCCCGGAGGAAAGCATGGTCACGTCGCGAATCGCGATCGCGCGGTCGTGCACGCTGCCGCGATAGTTGATGGCGAAGCGCTGCTTGACGGAATTGATCTCGTTGATCTGCGACAGGTTCGCGTTGAGCGTGTTGACCTCAACGACGGACACCGAGGTCAACGCCAGCATGAGAATAAGCATAAATCCGAAGCCGAGCCCCAATCGAGAAGAAATTCCAAATCTAAATTTTGTCATTTTATGTTTTCCCGCATCCATCCTGCCGATTTTCTTATCGAGGATGCCAAGTCCGGTTTCAGTTGGTCTTTCCGGAGATGCGGGCAATCCGGGCTCCGGATCGCGCCCGGGTCCCGGAAATCGAGGATCAATCGCGCGCGATCGGCCGCCGGCTGCCTAAGCCGGCGTCGTCAGCCCCTGTTCGCCCCGCGCCGGGCCGATGGTCCGCTTGCCGGCGCTCTACCCCACCTGTGGAAAGACGATCTTCCTTTGACTTGCCAATTATTATCGCAATGTAAATGTTTCATCGAATTATAAGGGGCAGTGATTGAATATAATTTTGGATTACCAGAAATATTAATCGCGAGACGAAGAAATCCATATTTGAGGACACGAAAAAAGTACCATTCCGCAGCAGGACGGACGACGATTCCGCCCTTCGCGCGACCTCACCTTGAGGGAATTGCCGCTCGAACCCCGCCACAGACGGCGATTCCGGCCGAAATGGCCGGAAAACGTCGAAAAATCACGGCGGAAAGCCGGTCTGAGGGCCGCCGGCGGGCGCGCCGAGACGACGCAGGGGAAGGGGTTGCCGGCACCACCCCCGGCGTCTAATGGGCGCCTTTCCCCTGCGACATGTCTCAAAATGGGAAGGCCGCATGACCACCGGACTGGTGCATGGAGACCCATACATCCGCGCCGCCGTGTTTTTCGGGTTTTC